>NZ_JBAVCF010000240.1:0-21804 GCF_049586575.1 Bradyrhizobium sp.
ACGATGGGCGGCGAGGGAACTCGCGAGGCGGCCGGCGCGGACGCCGGAGCGGCTTCCGGCGCGGTCTGGACGGGTCTTGCGACCCGTGTGTCGCTTTCTGTTCCGCTACGCTTACCAAACACGACTACACTCCAGACGGGTCAAATCACTTTGACCGAAATTTATCGATCAGAGGGGACAGGAACGAACCTCGCGGCTTTTTGGTTTCGCCGCGGCCGGTGAGCCGCTGCGCGATCTGCCGGAACATCTCGGTGCTGCGATGATTTTCGGAGATTTCCGCGATCATCTGGCCGTTATTGGCAGCCGCGCCGAACATCTGGGGATCGAACGGAATCGACACGATCGGCTCGCATTCGATCGCCTTGGCGAACTCGCTCGCATTGATCTCCGGCCGTTTGGGAACGCCGACCTGGTTGAGGCAGTACAGCGGAGTCCGGTCGTTGGGCCGGGCCGCCTTCAGCAGGTCGAAGATGTTCTTGGTGTTGCGGAGGTTGGCAAGGTCGGGTGCCGCGACGATCAGGATATCGTCGGCAGCGACCAGTGCGCGCTTGGTCCAACCGGACCATTGATGCGGAATATCGAGCACGATGCAGGGCATCGTGGTGCGAAGCGTGTCGAAAATCGCGTCAAAAGCTTCGACGCCGAAATCGTAGACGCGATCGAGCGTTGCCGGCGCCGCCAGCAGGCTGAGATGATCGGTGCATTTCGACAACAGGCGGTCGATGAAAGCGGTGTCGACCCGGTCGGGCGAGAATACCGCGTCCGCGATGCCTTGTGGCGGGTCCTGGTTATAGTCGAGGCCGGCCGTGCCAAAGGCGAGGTCGAGATCGGCCACCACCGAATCCAGCGTCAGGTCGCGCGCGATCGCCCAGGCAACGTTGTGGGCGACGGTCGATGCGCCGACGCCGCCCTTGGCGCCGACGATGGCGATGATGCGGCCCACTGCCTTGGCTTCCGGCGAGGAGAACAGCCCGCAGATCGAACGCACCACGTCGATCGTGTTGATCGGCGCGATCACGTAGTCGCTGACACCCCGCCGCACCAGTTCGCGATACAGCGTGACGTCGTTGATGCGGCCGATCACGATCACCCGGGTGCCCGAGTCGCAGACAGTGGCAAGCTGGTCGAGACCAGTCAGGATGTCGGTGCGGCCTTCGGTCTCCAGAATGATCACGTTTGGCGTGGGCGCGGTTCGATAGGCCTCAACCGCGGCCGCCATGCCGCCCATCTGAATTTTCAGATGTGCCTTGGCAAGCCGCCGGTCTTCGCCCGCCGACTGGACGGCTGCGGCGGTCTCGACCGTTTCGCAGAAGGCCTGCACCGACACCCGTGGCGCGGGCGCGATGTGGTCTTCGGCGGGCGGTGGAGCGCCCTCTGGCTGTGCTTCTGGATTCTGACGCGCGTAACTGATCATTTGCCTGTATCGCTAAGTTTGGCCTTGTCGGATTCGGGATAGTTGGTCGTCGTGGTCGTTCCCTTGCGATATTTCTCGAAGCCTTCGGAGCGCCGCACGGTATAGGCCGGGGTCTCCGGACGCGGCTGCACGAGGTCCGCAGGGTTGTCGACCATCGCGGCCATGTTGCGCTGATAGGCGCAGCCAAAGTTGTAATAGGGCTTGTTTTCGAGATAGCCCTTGTCCTTGATTGAGGGGCCGAGGTCTTCCGGCCATAGTCCGCACGGGCCGGCCACCGCCGTGATTTTCGGGTAGCTCAGGCGCAGCGTCGCCAGCTGACGCGGATCGTTCGGATGATATTGGTGCATGGTGACGCCGCGAGACGGCACGCCTGCCGCAGAAAGCAGGGACTGCGCTTCCCGGAACGCATCAGCGGCCGCCCGCGCATTGGGAGTGCCGACGGGTACGTCGGCCACGATCGCGCCGGTGCCCTCTTGCAGCCAGATCTCGGCCAGTCCCATCACATCGGCGCGTTGCTCTGCCGACAGGCCGCCGCGAGCCCGGCCGACAAAAATCACGACGGAGCGATTGGCTTCCTGAATCGTAATCGGGTGCCTCAAGCGATAATCGTCGGGAACGCTCGCCGTCGTCGCGACCTGATCGGTATGCGTACAGGCGCCAAGGGCGGTCGCGAGACCGACGAGTGCCGCCCATTTGAAGTTCCTGAACCGCAAGCGGCCAATTCCGTCCAGAAACTTCAAATGGAAAAGCGGCACTCGAATCATGGATTTGCTAGTGCCCATAACTTTCCGAGGTTCGTGAAAGGTGGGGGCTGAGGCGGGCCACGAACTTCGGAAAGTGGGCGTTAGCGCGCCCGCGACGCGGAGGTCGCGCCGATATTCGACGGGTGTCCTGGCTTTCATGGTCGTCGTCCTTGTCCCGTCTTAGTCCGTGATAAAGCCATAGGTGCCGCGATAGTTCTGGGCCGGTTCGTTGCGACCAGGAACGCCGTAGATGCGGTTGATGCTGCCGAGCAGATCGGATTGCGGATCGGATGCCGAGGCGAAGCCGTCGTCCGGACGCGACAGGTCCTTCTGCGCGACCGCGCGAACGACATAAGGCGTCACAATCACCATCAGCTCGGTCTTGTTGTCCTGGAAATCGCGGCTGCGAAACAGCGTGCCTAGTATCGGCAGCTGTGAAAGTCCGGGAAGGCCGTTGATCGCCTGCTTGGTCTGGTCCTGGATCAGGCCGGCCATCGCCATCGAACCGCCCGAGGGGATTTCGAGGGTCGTTTCCGCGCGGCGGGTCTTGACCGAAGGAACGGTGATTCCCGTCACGGTGATCGAATTGTCGTTGGAGACTTCCGACACTTCCGTCATGACCCGGAGGCTGATGCGGCCTCCGGTCAGCACCACCGGCGTGAAGTTGAGCGAAATACCGAATTTCTTGAAAGCGATCGAGGGGGCGCACTGTCCGACGGAGCCAGCGGCCGTCGTCTGACATGTCACGCCGGTTGGAATGGGGAATTCGCCGCCGGCGATGAACGTCGCCGATTCGCCGGAAATCGCGGTCAGGTTCGGCTCAGCCAGTGTTCGGGTCACGCCGGCGCTCTCCATCGCGCGCAGGGTGGCCGAGACTGACGGGGTACCGCCGAACGAAGTGGTGATGGCATTGGTCCCGACCAGCGGCTGGCCTGTCGCCGTGAACGGGTTGGAGTTGTTGAAGTTCACGACCGCAGTGCCGTAGTTGAGCTGGCCAGAGAGATCGATGCCCAGTTGCTTGATGATCGAGCGCGCGACTTCGGCGACCGTCACTTTCAGCATCACCTGGTCGCGTCCCCGGACCGTGATGGAGTTGACGACCTTGTCGATGCCGCCCGCCAGCCGCGCGGCAACATCGGCCGCCTGCTGCGCCTCGATCGGGCTTGCCGCGGTGCCGGTGAGAATCACGCTGTCGCCGAGCCCTTCGATCTGAATGTCGGAATTCGGCAATATCTGCTTGAGCGCGGCGCGCGCGCCGTTGAGGTCGCGCTTGACGGCGATGTCATAGGCCGCGATCTGCTGGCCGGCCGAATCGAAGAACACGATGTTGGTCTGCCCGACCGCTGCGCCGATGATGTAGGCGCGCTGCGCCGAGCGCACGACCGCATTGGCAATCTTGGGATCGGCCACCAGCACGTCCTTGATGTCGCGCGGCAGGTCGATCACGATCGACTTGCCGATGCCGAGCGAGAGAAACCGCGCGTTCATCTGTCCGTCGGCGGAAACCTGCGGGATTGGACGGGAATCGGCAGCCAGTGCCGGAACCAAAGCGGGATTGAGCACCATCGCCACCGCGGCCGAAAACGACAGGGCGCGAACCCAAACGGCTCGCATCGGAAGCTGACTTTCCCCGCATTTCATCTCGTTAGGTCCTTTGGTCACTTCTGGATCGCCGTGGGGTTGTTGACGCCGTAGCGAACCACATTGATGGTGCCGGTCTGGCGGGATTTTTCCTCGACGGCGACTTCAACCTGATTGACGTCGGCGATGCTGCGTAGCGCCAGCGACAGCGTGCCGGCCTGGCGCGCGGCGGCCAGATGCGCCGCCTGCTCAGGCTTCAACTCGAGCGTAACGGTCTTGCCGACGACAGAGTTCTGGCCATCCTTTTCCTTCGGCGCCTGATCGATGGCGAGAACGCGAATATTCGAGAGGATGATCTGGGGGATCACGAGATCGCCGGTGGCTTTCGGATCCGGATTCTTTTCCCGCCTGGTCAGGATGACATCCACCCGGTCGTTCGGCAGGATGAAGCCGCCGGCGCCGGTCTCCGGCGAAATTTCGGTCGATATCGCGCGCATCCCCTGCGGCAGGATCGCGGCCATGAAGCCGGATCCATTCGCCTTGATCAGTTTTGGCTCGCGGATCGGCTCGCCCGCGATGAAGGGCGAGCGCGCGATCGAGCCGGTAATTTCCTTGGTGGCGTCAGGACGGTCGCTGCGGCGGATGAAGGAATTGCTGGCAGCCGCTGCCGGCCAGGTCTGCCACAACATGTCGTTGGGCGTGACTGTCTGGCCGAGGCCAATATCGGATTTGGCCACGAGAACATCGACCGTCTGTAGCTGCGCGACCGGCTCGGTCGGAGGTGGTTTGCTATCCGATCCACTTGCGAGATAGGCAGCGACACCGCCAGCGCCAAGAGCGATGGTCAGGACGACAATGCGTGCCCTATTCATACGCTTCACTTTCCACATTACGCCGCGACGGTTCCGCCGCCGTAACAGGAGTTGACCAGTTATTCGTCAAAGCATGGTTAATGAGGGGTATCTAAATCGCGTTAATGAGAGTTTACCTCTCCAGTGCCGCCTATTTGAAGTTCCTGCGCCGCAAGCGGCCAAACACCGGTTCAGGAACTGCAAATGGAGGAGCGGCACAGGACCAATCTGTTTTCTAGTGCCCATAACCTTCCGAAATTCGCAAAAGTAAAAGGTGCGTGCTGAGGCAACAAGCGCGATCAACCGATCATCAGGCGCGTCAGGTCGACCGCTTTGATCCACTCGGTCTCCGGATAGATCATGAGCGCGCCAATGGCGAGTGCGATGCCGTAAGGAATCCCGCTTTCCTTGGCGTGCAATTTGAGCAGCCAGGCCTGACCTGCCAGCGCATAGGGCAGTGGCCACTGCCGGAACTGCAGCAATAGCAGCGTCAGAACGCCGCCGAACAGCGAGGCGTAGACCAGGTAGTTCAGCAGGTAGGCGAAGCCGAACCAAAGCGCGGCTGCGGCCGCCACCTTGGCGTCTCCCCCGCCGATCCATCCAAACGCAAAACAGACAAAGGCGCCTGCGAGCACGGTGGCGCCGGCCGCGAGGTGCATCAGGATGTCCGTGGGCGCCATGCCGCTTGCGAGAGCCAGAGCGAGAAAACCCGCCGCAACCGCCAAGGATACACGATTTGAGATCGTCATCGTGAACAGGTCGCTCGCGGCCGCGAACGCCATCAGGGCCGGGAAGAACAGGAGACGAGCGACGTCGAGGATCATGAAAGGGGGGTGGCTCGCGTTCAGGGATCGGACAGCTGCCCTCGACGCTATCGACGATAAATGAACAATCGGGAAACGACGGCGAGCCTGGCGCCCCTTTTCCGTTTGAAATTCCTGGACGCAATCTGCGGCTTGCGGTGCAGGAACTTCAAATGGGCGACACGAGCACGCCGGCAATCCGAAAGACGAGAAAGACGAGCGCGAGCAACAGGGCGACGCAGACAATGGCGGTTGGCGAGGCCTGCCCAGGGCCGGCCCGAACAGCTATCGACCCTGCCGGAGCCGGCGCAGCCGGAACGATACGCATGTTACGCTACCGAATTACGGACGAAAAAAAGGCCCCGGATCAACCGGGGCCCGATGTTCAAAGTCAACCGACGCTTATTTCAGCGAGGTGTTGATCGAGGTGAACTTGGTGTTCAGGTTGCTGCCGAGGCCGTTGACGACGGCGATAATGGCAAGCGAGATGCCGGCGGCGATGAGGCCGTATTCGATGGCGGTGGCGCCGGACTCGTCCTTCACAAAACGCGCAATCAGATTCTTCATAGGTAAAACTCCATGTGACACGTGGCTGGTCGAACTAACTGTGGTCTCGCCGGCGTTCTCAGCACCGTGACCATGGTGCACCCTACGTTCGGACGATTGCGGCACAGTTAATTCGATCGCGCAAACCGCCCCAATTCGCGGTGTTCTTGAGCACAGTAAATTTGGAATTAACTGGTTCCCTCGGATTCAATCAAACCGTCGTGTAGCGATTCCCTTCTATTAAAAGACGGACGAACCAGCGCTGCGCTTTCCATTTTACGGCTCCTTAAGCGGCGAGGCGTACGCCTTACGCAATCGATCGAATGAGGCCGCCATGTCCAGTCTAACGTTGGAAGTCGTCGAGATGCTCGGTCAGACGATTACCAAGGTGGTGCCGATCACGATCGTTCTGGCTCTCGTGTTTTCGGTGCTGACGTATTTCTGGGCCTGCAATCCCGGGACGCCCTGGTGGCGCAAGCGGGAACTGGTCACCGACGTCTGCTACTGGTTTTTTGTTCCGTTGTTTGCGCGCGTGCTGCGGATCGGCTTGCTCGTGCTCGGAGCGGGCGTGGTCTTCAACATTCACGACGCCGACGGCCTGATTGCGTTCTATGACAATGGGCACGGTCCGTTGTCGGAACTGCCGCTCTGGCTTCAGGGACTGCTGTTTCTGGTGCTCTCCGACTTCATGTTGTACTGGCTGCACCGGCTGTTTCATGGCGGCGCATTCTGGAAGTATCACGCGATCCATCATTCGTCCGAAGAACTGGACTGGATTTCTGCGGCGCGCTTCCACCCGGTAAATCTGTTCCTGGGAACGATTGCGGTCGACGTCATCCTGCTGATGGCAGGTATCTCCCCGAACGTCATGCTGTGGGTCGGCCCGTTCACGACGTTCCATTCCGCCTTCGTGCACGCCAACCTGAACTGGACGCTCGGGCCATTCAGATATGTGCTGGCAACGCCGGTGTTTCATCGCTGGCATCACACGCCGCTGGAAGAAGGCGGCGACACCAACTTCGCGGGAACGTTTCCGATCTGGGACATCCTGTTCGGGACGTTCCGGATGCCGGAAGGCCGGCTACCGCAGGACTACGGTGCGGACGATCCGCGCATTCCTAATGAAATTGTTGGGCAACTTGCTTACCCTTTTCGCCAGTAGCCCTCGAGAGGGTCGGGAAACTGGCTTCCATTTGCAGTTCGCTGGCTTCCATTTGCAGTTCATTCACTAATTGACGTCAGATTTGCCTCGTCGGGCGCCGGTTCCGCTGCGTATCGCTCCATCCGGCTTGTTCACGTCCCGGGGTATCGTATGTCGTCTCAGTCCTTGCGTTTTTCCTTGCGTTCCGCGTTTAGCGCGCTTGCGGCCGGAATGCTGATGTGGCCGATGGCAGCCGTCGCAGAACCCTTCGCGAACGCCATCGCGGTGAACGTCGATCAGGCCAGGCTCGTGAAGTTGCCGGCCCGTGTCGCCACCATCGTGGTCGGCAATCCGCTCATCGCGGATGTCGCGCTGCAAGCCGGCGGAGTCCTCGTCGTTACCGGAAAGGGCTACGGCGCCACCAATTTCATTGCGATGGACCGCGCGGGCGAGGTGCTGGTGGATCGTCTGATCCAGGTCGAGGGTCCGAGCGACCAGCTCATCACGGTTTATCGCGGTGTGGATCGCGAATCCTATAGTTGCATGCCGATCTGCCAGCGCCGCATCACGCTCGGCGATGGCGACTCCTTCTTCAAATCGACCATGGACCAGGCCGGGAATCTGAGCGGCCAGGCCAGCGGCGCCGCGGCGACCAAACAATAGAAGGAAGGCGGGGCGGCAGGGTTGGAGCGCCGCTTCCGCAGACAAGAAAAAGGCCGCGCAGCGCGCGGCCTTTTTTGGTTGTTCAGGACCTGGTTTGCTTGTTCAAGACCTGGTTTGCACGAAGCAAAAATCCGGCAGCAGGTATCTGCCGCCGCAATTTTCACCGTGGTCCGGCTTCAGCCGGCTGCGCGCAGGTTGTCAGCGGAAGACTTGCCGGAACGGCGATCGGCGACGATCTCGTAGCTGATCTTTTGGCCTTCACGCAGGGTTCCAAGGCCGGCGCGTTCGACAGCGCTGATGTGCACGAACACGTCGTTGCCGCCGTCATCCGGCTGGATAAAGCCGTAGCCCTTGGTAGCGTTAAACCACTTCACGGTTCCCATGCTCACGGGATAGTCCCTTCTCAAGATAGATATAACGAAGCCCACTTTCGCAGGCTGGTGAGATCGAATTTTTGGAAGGGTCGTCAGCGTCTAAACCGGCTGTACCGGTGGATAGCTAATGTCGTCCGGCCGAAAATCGATAACGCCATATTATTCCAAAGTAGCGATCCAAACAATCCTGAGGTCGCGATTTTTTGATCGTGGCCGAAAGGCGGCGGGCCCGCGGCCTGCGCCGACGGGTTTCTGTTACGGGGTCAAAAGCCAACGGTTGTGTTATCTGCGTCGGAATTGGCCACGCTGCGGTGCGCCGCGTTGAGCGCCTCCGCCGGGAGCCCCGCCCGGACGTTCATCCTTGTGGCGGAAAATCAATCGGCCTTTTTCCAGATCGTAGGGTGACATTTCGATCGTCACCCGGTCACCCGCCAGGGTCTTGATCCGATTCTTTTTCATCTTGCCTGCCGTGTAGGCAACGATCTCGTGCCCCGCGTCGAGCTGGACGCGGTAACGAGCGTCGGGGAGGATTTCGGTGACCAGTCCTTCGAACTGGATCAGCTCTTCTTTAGCCATGGTTATCTCCAGGTCGATTGGCTAGCGCGGCCGTTGGGTGCGGTTAGGCTGGGTATTCGGACGTCTCTCGCGATGCAAAAACGCGACCCCCTGCAATCCTTCGGCCTTGCCGCCGCCTTGTGCGGGACGGTTCGGCTCTTGCCGATTGACCTCGTTCCGGCCGGTTTTTGAAGCGCCATTGTTACCACCATGCCGGTGGTGTCGGCGAGGGCCTTTCGATCCTGCCCCAGCATCATTTGCGCGTGCCGCATGTGCCCGGGGCGCAGATCGCCCGCCGCGATGTGGCGCCGGCGCCGGAGCTGCGTCGCGATGACCCGGCGTGCGCCGATCCTCCCGCGGTAGCGCGATGCGGATCAGCTTCTCGATGTCACGCAAATAAGCCAGTTCCTCGGCTCCTGCGACCAGCGAGATCGCGATCCCCTCAGCGCCCGCGCGCGCGGTACGGCCGATGCGATGGACATAGGTTTCGGGGATGTTGGGAAGGTCGAAATTCACCACATGCGAGATGCCGTCGACATCGATGCCGCGGGCGGCAATGTCGGTGGCGACCAGTGTGCGGATCTGTCCGGTACGGAATGCGGCGAGCACCCGCTCACGGTGATTTTGCGACTTGTTGCCGTGGATGGCGTCGGCAGTGATGCCGGCCCGTGCGAGGCTCTTCACCACCTTGTCGGCACCGTGCTTGGTGCGGGTAAAGACCAGCGCCCGATCGACCGGCTCCTGCTTCAGAAGCTGCGCCAGAAACGCGGGCTTGGCCGAGTGATCGACCTGGATGATGCGCTGGGTAATGCGCTCGACCGTCGAGGCCACCGGCGTCACCGCAACCCGTGCGGGATCGCGCAGCATGGCTTCGGCAAGCTCGGCAATATCCTTGGGCATGGTCGCCGAGAAGAACAGCGTTTGCCGCCGGACAGGCAGTTTGGCGACGATCTTCCGGATGTCGTTGATGAAGCCCATGTCGAGCATGCGGTCGGCCTCGTCGAGCACGAGGAATTCGACCTGGCCGAGCTTGAGCCCGTTGCTCTGTACGAGATCGAGCAGGCGGCCGGGCGTTGCCACCATCACTTCGACGCCCTGCATGATGGAGCGGACCTGGCGTCCCATCGGGACGCCGCCGATCGCCAGCGCCGAGGTGAGGCGCATGTGGCGGCCATAGGCGTTGAAGCTGTCGAGAATCTGGCCGGACAACTCGCGCGTGGGGCTCAGCACGAGCACACGGCAGGTCTTGGGCTGCGGCTTGATACGGTTGGCCAAGATGCGATGCAGGATCGGGAGCGCGAAGGCGGCCGTCTTGCCGGTGCCGGTCTGGGCGATGCCGACTACGTCACGGCCGGACAATGCGAGGGGAATGGTTTGAGCCTGGATAGGCGTGGGCGTCAGGTAATTCTCTTCCTTGAGTGCACGCGAGATGGGATCGGCGAGGCCGAAGTCCTGAAAGGAGGTCAAAAGGGGATACTTTCCAATGTAAAGCGCTAGCTCCCCGGCCTTGTTGGCCGAGAACGCGCGGGGTGCCTGGGACACCCGCGTGTAGAGGGCATCGATGTTGTTAGCTGAAGGGGCAAGCCAGAAGCCTGAGCTAAAGATACTGCAAGGCTTAGGAACACGCAGCTCGCGCTGACCCGATGATTCCGGGTTCGTGCTGCTCATATGGAACACGAACACGGCTCTTTCAAGGTATATCTTCCGGTCGCTTGGCCTTTTGGTGCTGGAAACGAGCGCAAGCTTAAGATGCTGAACGGCCGGCTGCCGAAATTTTGTGCCGATTAGTTGGGGCGACGCCGGATTTGCTCACTAATTGAGCTGTTTGCCGAGGGCGCATACATTTTCTTTGCCTAGATACTAGCCGCGGCTGCGCATTTGGTGGCCGCCTGAGCTATATTCCATAGCAAAAACATTATCTTACCACCTTGAACGGCCGTGGCACGGTTCTTGCGATTCCGTTAACGGAGGCGGCCGTGGGGCCGTTTCGCAGCGTTTCATGCCTGCGTCAGGGAGATGACATTTCATGCTTACACAATTTACGCACGATATCGCGACGCTGAGCCGTCGCCGGTGGCTCGCGGCAGCCGCCGGACTGCTGTTGGGCCTAGGCGCGTTCCCGAACGCGAAGGCCGCCGACGACACCATCAAGGTCGGTATTCTTCATTCGCTCTCCGGCACCATGGCCATCAGCGAAACCACGCTGAAGGACACCATCCTCTTCCTGATCGACGAGCAGAACAAAAAAGGCGGCGTGCTCGGCAAGAAGCTTGAAGCCGTGGTCGTCGATCCCGCCTCGAACTGGCCGCTGTTCGCCGAGAAGGCCCGTGAGCTGATCACCAAGGACAAGGTCGCCGTGGTGTTCGGCTGCTGGACCTCGGTGTCCCGTAAATCAGTGCTCCCGGTGTTCAAGGAGCTCAACAACATCCTCTTCTACCCCGTCCAGTACGAGGGCGAAGAGAGCGAGCGCAACGTCTTCTATACCGGTGCGGCTCCGAACCAGCAGGCGATCCCGGCTGTCGACTACCTGATGAAGGAAGAGAAGGTGAAGCGCTGGGTGCTGGCCGGCACCGACTACGTCTATCCGCGCACCACCAATAAAATTCTTGAGGCCTATCTGAAATCCAAAGGGGTGGCCCAGGAAGACATCATGATCAACTACACGCCGTTCGGTCACTCTGACTGGCAGACGATCGTGGCCGACATCAAGAAGTTCGGCTCGGCCGGCAAGAAGACGGCGGTGGTTTCGACTATCAACGGAGACGCCAACGTTCCCTTCTACAAGGAGCTCGGCAACCAGGGCATCAAGGCGACCGATATTCCGGTGGTCGCGTTCTCGGTCGGCGAGGAAGAGCTTGCCGGTCTCGACACCAAACCGCTGGTCGGGCATCTCGCGGCCTGGAACTACTTCGAATCGATCAAGACGCCAGCCAACGAGAAGTTCATCAAGGACTGGCAGGCCTACACCAAGAATCCGAAGCGTACCACCAACGACCCGATGGAAGCGCACGTCATCGGCTTCAACATGTGGGTGAAGGCGGTCGAGAAGGTGAAGTCGACCGATCCTGACAAGGTCATCGATGCGCTTCCGGGCATCGAAACGCCGAACCTGACCGGCGGCATCGCCAAGATGCTGCCCAACCACCACATCACCAAGCCGGTGTTCATCGGCGAAATCAAGGCCAACGGCCAGTTCGACGTGGTGTGGAAGACCCCGGGCCTGGTGGCGGGCGATGCATGGTCGAAGGAGCTCGAGGGTTCCAAGGACCTGATCGGCGACTGGGTCGGCAAGAAGTGCGGCAACTACAATACCAAGACCAACAAGTGCGGTGGTCAGGGGTCTTGATCTCCGGGCCGATGATCTGAATAGAAGAAGGCCCGTTTTCCACGAGACGGGCCTTCGCTGTAGATCGTGATAAAAGCTAATCCGCGAGAACGGGAAGGCGGCGACTTCTCCGCCTTCCGCTAGTGTTCCGGTTCTGACATTCGTACGCCGTCGCAGCGGGTTCGTTTACGAATGTCAGGGCCAAAGGGACACTGGCAATTATAAATTATGGTGCGGCTTCGGATTGGACATTCGCTCGGAGGACTCGCGGCTGCTACTGAAGCGAATGTCAAATCCACCGCACTATTACTTCTGCCGAGGTCATCCAGTGGTCACCAATGTCTTTGACCGTCTTTGCTCGCTCGTTATTGCTGTTTTCCTGATTACCGCTCTGACCTTGCCTGCGTTTGCCGGTGCTTTCGAGGATGCGGTCGCCAAATTCGCCAACGACGATTTTTCCGACACCGATGAGGCGATCGGCATTGTCGCGGCTTCCGGTAATCCGCTCGCCTTTCCGATCATCAGCGCGCTCGGAGAGGACCGGCTTTCGGCCGATCCCGACACCAAGAAGGTCTTCATCACGCAAGCGGACGGCAAGATCATCGACGCCGCGACTGGTGCGGCAGTCGACAAGCTGCCGGACAATGCCGCCTCTGTTCGTCTGAACAACCGCTTGCGCCGGAGCGTCGAGGCCGCGCTCGGCAGCCTGACGCTGTTGTCGCCCGATCCCGCCAAACGGATCGCCGCCGCGCAATCGGTCTTCAAGGCGCATGAGGAGAGCGCTCTGCCGGTGATCGAAGGGGCGCTGGCAAAGGAAACCAACAAGGCCGCGAAGGCCGCTTTTGCCGAAGCCCGCGCTGCTATCCTGCTCTATAAATCCGGCACCGGCGATGCCGACAAGCTCGATGCCATCGCTACCATCAAGGCGAGAGCTGATCAGGAAGCGCTGGCGCTGCTGACCGGTCTTACCGATCAGCGTCCTCTGGTTGCGAGCGCCGCCGCCGGCGCGATCGCCTCGATCCAGAGCAGGCTCGCCGTCTGGTCCGCGGTGCAGAACGCCTGGTACGGCCTCTCGCTCGGTTCGGTGCTTTTGCTTGCGGCCATTGGGCTCGCGATCACGTTCGGTGTCATGGGCGTCATCAATATGGCCCATGGCGAGATGGTGATGCTGGGAGCCTATACCACTTTCGTGGTGCAGGAGATCATTCGCACCAGCTATCCCGGCCTGTTCGATTACTCGCTGCTGATCGCGGTGCCGCTTGCCTTCCTCGTTGCAGGCGCAATCGGTGTTGTGATCGAACGCACGATCATTCGTTTCCTCTACGGCCGCCCGCTCGAAACCCTGCTCGCGACCTGGGGGCTCTCGCTGGTGCTGCAGCAGGCGGTGCGCACCGCCTTTGGCCCCACCAACCGCGAAGTCGGCAATCCCTCCTGGATGAGCGGCGCGTTTGAGTTCGGCCAGATCACCATCACCTACAACCGGTTGTGGATCCTTTGTTTCACACTGGCCGTGTTTGCGATCCTGCTGGCCATGTTGCGCTACACCTCACTCGGGCTCGAGATGCGTGCGGTGACGCAAAACCGCCGCATGGCGGCGTCGATGGGAATCGCGACCTCGCGGGTCGACGCGCTGACCTTTGGCCTCGGCTCGGGCATCGCGGGCATTGCCGGCGTCGCGCTGTCACAGATCGACAATGTCAGTCCCAATCTTGGCCAGAGCTACATCATCGATTCCTTCATGGTCGTGGTGTTCGGCGGCGTCGGCAATTTGTGGGGAACGCTGGTCGGCGCCTTCACGCTCGGCATCGCCAATAAATTCCTGGAGCCGGTCGCGGGCGCCGTGCTCGGCAAGATCGCCATTCTGGTCCTGATCATCCTGTTCATCCAGAAGCGGCCGCGCGGCCTGTTTGCGCTCAAGGGACGGGCGGTGGAAGCATGATGCCGCACGTCCTCACGCGCTCGCTTGACCGCGGCGCGGCGCTTTTCCTGATCGTGGTTGCGGCCTGCGGCGTGCTGATCCCGCTGTCGAACCTGTTGTTGCCGTCCGGTTCGATGTTTCAGGTCCCGACCTATCTGGTCGCGCTGTTCGGCAAATACGCCTGCTACGCGGTGCTTGCACTTTCGATCGATCTGATCTGGGGCTATTGCGGCATTCTTTCGCTCGGCCATGGCGCCTTCTTCGCGCTCGGCGGCTACGCCATGGGCATGTATCTGATGCGTCAGATCGGCAGCCGCGGGGTCTACGGCAATCCGGTTCTGCCCGACTTCATGGTGTTTCTGAATTATCCGAAGCTGCCGTGGTACTGGCACGGCTTTGACATGTTCTGGTTCGCGGCGTTGATGGTCATTGTGGTGCCGGGGCTGCTCGCTTTCTGTTTCGGGTGGCTGGCGTTCCGTTCGCGCGTGACCGGCGTTTATCTCTCGATCATCACCCAGGCGATGACCTACGCCTTGCTGCTCGCCTTCTTTCGCAACGACTTCGGATTCGGCGGCAATAACGGCCTGACCGACTTCAAGGATATTCTCGGCTTCAACGTGCAGGCGGAAGGCACGCGTGCCGCCCTGTTCGCGCTGAGTTGCCTTGCGGTGGCGGTCGCGTTCCTGATTTGCCGGGCGGTGGTAACGTCCAAGCTCGGCAAGGTGCTGATCGCGGTGCGCGATGCCGAATCCCGCACACGGTTTCTCGGTTACCGCGTCGAATCCTACAAGCTGTTCGTGTTCACCCTGTCGGCCTGCATGGCCGGCGTCGCCGGCGCGCTCTATGTGCCGCAGGTCGGCATCATCAATCCGTCCGAATTCGCGCCGGCAAACTCCATCGAGGCTGTGATCTGGGTCGCAGTCGGCGGCCGCGGCACGCTGATTGGGGCTGCGCTTGGCGCGGTCGTCGTCAACTACGCCAAGACCTACTTCACGTCTGGGCCGCTCGCGCCCTACTGGCTCTTCATGCTCGGCGCCATGTTCATCCTGGTGACGCTGCTCTTGCCAAAGGGCATCGTCGGCACCTTCACCGGATGGTGGGAGCCGTGGAGAGCGAAGCGTTCAACGGCGAATGCCGAGAGCGCGGCGCACGAAGACGGCATCAGCGAACCCCATATGGCGGAGTGAGAGTGATGAACGTGATGGATACCCGCGCCACTTCCGCGTTGCTCTACCTTGACGGCGTTCATGTCTCGTTCGACGGCTTTCACGCCATCAACAACCTGTCGCTGACGCTCGAGCCGGGAGAGATGCGCGCCATCATCGGCCCGAATGGCGCGGGCAAGACAACGATGATGGACATCATCACCGGCAAGACCAAGCCGGATGAGGGAATCGTGCTGTTCGACGGCGTGGCCGACCTTACAAGACTGGACGAAACCCGCATCGCTGAGCTCGGCATTGGCCGCAAATTCCAGAAGCCGACGGTGTTCGAGAGCCAATCCGTGGAGGACAATCTGCTGCTGGCGCTCAATGTCGATCACAGCGTCAGGGGCACGTTGTTCTGGCGCGGCAGCAATGCCGAGAGCGAGCGGATCGAACGTGTGCTTGAAACCATCCGCTTGAAGGACGCACGCAACCGGTTGGCCGGAAGTCTGTCGCACGGCCAGAAGCAGTGGCTCGAGATCGGGATGCTGCTGGCGCAAGACCCGAAATTGTTGCTGGTTGACGAGCCGGTCGCGGGCATGACCGACGTCGAGACGCACCTGACCGCCGAGCTCCTGAAGGAAATCAACAAGGAAAAGACCGTGATGGTCGTTGAGCACGATATGACTTTTGTGCGCGAACTCGGCGTCAAGGTGACATGTTTGCACGAAGGCACGGTGCTCGCGGAAGGCACGATCGACCAGGTCTCGGCGAACGAGCGTGTCGTCGAAGTTTATCTGGGGCGCTGATCCATGCTGAAGGTCGATAACATCAACCTCTATTACGGCGCGGCCCAGGCGCTGCGCGGTGTCTCGATCTCGGCGGAGCCCGGCAAGGTGACCTGCGTGCTCGGTCGCAACGGCGTCGGCAAGACCAGCCTGTTGCGTGCGATGGTCGGGCAATACCCGATTTCCGGCGGATCAATTACCTTCGACGGCACCGATATCTCCGGCCTCAAGCCTTATGAGCGCGCGCGCAAGGGCATCGGCTTCGTGCCGCAGGGGCGCGAGATCTTTCCGCTATTGACGGTGGAAGAGAACTTGAAGACCGGCTTCGGGCCGTTGGCGCGCCAGGACCGCAATATTCCTGACGACGTCTTCTCGCTGTTTCCGGTGTTGCAATCGATGCTTGGCCGCCGCGGCGGCGATCTCTCCGGCGGGCAACAACAGCAACTCGCGATCGGGCGGGCTCTGGTGATGCGGCCGAAATTGCTGCTGCTTGACGAGCCAACCGAAGGCATCCAGCCTTCGATCATCAAGGATATCGGGCGCGCGATCACTTACTTGCGCAGCCTCGGCAACATCGCGATCGTGCTGGTCGAGCAATATCTCGACTTTGCCTGCGAGCTCGGCGACAATTTTGCCGTGATGGATCGCGGCGCCGTGAAATACGCATGCGATCGAAGTGATCTCGACGCGAGCGAAATCAGCCGTCAGATGGCCTTGTAGAAGGGATTGGCGGCGTGGCGGGTGCGCTCTCGTTGGGGCGGGTTGGGGCGGATGCGGACCGATATGACGAGCCAGAGTGCTGCGATTTTCGCCGCCAACCGGGCCAGGGGCACGGTGCGCTTCAACGTGGCTGGCATCGACGGCGTGACGCGCCGCCGCGAGTTGCACGAAGCCGGATCGTTGCGTGTGCGATTTCCATCGCCGGAAGACGGTGGTCTTTCAGCGGTGCTGGTGAATACCGCGGGCGGCATCGCCGGCGGCGATCGTTTCGAGATCGACATTGCAAGCGGAAACGATGCGCGGCTGACCGTCACGACGGCGGCGGCGGAAAAAATCTACCGCGCTGATGGCCCGGCGGCGGAGCTGAATGTCACGCTGAAGGCCCAAGGCCGCTCACATTTGTCGTGGTTGCCGCAGGAGACGATCCTGTTCGACCGCGCGAAAATCCACCGCCGGTTCGAGATCGATCTTTCGGAAGACGCCTCGCTTCTGCTCTGCGAAATCGTCGTGTTTGGCCGTCTCGCCATGGGCGAGCGAATGCAGACGGGCGAATTTGTCGACCGCTGGCGGTTGCGCCGCGGCGGCAAGCTGGTTTTTGCCGAAAACATTCGTCTCGACGAAGATATCGGCGAAAAACTTGCAAGCCCCGCGATCGCCAAAGGTGGCGTTGCGATCGCCACCGCGCTGATCGTGCCCGGCGACGAGGCGCTGGTGGAGCGAATCCGCGAGGCATCGGACGCCTTCGGTGGCGAAGTCGGCATCTCCGCATGGAATGGATTTGCAATGGCCCGCTTCTGTGCACAAGATGCCGCCCGGCTGCGGGCCGACATGGTGGCGGTGCTCGGCCGCGCCAGCGGTTCGGCATTGCCGCGGCTGTGGCTTAACTAGATTTTTTCAACACCAGAGTGCTCGCATGAATCTCTCTCCCCGCGAAAAGGACAAGCTCCTGATTTCAGTGGCGGCTATGGTGGCGCGGCGGCGTCTGGAGCGCGGCGTCAAGCTCAACCATCCCGAGGCCATCGCCATCATCTCCGATTTTATCGTCGAGGGCGCACGCGACGGCCGCACGGTGGCCGAGCTGATGCAGGCCGGCGCGCAGGTTTTGACTCGCGCGCAGGTGATGGACGGCATCGCCGAGATGATTCACGACATTCAGGTGGAAGCGACGTTTCCGGATGGCACGAAGCTTGTCACCGTGCACGAGCCGATCAGATAGGAGTCCAAGATGATCCCTGGCGAATTCTTCATCAAGGATGGCGAAATTGAGCTTAATGCCGGACGCAAGACAGCGACGCTCTCTGTCGCCAATACCGGCGACCGCCCGATTCAGGTCGGCTCGCACTATCATTTCTTCGAGACCAATCCGGCGCTGAAATTCGACCGCAAGAAAGCGCGCGGCATGCGGCTCGATATCGCCGCCGGCACCGCGGTGCGGTTCGAGCCGGGACAGACTCGGGAGGTGCACCTCGTCGCACTGGCGGGAAAACGCACCGTCTACGGCTTCCGCGGCGATGTGATGGGAAAGCTGTGAGGATTTTGGAAGTGGCGGGGGCCTGATCATGTCCGTGAAAATCAAACGTTCGGTCTATGCCGACATGTTCGGCCCGACGACTGGCGACAAGGTACGGCTTGCCGACACCGATCTGATCATTGAGGTCGAGAAGGATTTCACGATCTATGGCGAAGAAGTGAAATTCGGCGGCGGCAAGGTGATACGCGACGGCATGGGTCAGTCGCAGGCGACCAACAAGCAGGGCGCGGCCGACACCGTCATTACCAACGCGCTGATCGTCGATCACTGGGGCATCGTAAAAGCCGACGTCGCCATTAAGGAAGGCATGATTTCGGCGATTGGCAAGGCCGGCAACCCCGACATCCAGCCCGGCGTGACGATCGTGATCGGCCCCGGCACCGACGTCATCGCCGGCGAAGGCAAGATCCTCACCGCCGGTGGCTTCGACAGCCATATCCATTTCATCTGCCCTCAGCAGATCGAGCACGCGCTGATGAGCGGCGTCACCTCGATGCTGGGGGGCGGCACCGGGCCGTCGCACGGCACCTATGCCACGACATGCACGCCCGGTCCCTGGCACATGGCGCGGATGATTCAGTCGTTCGACGCCTTTCCGGTCAATCTCGGTATCTCCGGCAAGGGCAATGCGTCGCGCCCGGCGGCGCTCGTGGAAATGATCAAGGCGGGCGCTTGTGCGCTCAAGCTGCATGAGGATTGGGGCACGACGCCGGCTGCAATCGACAATTGTCTCGCCGTTGCCGACGATTACGACGTCCAGGTGATGTTGCATTCCGACACGCTGAACGAATCCGGCTTTGTCGAGGATACTGTGAAGGCGTTCAAGGGCCGAACCATCCACGCCTTCCACACCGAAGGCGCCGGCGGTGGACATGCGCCGGACATCATCAAGATCGCGGGCCTGAAGAACGTGCTGCCATCGTCGACCAACCCGACGCGGCCGTTCACCCGCAACACCATCGACGAGCACCTCGACATGCTGATGGTGTGTCACCATCTCGATCCTTCGATCGCGGAAGATCTCGCCTTTGCCGAAAGCCGGATCCGGAAAGAGACCATCGCGGCCGAAGACATTTTGCACGATCTTGGCGCGCTCTCGATGATGTCGTCGGATTCGCAGGCCATGGGCCGGCTCGGTGAAGTCATCATCCGCACCTGGCAGACCGCCGACAAGATGAGGAAGCAGCGCGGCGCGTTGCCGCAAGACAAGGGCAAGGACAACGACAATTTCCGCGTCAAGCGCTACATTGCCAAATACACCATCAATCCGGCGATTGCGCACGGCGTCTCGAAGCTGATTGGTTCGGTCGAGAAGGGCAAGCTCGCCGATCTCGCGCTTTGGTCACCCGCGTTCTTCGGCGTGAAGCCCGAATGCATCATCAAGGGCGGCTCGATCGTGGCAGCGCCGATGGGCGATCCCAACGCCTCGATCCCGACGCCGCAGCCGGTGCATTATCAGCCGATGTTTGCGGCTTTCGGCAAGTCGCTGACTGCTTCCTCCGTAATATTCACCTCGAAGGCGGCTGTTACATCGGGGCTGGCGCGCAAGCTAGGCATCACCAAGAAGCTCTACGCCGTGCAGAATACGCGGAGCAAGATTTCCAAAAAGAGCATGATTCATAACGACGCCACGCCCAACATCGAGGTTGATCCGGAAACTTATGAGGTGCGTGCGGATGGCGAACTCCTGACCTGCGCGCCCGCCGAAGTGCTACCGATGGCGCAGCGCTATTTCATGTACTAGGGTCGCTCGCCTGTGGCGTGATTTTGAACAAGAGCCGGGAGGACGTTCGTGATTTACGTTATTGCCACCACTCATATGAAGCCCGAGGGACGTGAGGCCTTCCTTGCGGGTCACAAGGAATGCATCGGCCAGACGTTAAAGGAAAAAGGCTGCCTGTCCTATGAGGGGCACGTTAGCATTCACGATCCGAACGTCTACGTCGTCGTCGAGCGCTGGCAAACCCGTGACGATCTCAATTCGCATGCGCGTGCGCCTCACATGAAGAAGTGGCGGGAAATTTCGACACCGTTGAAGGTCTCGACCGTGATCGAGGTCATCAGCGACGCCAAGGTCGAGAAGTTCTAGAGAGGCGTCGAGAATGATCCGCGCGACGCAGGCCAAACCGCAGCACCGCTGGAGCGAGCCTTCGGCCGACACGGTCGTGCTCGATTTCGACGATCGCCACCGGCGGCGGATGGCGATGACGGGGACGCGGGGACTCGAATTCCTGCTGGATCTCGAACATGCGGTGGCGTTGCGCGGCGGCGACGCGTTGGTGCTGGAAGATGGCCGGCTGGTCGAGGTCGTGGCGGCGCCAGAGCCGCTTCTGGAAATTCGCTGCAACGACCCTCAGCATCTGGTTCGCGTCGCCTGGCATCTCGGCAACCGCCATCTGCCGACGCAGATCACGGGCAAAGCCTTACGAATTCGTCGCGATCATGTCATCGAACGCATGGTGACGGGGTTGGGCGCGCGGGTGATCGAGATCGAAGCGCCGTTCGATCCGGAAGGCGGCGCCTATGCCGGTGATGGTCACGCGCACGAAACCGATGATCATGCGGACCACAATCATTCCAAACATGATCATGGCGGTCACGATCACGGCCATCACCACGACCACGACCATGATCACGCCCATCACCATGACGAGCATTGTGGTCACGAGCATCGCCACGGCCATCCCCATGCTCATGAAGACAAATAGGCCGCCGAAGGCGCGGCGCGGCCGACGGGAGGAGGCCTCTGCGCGGAAATTGCCGATACCCGCTCCGGACGAGCTATCGGACGACGAAGCAGCCAACCTTTACCGGCTGATGACTTGGCTCTCGCCGTCCTTTCCGGTTGGGGCATTTTCCTATTCCAGCGGCATCGAATGGGCGGTGGAAGCCGGCGACATCACCGATGCCGCATCGTTAGGGCAATGGCTGGCGTCGATGCTGGTGAACGGTGGGGGAATCTGCGATGCGATTTTTTTGGCGCACATCCATCGTGCTGCGACGGCCGGCGATGATGCGCTGCTCGGGGAAATCGCCGAGCTTGCCTCTGCCTTTGTGCCCTCGCGCGAACGGCATCTTGAGACTACGGCACAGGGCAGGGCGTTCATCGAGATCGCGCGGGCCGCATGGCATCATGGTGCGCTGGATCGGTTCATTACAGCTTGCGGTGGCCATTTCGCTTATCCGGTTGCGGTCGGGCTTGTCGGTGCCGCGCATCACATCCCGCTCGCACCGACGCTTCACGCATTTCTCCACGCGGTCGTCTCGAACTGGATATCCGCGGGAGCGCGCCTGGTCCCGCTCGGCCAAACCGACAGCCAGCGCGTGCTGGCGAAGCTCGAGCCAGATGTCGCCGCGACAGCCAAGCGTGCCCTTTCGGTGTCGCTCGACGATCTCAGCAGTACGACCTTCCGCGCCGATCTCGCCAGCTTGCGGCACGAGACGCAATATACGAGGTTGTTCCGGTCGTGATGGGCTATTCTGTCGTCCCGGCCAAGCGAGCGGGGCGGGCGCGAGCCGGGATCCATAACCACAAATGCACGCGGTTGTGCAGGCAGGCGATCCAGCATGCTTTAGCAACTAGAGCTCCGATTCCGAAGTTCGCACGGTATCGCGGCAACCTCCGATGCGAGCTTCGGAATCAAAGGAGCTCTAGTAACTTATTGATTCTAGTGCGGCCTTGAATTTGAAGTTCCTATAAAGCGAT
>NZ_JBAVCF010000241.1:0-1823 GCF_049586575.1 Bradyrhizobium sp.
TCCAAATGGATGTCTGCGCCGCTAATGGCAGTTCGCTGCGCTCGCCCGCCGCCGCCCCAACCAGGTGATGCCGACATCAGCATCGTCGGTCACCGCCCCAACTCCATCGTCGCCCCTCCGCTGGGAACAGCCATTTCACTAAAACGGAAAATGTCGGCGGCGGCCCGCCGCCGCCGCGCCGCACAGCCGGCGCCAGCAGGTCGAGCAGGTCGATCCCTGTTATTGCCGCCACTTTCGCGCGCGCGCGTGAGGATAGCCAAGGAAGCCGCAGAACACCCAAAGCGGGGAAACTGATTGCGCTTTGCACCCTAGGTGTGAAAGGCGTAGCTTCCACGGTGGACGCCAGTGTTAGCGGTCCCAGCCGGAGGAGGGCCGCCGAGTGCATCAGCTCCGCGGTGTCAGCCACCAATACGGCGGCTGATGCGGCCCGTGCAGGTACCGTGTGCGCCGATGACGCCTAAACGAATCCAAATCACTTAAGAAAGGTTCGCTCCTGTATTGGCAGGGCGATCCCACCGACGCTGGCGTCGTAACCGAAACCAGTTGAGATGTAGTCACCATTACCTGGAGCAATGGGCACGTCGCCAGAGTGTTCCGCGGAGATATCCGCGAGATTCACCAAACGCCGATAAAACCGCACACGATATAACAGTAATCGGCCCAATTTCCCTCGGCGTCGTGGCTCGGCACAAGCTTACTCATCACGGCTGTTGCACCCCGCAGTCATCAGATGTAGCTTTCCCTTGATTTATTTTCATTTGGAGGCACTTGGTGACCTCCGGAAAGCTCTTCTTCTCTGTCCTCGCCATCGCCTATTTAGCTCTGATCGGCGCGGCCCTAGCGCCGATCTTTTTGGGGCCCGTAGCTTCCACCGTGCGCGGCCTCATATGCAGCAAATATGCTTGCCCGACTGGATGGCTGGGTCAAGTGGTGCGTTATAAGGCTCCAAACGCCTCCGAGGCGGCGCACAAAAACGGAAATCATAGGAAAACGCGAGTGCGTCTTTGTTTTAAGTTCTCTCGCCGCTCGCAAAGGTTTCTTTTCAGATGCCACCAAGCTATAATTCACTCATTATTGGGCTGGGAGATTGTATATGCCAAAGAAGCGAAAACGAGTTGCCTGGAGTAAGGAGCACGTTCGCGCCCTCAAAGCCATGGCCAAGAAAAAACGACCCGCCGGAGCGATCGCCAAGTCGCTCAAGCGCACCGAAGGCGCCACGCGTCAAAAAGCCTTCAGCATGGGATTGTCGCTCGACAGCCGAGCTTAGCCCTACGTCATTTCTCTGAGCCCCGCTCACGCGGGGCTTTTTCTCGCCCGACAGATGTTCTGTCCAGCCGCTTATTCACTTTTGCACAGAAGGGGCAACTGCTTTTCGGCTGCTGGTCGGTTCGTATAGGTACGATCGCCGCCCACAATGGTTTTACTATCCAGTGGCCGGCTGTCGACCACCTTGCAGGGGTTGGTCAAACCCTCTCTCACAATGTAGTAATCCGCGAATGCGGGAGCAGCAGTCAGTAGTGCTGTTCCGACCGCAAGCAGCGCGCTTATCAAGGGTCTCTTGATTGGAGCCTCCTTGCGGAACGATCCATAACAAAACCCGCAAATGCAACACTGAGTTCCGTAGACCTTGGAATATGGAACCCGGCCTCGAAGGCGCGAACCATTGGAGCAAGCCCTTTGGGTCGCTTCAGCGGGCAACCACCGCCATCGCTCGCAAGCTGCAGCGCGAATTCGTTAGCCGGCACAGCCCGCGAACGGCAAGTATCGATCATTAGCTCTTCAGCTCTTCGCACGCCTCAACCGAGCTCTTCGCATGCCCCACC
>NZ_JBAVCF010000242.1:0-3710 GCF_049586575.1 Bradyrhizobium sp.
ATCGCTTTATAGGAACTTCAAATTCAAGGCCGCACTAGAATCAATAAGTTACTAGAGCTCCTTTGATTCCGAAGCTCGCATCGGAGGTTGCCGCGATACCGTGCGAACTTCGGAATCGGAGCTCTAGCGGCGCTTACGCGAGGCCCGCCTCTTTCAGCCGCTGAGCCAGAAAGCCGGAAAGCTCGTCATGGGGCTTGCCCGCCACATAGACCTCCGGCGAAATGACGCCGGTCTTCCCCAGCGTCGCCAGCACGCCGATCCAGTAAGCGAACCAGATATGCGGATCGGTCAAGGCGCGCAGCTTGTGCCGGTCGTGCTCGAGCGGCTGATGATTGGTGGCTTTTCTCACCTCGATCGCGAGCAGGTTGTTGGGAACGGCGCGCTGATGCACGACGATATCAGGATAGACCGACTTGCCGAGATGATCGTCGGTCGAGACGATCGAGCCGTGCGGCAATTGCAGCGTTCGCTCACCGAGCCGGTCGAAATCGCAATCGACCTCAAAATCCGGAAACTGCCTCTGCAAGTGCAGGGCGAGCCGATGCGTCAGCGTACGCTCGCCGAGATCGTGCTCGAACAGGAACGCCTCGCTCGCATAAAACTCCTTCAGCGCGGCGACCACCTTGTCCAGCTCGGTACGCATCTGACCCTCAAGGATACACCCCGTCATTGCGAGCCAACGGGCCGCGCGAATGCGCGCCCGATGACAGGCTCCGCAAAGCAATCCAGCGCACTAAGGAAGAATGGATTGCTTCGTCGCGTTGCTCCTCGCAATGACGACCCACGCTTTCACCACACAAGATCCGGCGACAGCTCTCAGAACCGCACTTCGATCAGCCGCGGTCCCTTGGCGGGGACAAAATCTGCAAGCGCCTTGTTGAATTCGTCCGCGGTGGTGACCGCGCGGCCCTCGACACCCATGCCTCTGGCGAGGTCAACGAAATCGATGGTTGGCTTGTCGATCTTCAGCATGTCCATGGCGCGCTGACCGGGCGAGCCGGCGCCGACACCGTCGAATTCGCCGCGCAGGATCTGGTAGATGCGGTTCGCGAACACGATCGTGAGGACGTTGAGGCCTTCGCGCGCCTGCGTCCACAGCGACTGGATGGTGTACATCGCGCTGCCGTCGCCAACCATGCAGATCACCTTGCGATCAGGACAGGCGACCGCGGCTCCCGTCGCCACCGGCGTCGAAAAGCCGATCGATCCGCCCATGTTCTGCAACCAGTCATGGGGCGCTGCCGCCGCCGTCGGCGGGAAGAAGCCGCGCCCCGTCGTGATGGATTCGTCGACGATAACAGCATTTTCGGGAATCGCGCACGCTATCGCCTGCGCGATCGAGGCATGGTTGAGCGGCCCGGTTGGCTTGTTCAGTTCGGCGAGCTGTTGCGGCTTGACGTCGGACGGCTTGGCGCCGAGCGCGTCCGCAAGCGCTTCCAGCGCCGCGACCGAATTCTCGCCCCAGGCCGTCATGCGCTGAACCTCGCAGCCCTCGGGCTTGAGATGGCTCGGCTTGTTCGGATAGGCGAAGAAGGCGATCGGGTCGTTGGCCTCGACCAGGATGATGTTCTTGAAATCTTTCAGCAGCGGCAGCGCCTGCTCGATCACATAGGGAATGCGGTCGATCGAGAAGCGGCCGCGGCCGCGCGCCATGCGCGGATGATAGGTCTGGCCCATCACCTTGCAGCCGGTCTTGCCGGCAATCTGTTGTGCCAGCGCCAGACCCCGTTCGGTGAGCGCGTTGCCGGTGATCAGCAGGAGATTCTGCGTGCCGCCGGAATGCAGCACCTTGGCCGCCTTCTCGACGGCGTCGGCGGAAAAGCCCGGCTGCTGCTTCGGCGGCGTCACCTGCGCGATGCCGTCGGCCTCGTTCCAGGCGGTATCGGCGGGCAGGATCAGGGTTGCGATCTGCGGCGGGGAGCTCTTGGCCGCGGCAATCGCCGCGGCGCCATCGGCCGCGACGGACTTGGCGTTCGGCGAGGTGCGCACCCATTCCGACATTGGCCGCGCCAGGCCCTCGATGTCGGAGGTCAGCGGGGCGTTGAAGCCGATGTGGTAGGTAGCGTGCTGGCCGACGATGTTGACGATGCCGGAATGCGCCTTCTTGGCGTTGTGCAGGTTGGCAAGCCCGTTGGCGAGACCGGGACCCAGATGCAACAGCGTCGAGGCCGGCGTCCCCTTCATGCGGAAATAGCCGTCGGCTGCCCCCGTCACCACGCCTTCGAACAGGCCGAGCACGCAGCGCATGCCCTCGACGCGATCCAGCGCTGCGACAAAATGCATCTCGGAGGTGCCGGGATTGGTGAAGCAGACGTCGACCCCGCCTGCGACCAGGGTCCGCACCAGACTTTCCGCACCGTTCATTCTCCAGCTCCCGTTGGCGATTCCAGCTTTTTCAATGGCATCAGATCAATCATTCCTGACGCGGTTCGTCAAAGGGGTCGGGAGGGGTCAACCGGGGTCCTAAGCGCATGGCTGCTATCGCCGGTACACACCGAGCGCAATTTTAACCGCACCTTTCGAAATTCGCCACGTTTGCTTGCGAAAACACCTGCGATATGGCCTGCTTGATCCGTTAACGTTGCCGGAGGAATCTGATGACCCGGACATTTGCCTTTCTGGCCGTGGCGTTGATGTTGCTGGTTAGCGTCGCACCCGCCCGCGCCACCATGGACGACGACTTTTTCAATTTCGGACGCCAGCAGCAGCGACAGCAGCCGCAGCCCGGGCGCGCTTATCCCTATTACGGCCCCGGCTCCGACTATTACGGCGGCGGCTCAAGTCCGATCCCGCGCGAACGAGTCAGCGCACCGGTCAGGCAGCCGCCGGGCAGCATCTATATCTCGACGTCGGAACGGCGGCTTTATCTGATCCTCGGCAATGGCGAGGCGCTGCGTTACGGCATCGGCGTCGGCCGCGACGGCTTTGGCTGGAGCGGCAGGCATCATATCACCGCGAAAAGGGAGTGGCCGAGTTGGACCCCGCCGGCGCAGATGCGCGCCCGCCGTCCCGACCTGCCGCGCTATTTGGCCGGCGGCATCGAAAATCCGCTGGGCGCACGCGCGATGTACCTGGGCTCCACGCTCTATCGCATCCACGGCTCCAATGAACCCGAGACGATCGGCCACGCTGTGTCCTCCGGCTGCATCCGCATGACCAACGAGGACGTCACCGATCTATACAACCGCGTCTCGGTCGGCACGCTGGTGGTGGTGCGGTAACATCCGCCACCGTCATTCCGGGATGCGCCTGAAGGCGCAGGCCCGGAATCCATTTCTACGCTCGCGCGTCGTTCCCGGTTGATCCGCCTTTAAGCCGATTTCTCGAATAGCTCGCGTCCGATCAACATCCGGCGGATTTCAGAAGTGCCGGCGCCGATTTCATAAAGCTTGGCATCGCGCAGCAGACGCCCGGTGGGGTAGTCGTTGATATAGCCGTTGCCGCCGAGCAACTGGATCGCATCCAGCGCGCATTGCGTCGCCTTTTCCGCGGCATAAAGGATCGCGCCGGCGGCGTCCTCCCGCGTGGTCTCGCCGCGGTCGCAGGCCTTCGCCACCGCATAAACATAGGCGCGCGAGGCGTTCATCGTCGTGTACATGTCGGCGATCTTGCCCTGCACCAGCTGGAAACTGCCGATCGGCTGGCCGAACTGCTTGCGCTCGTGCACATAGGGCATCACCACGTCGAGGCAGGCCTGCATGATCCCGAGC
>NZ_JBAVCF010000243.1:0-2294 GCF_049586575.1 Bradyrhizobium sp.
GCCCATTGCTGATGCCGCGACTACATATCCACTCATGCTAGCCATTGCCGCAATAAGGACTTTCCACCAGGTCAGGCCGCTCCGAAACCGGGCAAGCGTCACCAACAACACAGCAACGACTAAAGCCGGCGAAAGCCAAAGTTCAATCCCGTTCAAGATAGCGCCAGCGGTATCGCGAGATACCGAAAAACACCTGTTAGCGGGAGCTATGATGCACACCGATGCCATCGCCGCAATCAAGGCTGCGATGCCTATTATCAGTGTCCCTGATAATACGGTTATGGCAACGCAGATCAGCTCTCGCGCCCGCAATCGGCCGGGAGGCAAACCGAAATCCTTGGAGCCGGCCTCCGCGCTCACTTCGCCAGTTCCTTCAGGCCCAACCGGATGAGTTGCGCGGTCTCGGCCTTTTCTCCGGCGCTGCGCGAAGCGGCTGCGATGGCCGCCGCCGCCTGCGGCTGGCCATAACCGAGATTGACCAACGCGGAGATCGCATCCGTCACCGGGCGCGGCGCGCGGGAATCGTCGATCGCGCCGGAGAGACTGACGACCGCCGGATCAATATTGGCGAACGCAGGCGCCTTGTCTTTCAATTCAGTAACAATGCGCTCGGCGACTTTTGGCCCAACGCCCGGCGTGCGGGTCACAGCGGCCTTGTCGCGCAGCGCGATCGCATTCGCAAGGTCCGGCGGCGACAGCGTGCCAAGCACGGCGAGCGCGACCTTGGCGCCGACGCCCTGCACGGTCTGCAGCAGGCGAAACCATTCGCGCTCGATATCGCTCCTGAAGCCAAACAGCTTGATCTGGTCTTCGCGTACATAAGTTTCGATCGAGAGCACGGCGGCCTCGCCCGCTCCGGGCAGGGCCTGCAAGGTGCGCGAGGAACAATGCACCTGATAGCCGACGCCACCGACATCGAGGATGACGAAATCCTCGCCGTAGGAATCGATCAGGCCCTTGAGCTTGCCGATCATAGACCGACCACCTTCAGCCGCATCGCAGCGCTGCCGCGATGATGCGCATGCGTAATCGCAACCGCGAGCGCATCGGCAGCGTCGGAAGATTTCGGCTCGGCCTTGGGCAGAAGTACTTTCAGCATCACCATGATCTGGTTCTTGTCGGCGTGGCCGGCGCCGACCACCGTCTTCTTCACCTGGTTGGGCGCATATTCCGAAACCGAAATTCCAAACATCGCCGGCGACAGCATCGCGACGCCGCGGGCCTGGCCGAGCTTGAGGGTGGCCACACCGTCCTTGTTGACGAAGGTCTGTTCGACCGCGGCCTCGGTGGGCCTAAAATTACCGAGTACCGCGGCCAGCCCCTCATGAATGGCAAGCAGACGGCTCGCGAGCGGCAAATCCTGCGGTGGCTCGACCGAACCGCAACCTAAAAAAAGCAGACGGTTGCCCTCGATCTCGATCACGCCCCAGCCGGTGCGGCGCAGGCCCGGGTCGATGCCGAGGATGCGAAGGGATGAGCGAATCGGCTGCGAGGACATGGGCATTTATACCCCATGATTCGCGATAACGCGGGGTTATCCGCCCATCTTCGCGACCAGCGCGTCGGAGATCTCGAAATTGGCATAGACGTTCTGGACGTCGTCGTGCTCGTTCAGAAGGTCCATCAGCTTCAACAGCTTCTCGCCGGTTTCGTCGTCCACCGCGACGGTATTTTGCGGCTTCCAGATCAACGCCGCCTTGCGGGCCTCGCCGAACTTCGTCTCCAGCGCCTTGGCGACATCGCGTAACGTTTCCTGCGAGGCGTAGACCTCATGGCCGCTTTCGCTGGAGACCACATCGTCAGCGCCGGCATCGATCGCCGCTTCCAGCATCGCATCATCTGACGCCACCTTGGTGTCATATTCGATCACGCCGGTGCGATCGAACATGAACGAAACCGCGCCTGTTTCGCCGAGGTTACCGCCCGATTTGGTGAAATAGGAGCGGATATCGGAGGCGGCGCGATTGCGGTTGTCGGTGAGCACCTCGACGATCACGGCGATGCCGCCAGGACCGTATCCTTCGTAGCGAATTTCGTCGTAGTTCTCGCCCTCGCCCCCGATCGCCTTTTTGATCGCGCGTTCGATATTGTCCTTCGGCATGTTCTCCTGCCGGGCAGCGATCACGGCCGCCCGCAGACGAGGGTTCATCGCCGGATCGGGCGTTCCGAGTTTTGCCGCGACCGTGATTTCCCGCGCCAGCTTGCCGAACAGCTTCGACTTTTGGGCGTCCTGGCGGCCCTTGCGGTGCATGATGTTCTTGAACTGGGAATGGCCGGCCATGCGGGTTCTCTGG
>NZ_JBAVCF010000244.1:0-14635 GCF_049586575.1 Bradyrhizobium sp.
GCGCGCCAAGGACCTTCGCGCCAAGGGCTGGGCCACCGACGCGCAGCTCGATTCCGCCAAGGCGGCGGGAGACGAAGCGCGGGCGCGGCTCAATCGCGCCGAGCGCTCGGTCGAACTCACCAACAACTCGCTCTCCTCCGCAACGCTCGTGGCCGACACCCGCGGTGTCGTCACGGCAACGTCGATCGAGCCTGGCCAGGTGGTTGCCGCGGGCCAGGCCGCGATCCGCGTCGCCCGGCTTGGTGAGAAGGAAGCTGTCGTCGCTGTCCCCGAGACGCTTCTCAATCGCGCCAAGTCGGGCGTTGCGACGGTCACGCTGTGGTCGGAGCCGGACAAGAAATATGCCGCGAAGCTGCGCGAGGTCGCGCCGTCGGCCGATCCCGCGACGCGCACCTATCTCGCCAAGTTTTCTCTGCCGGATGCCGGCGATGACGTTTCGCTCGGGATGACCGCGACACTGACGCTTGCCGATGCACAGACCGACCGCGTGGCGCGTCTGCCATTGTCGCCGCTGTATAGCCAGGGCGGCGATCCCTCGCTCTATGTCGTAGACGACAAGGGTGCGATTTCGCTGAAGCCCGTCGCGGTCAAATCCTATGACAGCAATTGCGTTGTCATCTCGAGCGGGGTCGACGAAGGCGCAAAGATCGTCGTGCTCGGCGTGCAGAAACTCGATCCGGCCGAAAAGGTTCGGGTCGTGTCGTCGTTGTCGTTCTAGTCAAACGAGGGTCACGATGAAGCGATTCAATCTATCGGCCTGGGCGGTCAGCCATCCCGCGCTGGTGCTGTTTCTGATCATCGCATTGGGAGCGGCCGGGTTCTTCTCCTATCAGAAGCTCGGCCGGGCCGAGGACCCCTTCTTCACGGTCAAGGTCGTGAACGTCTCGGCGATGTGGCCGGGCGCGACCGCCAAGGAGATCCAGGAGCAGGTCGCCGACCCCATCGAGAAGAAGATGCAGGAACTGCCCTATTTCGAGAAGGTGCAGACCTATTCCAAGCCCGGTTTCACGGCGATGCAGGTGACCTTCCGCGATTCGACGCCGCCGAAGGAAGTTCCTTACCTGTTTTATCTGCTGCGCAAGAAGCTCGTCGACGTGCAGGGCGAGTTGCCTTCGGGCCTGCTCGGCCCCGTCGTCAACGACGAATTTTCCGACGTCGATTCCATCCTCTACATGATGACCAGCGACGGCGCCGACTATGCGCAGCTCAAGAGAGCCGCCGAAGGCCTGCGCCAGCGCCTTTTGAAGGTCAACGGCGTCACCAAGGTCGACATCTACGGCACCCAGGACGAGAAAATCTACGTCGAGTTTTCGCACGCGAAACTGGCCACCCTTGGCATCACGCCGCAGGCATTGTTCGATTCGCTGGCGAAGCAGAATAATGTCGTACCGGCCGGCACGGTAGAAACTTCAGCTCAGCGCGTGCCGCTGCGCGTCACCGGCGCGCTCGACGGGGTCAAGGCGGTGGCGGAGACGCCGGTCGAAAGCAATGGCCGCGTGTTCCGCCTGGGTGACATCGCGACCGTCAGCCACGGCTTTGTCGATCCGCCGAGTTTCGTCGTGCGCCAGGAAGGCAAGCCCGCGATCGGCATCGGCGTCGTCACCGCCAAGGGCGCCAATATTCTGGAACTCGGCAAGGATGTGACGGCGGCAACGTCCGAGTTCATGAGAGCGGTGCCGCAAGGCATCAGCGTCGACCGCATCGCTGACCAGCCGGAAGTGGTCGAGCACGCGGTCAGCGAGTTCGTGCACTCCTTCATCGAAGCGCTGGCGATCGTGTTGTTTGTCAGCTTTGTCGCGCTCGGATGGCGCACAGGCATCGTAGTGGCGCTGTCGGTGCCGATGGTGCTCGCGATCGTCTTCATCGTGATGGATGCGATGTCGCTCGATCTGCATCGGATCACGCTCGGCGCCCTGATCATTGCGCTCGGCCTCCTGGTCGACGATGCCATCATCGCGGTCGAGATGATGGTCGTGAAGATGGAGCAGGGTTGGGACCGCATCCGCGCGGCGTCATTTGCCTGGGAATCGACCGCGTTTCCGATGCTGACGGGAACGCTGGTGACGGCGGCGGGCTTTCTGCCGATCGGCTTTGCCAATTCGGCGGTCGGCGAATATGCCGGCGGCATCTTCTGGATTGTCGCGATTGCGCTGGTCGCATCCTGGTTCGTCGCGGTGATCTTCACGCCCTATATTGGCGTCAAGCTGCTGCCGAACATCGTGGTCAGCCACAACCACGATCCGCATGCGGTCTACGAGACTCGTATCTACCGCGCTCTGCGCGGCGTGATCCAGTGGTGTGTGAATCATCGCGTCAAGACCGTGCTCGCAACCGTTGCGGTATTCGTTGCCTCGATCGTTGCTTTCGGCCATGTTCAGCAGCAATTCTTCCCGCTGTCCGAACGTCCTGAATTGTTCCTGCAGCTTCGGCTGCCCGAGGGCACCGCCTTCAACGTCACGGAAAAATCCGTGAAAAAGGCGGAAGGTCTGCTCAAGGGCGATCAGGATATCGCAACCTACACGTCCTACGTCGGCCAGGGTTCGCCGCGCTTCTGGCTCGGACTTAACCCCCAGCTTCCGAATGAGGCTTTCGCCGAGATCGTGATCGTCGCCAAGAACGTCGAGGCGCGGGAGCGGATCAAGGCTAGAATCGAAAAGGCGGTTGACGGCGGCGACCTGTCCGAAGCGCGAGTGCGCGTCGATCGCTTCAATTTCGGGCCGCCGGTCGGCTTTCCGGTCCAGTTCCGGGTGATTGGGCCCGATCCGAAGGTCGTTCGCGAGATTGCCTACAAGGTGCGCGACGTCGTTGCAGAGAACAAGAACATCAAGGATCCGCAGCTCGACTGGAACGAACAGTCGCCTTACCTCAAACTCGTCGTCGACCAGGACCGTGCCCGTGCACTGGGACTGACCCCGCAGGACGTCTCGCAAGCGCTTGCGATGCTGATCTCCGGTGTGCCCGTGACCACGGTGCGCGACGGCGTCGAGAAGGTCGAGGTGGTGGCGCGTGCGGTGCCTTCGGAACGGCTCGATCTCGGCCATGTCGGTGATCTCACCGTGACGTCGCGCAACGGCGTTGCAGTGCCGCTCGCGCAAATCGCCAAAATCGAGTACTCCCATGAGGAGCCGATCATCTGGCGGCGTAATCGCGACATGGCGATCACGGTTCGGGGCGATGTCGTTGACGGTGTGCAGGCGCCCGACGTCACCAACCAGATCTGGCCAAAACTTCAAGACATCCGCGATCATCTCGAACCGGCCTACCGGATCGAGGCGGGCGGAGCGTTCGAGGAAGCCGCCAAGGGCAACGCTTCGATCTTCGTGCTGTTTCCGCTGATGGTGATCGTGATGCTGACGCTGTTGATGATTCAGTTGCAGAGCTTCTCGCGCCTGTTCCTGGTGTTCCTCACCGCGCCGCTCGGCATCGTCGGCGCCTCGCTCAGCCTCAACGTCGCCAACCAGCCGTTCGGCTTTGTGGCGCTGCTCGGCCTCATCGCGCTGGCCGGGATGATCATGCGCAACACCGTGATCCTGGTTGATCAGATCGAAACCGACGTCGCCCATGGCCTGACCCGCCGCGAAGCCATTGTGGAAGCCACCGTCCGGCGCGCCCGGCCGGTGGTGCTGACGGCGCTTGCCGCGATCTTGGCGATGATTCCGCTGTCGCGCTCGGCGTTCTGGGGGCCGATGGCTATCACCATCATGGGCGGCCTGTTCGTCGCGACCTTCCTCACGCTATTGTATCTGCCCGGCCTCTATGCGCTCTGGTTCCGCAAAAGCCTTGAAGAAAGCGGCCGAAGCGTCCATGCTGATCTTGCGCCGCAACATCAGGACATTGCCAAACCCGCATTTCCGCTTGCTGAGGCGGCGGAATGATTGAACATTGGAGCGGGCGAGGTGTTGGTCCGCGAAAGTCCCTGCTCGATCTCGAATCGAGTAGGGTGAACCGAGTACAGAAATGACACTGACTGCCGAACATACGGAGACGGACACCCGGGAACGCATTCTTGTGGTGGCGGAACGCTTGTTCCGCGAACTCGGCTATCAGAAGACCACCGTCGGCGACATCGCCAAAGCGCTGCGCATGAGCCCGGCCAATGTCTATCGCTTCTTCGATTCGAAGAAGGCAATCCATGAGGGTGTCGCCCGTATCTTGATGGGCGAGGTCGAGGACGTGGCCAGAGCGATCCTGGTCAAACCTGGCCCGGCGACCCCCCGTCTGCGGGAGTTGTTGACGACGATCCACCGCATGAACTCGGAGCGCTTTGTCGGCGATTCCAAGCTGCATGAGATGGTCGAGATCGCGATGGAGGAGAGCTGGGAAGTCTGCGTTGCGCACATGCAGACGATCGTTGAAGCGATCGGCGGCGTGATCGCGCAAGGCGCGGCCTCGGGCGAATTCGAGGTGACGGATGTGCCGCTGGCGGCCATGTGCACCTGTCAGGCGATGCTCGGCTATTTCCATCCGCAGATGATTGCCCAGGCGATGAACAAACCCGGGAAGCCTCACGCAGAGATCGAGCAGATGATCGATTTCCTGCTCGCCGGGCTTGGGTCGCGCAGCCGGAAATAAGGCTTCAAGAAAATAGCAGGAAAAACAGATCGTGGATGCAACAAGCCCCAGGAACTTACACTATTACGAGCCGAAGAACGGCCATGGTCTCAGACACGATCCGTTCAACGCCATCATCGCGCCGCGTCCGATCGGCTGGATCTCTTCGCGCGATGCCAAGGGCAACGTCAATCTGGCGCCCTATAGCTTCTTCAACGGCTTTTGCTATACGCCGCCGATCATCGGATTTTCCTCGACCTCCTGGAAGGACAGCGTCGCCAATATCCAGGAGACCGGCGAGTTCGTCTGGAATCTTGCCACACGCGATCTGGCGCAGCAGATGAACGCGACCTCGGCGCATGTGGCCCACGAGGTCAACGAGTTTTCGATTGCAGGCCTCACCGCCGTGCCTTGCAAGCTCGTGAACGTGCCGCGCGTTGGCGAAAGCCCGGTTTCGTTCGAATGCAAGCTGACGCAGATCGTTCAGTTGCAGGGCGCCGACGGCAAGAAGGCCAACGCCTGGCTCACGCTCGGCGAGGTCGTTGCCGTCCATATCGACAAGGCCATGATCAAGGACGGTGTGTATCAAACCGCGCTCGCGCACCCCATCGTGCGGGCCGGCCGCAAGGGCGACTATTTCGAAATCCGCCAGGACGCCATGTTCGAGATGGCGCGGCCGGATTAGTACCCCTTTAAGCTACTGATGGTATTACGGAACTGCTCAAGCTGCCCGCCGTTATCCTGCCGGGCGCCTGCGCATCAATTTCGTTTTGTTTTGAATGCGGTGTATCAACCAAATTCTGACGCATTCCGCTTAGTGAGTCGTGTATTGGCATCATCGTAGCTCTCGTTCGCCGCGCCGCTGACCATGAGGACATCGCCATGAGCTCCTTCCGCCGCGATTTCATCACCAAGCCGATCTTCTCCTGGGCACGCGGGGTTTTGCCCTCGATGTCCGACACGGAGCGCGAGGCGCTGGAGGCGGGCGACGTCTGGTGGGATGCCGATCTCTTCGCCGGCAACCCGGACTGGTCGAAGTTGCTCAACCAGGCGCCGGCCGTGCTGACGGCCGAAGAGACGGCCTTCCTCAACGGCGCGGTCGACGAGCTCTGCGTGATGCTCGACGACTGGAAGATCAATTGGGAATGGCGCGATCTGCCGCCAGAGGTCTGGGACTTCATCAAGCAGAAGAAATTCTTCGGGATGATCATCCCGAAAGAGCACGGCGGCCTGGGCTTTTCGCCCTACGCACATTCGGAAGTGGTGCGCAAGCTGTCGTCGCGCTCGCTGGCGGCCGCCGTCACCGTGATGGTGCCGAACTCGCTCGGGCCCGGCGAACTGCTGATGCGCTTCGGCACGAAAGAGCAGCAGGCGCGCTGGCTGCCGCGGCTGGCCGATGGCCGCGACATTCCCTGCTTCGGCTTGACCAGTCCGGAGGCCGGCTCGGACGCCGCCTCGATGATCGACTCCGGTGTCATCTGCAAGGGTAATTTCGAAGGCAAGGAAGTGCTTGGCCTCCGTCTCAACTGGCACAAGCGCTACATCACGCTTGGCCCGGTCGCGACACTGCTCGGGTTGGCCTTCAAGGCTTACGATCCCGACCATCTCGCCGGCAACGTGGATGAGCTCGGCATCACGGTCGCGCTGATCCCGACGGACCTTCCGGGCGTCAGCATCGGCCATCGCCACTTGCCGGCGATGCAGGTGTTCCAGAACGGCCCGAACTGGGGCAAGGACGTCTTTATTCCGATGGACTACATCGTCGGCGGGCAGGAACGTCTTGGCCAGGGCTGGAAGATGCTCATGACGGCGCTCGCCGCCGGGCGTGGCATTTCGCTGCCGTCGCTGTCGGCGGCAGGTGCGGCCTATGCAGCGCGCACGACGGGCGCCTATGCGCGAATTCGCGAACAGTTCGGGATTTCGATCAGCAAGTTCGAAGGCATCGAAGAGCCGCTCGCCCGCATCGCCGGCACCGCCTATCTGCTCGATGGAGCGCGACGGCTGACCTGCGCGGCGCTCAACGAAGGCCGCCATCCGGCGGTGATTTCCGGCATCATGAAGCTGCAAGCGACCGAGCGCATGCGCATTGCGATCGACGACGCCATGGATATTCACGGCGGCAAGGCCGTGATTGACGGGCCGCAGAACTATCTCGGCAGTCTTTATCGGTCGGTGCCGGTCGGCATCACGGTGGAGGGAGCCAATATTCTGACCCGCAACCTGATCGTGTTTGGCCAGGGCGCAATCCGCGCCCATCCGTATCTCCTGCTGGAAATGAACGCGCTCGGCGAGCAAGATCGCGCCAAGGGCCTCGATGCCTTCGACGACGCGTTCTGGAAGCATGTCGGGCACAGCGTGGTCACGCTGTTCCGCGCCTTCGGCCGGAGCTGGACCGGCGGGATGTTTGCGCCGGCACCCGATGCCGGTGACGCGACGCGGTTCTATCGGCAGCTGTCGCGCTATTCGTCGGCCTTCGCGCTCTGCGCCGATATGGCGCTGTTGACGCTCGGCGGCGCGCTCAAGCGCAAGGAAATGCTGTCGGCGCGCTTCGGCGATATTCTGTCCGAGCTCTATTTGTTGTCGGCGGCGCTCAAGCGCTGGCAGGACGAGGGACGCCAGGCGGCCGATTTCGCGGCGCTCGAATGGTGCATGGCGAGCGGCTTCCGCACCATCGAAAGCCGCTTTGCCGAAATACTCGCAAACCTTCCCAATCGCTTTGTTGCGGTTATTCTGAAGTTGGTTGTGCAGCCGTTTGGCGCGCGCGTGCTCGGGCCTTCCGACCGCGTGGTGCACGAATGCGCCCAGCTGGTGCTGGAGCCTTCCGCGGCGCGCGACCGGCTGACGCCGGACCTCTCGCATGTCGACGACGATCGCGGCGTAGCGCGGCTGGAGAAGGCCTTCCTTCTGGTGACGGGCGCCGAGGAGATTTCCAAGCGCATGCGTGCGGCTCACCTGCATGATTGGCAGGAGGCGGTGAAGCGCGGTGTCATCACGCAAGCCGAAGGCGAACAGTTCAAGGCCGCGCATGAGGCGGTTGCGAAGGTGATTGAGGTTGACGATTTCGCGCCGGAAGCGCTGTCGCCGATCTACAAGAAGCCGAACGTGCGCCAGTTCTTCCAGGAACTGGGTGAGCAGAGGGCGGCAAGCTGATGGCGGCTCCGGTATTCATTATCGACGGCAGCCGCACGCCGTTCCTGAAAGCACGCACGGGCCCCGGACCCTTCACTCCGGTCGATCTCGCCGTTCAGTGCGGCCGGCCGCTGCTCGCCCGCCAGCCTTTTGCGCCCGACGCTTTCGATCAGGTCATTCTCGGCTGTGTCAACGTCATTGCCGATGAGATGAACCCGGCGCGGGTCGCGGCGCTACGGCTCGGCATGGGCGAGAAGATGGTCGCCTTCACCGTGCAGATCAATTGCGGAAGCGGCATGCAGTCGATCGATACCGCCTACCGCTACATCCGCGAGGGTGTCTCCGATCTGATCCTCGCCGGAGGTGCCGAAGCCCTGAGTTACGCGCCGCTGGTGTGGCCGCAGCAGGGCGTGCGCTGGTTCGCGGGGTTGGCGACCGCCAGGGGGATTCTGGCGAAGCTCGCCGCGGTCGCCAAAGCGCGTCCGGCCTATTTCAAGCCGATCATCGGGCTCGAGCGCGGCCTGACCGATCCGATCACCGAACTCAACATGGGGCAGACCGCCGAGGTCGTCGGCCATCTCTTCGGCATCACGCGCGAGCAGTCGGATGCGTATGCCGTCGAAAGCCACCGGCGATTGGCGCATGCGCAGGAGAGCGGCTTCCTGAAGGGCGAGGTCGAGACCGCATTCGCGCGCGACGGCAAATTCTACGATCACGATGACGGCGTGCGCCCGGATTCCACGCCCGAAAAACTCGCCACGCTCAAGCCGGTGTTCGAGCGGCCATGGGGGCAGGTGACGGCCGGCAACTCCTCGCAGATCACCGATGGCGCGTGCTGGACCATTCTTGCCTCGGAGGCGGCTGTCGCCAAACATGGCCTGACGCCGAAAGCCGTGATCGTCGATAGCCAATGGGCGGCGCTTGATCCCTCGATCATGGGGCTCGGGCCGGTGATGTCGGCGACCGAACTCTTGAAGCGTAACAAATTATCTCTCCAGGACGTTGAGACTTGGGAATTAAATGAAGCTTTCGCGACGCAGGTGCTCGGATGCCTGGCGGCATGGAACGACGAACAGTTCTGCCGCGAGATATTGGGCCTCGATGAAGCCGCGGGGCAGCTCGATCGCGCGCGGCTGAACGTCGATGGTGGCGCGATCAGCCTTGGCCATCCCGTCGGCTGCAGCGGCAACCGCATCGTCCTGCACCTCGTCAACGCGATGAAACGGCTCGGCACCAAACGCGGCATCGCCACCGAATGTATCGGCGGCGGGCTGGGCGGCGCCATGCTGATCGAAACGGTATAGGGAGCGTCATGGAAAGCCATATCCTCGACGTACTCTCCGATCGCGTTCTTGAACTCGGTCCGCCGGCCGTGAGCGGGCCTTATCGTCACTTCAAGCTGACGCGCGATTCCGATGGCGTTGCCTGGCTGCTGTTCGATCGCGAAGGCGCCAGCGCGAACACTTTGTCGGCGGATGTGCTCACCGAATTCGACACCGTGCTGGCGGCGCTCGAAAACGAGCGGCCGGCCGGGCTTGTCATTCGCTCGGCCAAAACCTCCGGCTTCATCGCCGGTGCGGATGTCACTGAATTCCGCGGCGCGACCGATCCGGCCGCGGTCGAGACGCAGATCGCTCGCGCCCATGCCGTGGTCGACCGCCTGGAGGCGGTGAAGTTTCCAACCGTGGCCGTAGTCCACGGCTTCTGCCTCGGCGGTGGACTGGAAGTCGCACTGGCCTGCCAGATGCGGATTGCCATTGACGGTGCGCGCTTTGGTTTCCCCGAAGTGATGCTCGGGCTACATCCCGGCCTCGGCGGCACCGCGCGTTTCACCCGTCTCATCAATCCGATGCAGGCGATGACGCTGATGTTGACCGGCAAGACGATAGATGCGCGGCGCGCGAGGTCGCTTGGCCTCGTCGATGCCGTAACCGAGGAGCGTCACGTCCGCAATGCGGTCAAAGACGCGGTGTTCGGCCGTCTCAAGCGCTCCCAGCCCGGCTTTCTCAACGCGGTGCTGAATGCCGGCCCGGTGCGCGGGCTTCTCGCCTCGCGCATGCGCTCCGAGGCCGCGAAGTCCGCATCCCCCGAACATTACCCCGCGCCTTACGGGCTGATCGACCTCTGGGAGAAGCATGGCGGCGACAAGGCCACGATGCTGTCAGCCGAGAAGAGCTCGTTCGCGCACCTGATGGTGACGCCGACCGCGCAAAACCTGATCCGCGTATTCTTCCTGCGCGATCAGATGAAGAAACACGCCGGCTCGGACAACCAAATCAAGCATGTCCATGTGATCGGCGCCGGCGCCATGGGCGGGGACATCGCCGCCTGGTGCGCCAACCAGGGATTGAGGGCAACGCTGGCCGACATGAAGCCGGAGCCGATCGCCGGCGCGATGAAGCGCGCGGCCGATCTGTTCGGCAAGATCATTCGCAAGCGCACGGATGTGCGAGATGCACTCGACCGGCTGATTCCCGACCTCGATGGCGAGGGAGTCCGTACCGCCGATTTGATCATCGAGGCGGTGCCGGAGAAGCTTGAGCTGAAACAGAAGGTCTATGCCGGCCTCGAACCGCGGATGAAGGTGGGTGCGATCCTTGCCACCAATACGTCGAGCATTCCGCTGCAGGATCTGCGAACGACGCTGACAAAGCCGGAGCGGTTGCTCGGCCTGCACTTCTTCAATCCGGTATCGCGCCTGCAACTGGTCGAGGTCGTCAGCCACGACGCCACAGACCCGCAATTGCTGAAGGAAGCGCTGGCCTTTGTCGGCGCCATCGATCGCCTGCCGCTGCCAGTGAAGAGTTCGCCAGGCTTTGTCGTCAACCGTGCGCTGACGCCCTACATGCTGGAAGCCATGGTGATGCTCGATGCGAACGTCGACAAGTCGGTGATCGATGCGGCCGCGGAAAAGTTCGGCATGCCGATGGGACCGATCGAACTCGCTGATCAGGTCGGGCTCGATATTTGTCTTGCGGTCGGCGACATGCTGCGTTCGAAATTTGGCGACATGCTGCCGCCGACGCCGGCATGGCTGCGCGACAAGGTTGCCAAGGGCGAGCTCGGCCGCAAAACGGGTAAGGGCTTTTATGTCTGGACCGGCGGCAAGGCCGACAAGGCGCAGGCGTCGAACACCACGGAGCCTGATCCGGAGATGATCGACCGACTGATCCTGCCGATGTCGAATGTGTGCGTGGCATGCTTGCGCGAAGGAATCGTTGACGATCCCGACATGGTCGATGGCGCCATGATTTTCGGCACCGGTTACGCGCCGTTCCGCGGCGGTCCGTTGAATTATGCGCGGACGCGCGGCCCTGCGAATGTGGCATCGGCGTTGCGGACACTCGCCGCGAAGTTCGGTGGCCGGTTCACGCCGGATGCCGGCTGGGATGGTTTCAAATAGTCTGAATTCGCATGTGATGAGCCCCGTTTGACATGACCGATACCCAAGCCGTTCACGCCCCGCCCGTCACCGAAGCCGCGCCTTGCGGAGATCTCTGCATCCGCACGCTGGCAATGCCGGCCGACACCAACCAGAACGGCGATATTTTCGGCGGTTGGTTGCTCAGCCAGATGGATGTCGGCGGCGGCATCTTCGCTTCCAAGCTCGCGAAATCACGCACCGTCACGGTTGCCATCGAGGCGATGAATTTCCGCAAGCCCGTTTATGTCGGTGACCTGGTTTCGGTGCATGCCGATCTGGTGAAGGTCGGCCGAACTTCGGTCACGGTCCACCTTGAGGCTTGGGTCCTGCGCCGCAGGGAAATGCAGCCGATTCTCGTGACCGACGGCAACTTCACCTACGTCTCGATCGACGATGAGGGCCATCCGCAAGCGGTCCAGTACGGCGATCCGCCGATTCCAGCATAATCATCACGGGCAGGCTTCCGTTTTTCTGCGCTTCTCCGTCGCATCCAGGGGCGGCGCTTTCCTTTGCCGCCGCACATGACAACGTGGCAGAATAGCCCACGCGATCCCCTGCATAGTAAAGTTGGAGTTGGTCATGAAAGAGTTATTCAAGGCGGGGTTTATTCTGCTCGCATATGCGTTGAGCTCAATTGAAATCGCTGTGGCGCAGCCCGCCAATTCGGGATGCTCTTCGGAATACTCGTCGGGCATGACGCAAACGTTGCACTGTGAGGTTGGGATTACGATCGTCGCCGAAAATGGCGCCAGATATAATCTCCAAAGCGGCCGTAACGGCCGCGTCGATGCGGTCGAACTCAGCGGCAAAGCCCTGTTGATTGAGGCCCTGCCGAAATCCGGCGGAAACAAATTTCAGGTCATTACACCGCAGGCGATTGCTGCGGTCCGCGGCACGAAGTGGGCGGTTGATGTCGCCGCAGACAAGACTTCGGTCTTCGTCGTCAACGGACGGGTCGCCGTCGGACGGCGAACGGGCAGTCACAGTATAACCCTGCGGCCTGGCGAAGGCGTGGACGTCGAAGCGGGCGCGCCCCTGACGGTGAAGCGCTGGGCTCCCGCGCGCGTGGCGGCCTTGCTGGCTCGCCTCGGACAGTAAACGTTGATGATCAGCCGCCCTATCCAGACTTCGATTGCCGTCATTCTGGCAGCGATCTGGGGCGGTGGCGTTTATTTCGAGCACAGCCGAGGCGGGCTGCGATTTCTTGATCGCATCGAATCCACGACGATCGATATTCGAACGCTTGCGCGCGGAAGAAGGACACCGCCGGATCTCGTGACCATCGTTGCCATTGACGACGATATCGTGAAGTTGCGGGGCGCCTACCCGCTTTCCCGGGTCGATCTTGCAAAGATCGTTGATGCGATCGCCCGGCTGGAGCCAAAGGTCGTCGCCGTCGATCTGCTTTTGCTCGACAACGGTGCTCCCGATGCCGATGAGGCTCTTGAAAAATCGCTCGCAGCGTGTCCGGCTGTCATTGCCGCCGCGGCGATCTTCCCGGAAGCCAGCCAGTCGGTTTCTTCTGGGAATGACAAGGGTCCGCTCGCGCGGCTCCCGACGGCTGAGAAATTCCTGTTGCCTCTGAAGAGATTCGCCGATCATGCCAAAGTTGGCATCGCCAATGTGGCGACGGATCAAGCTGGCACGCCGCGTTCCATCCCGATGCTGTTTCGTACGCGTGATATGGTCGAATTGTCATTTCCGCTCCGCGTCGCCTCGCTGGCGGTCGGAAAGGAGCCTGCGATCGAGCCGGATCGTTTGACGCTGGGTCAACGCTCCGTGCCAATCGACGCCGATCATGGTCTGCCGATTGCATTCTATGGCCCGCGGAGGACGATCCGAACGATCAGCGCGGCGTCGGTCCTTGCCGGCGACATATCGCCCGGCGATATCCGCAATCGGATCGTTGTTGTTGGCGCCGCAGTCAGTGGCGGCGGCGACTTTTTCTCGACCCCCTTTGACCGGCTGTTGCCAGGCGTGGAGGTCATTTCCACGGCCATCGACCACCTCGTGGCTGGCGATGGTCCATTGCAGGACGAATCTGTCCGCATTGCCGACGGCGTCGTTGCCGTCTTGTTGCCTGCAATGCTTGTTGGTCTTCTCGCGTGGCGGCAAAATGCAGTCGGACTAATCGCCGCTGCGGCCGTCGTGCTGATCTGGGTAGCGGCAAACTTCCTGGCGTTTTCCTCCGGAATAGCCATGAGTGCCGCGGTGCCCATCGCCGCAGCCGCCGTGCCAATCGTCTTTTTCGGGTCATTGCAGCTGTGGTCGGGCCGGCGGCAGGCACAATACTTTGCGGCCAGAAATGAACTGCTCGAACGGTTTCAGGCGCCCGCGATGCAAAAATGGCTGGCTCGAGATCCGGATTTCCTTGCTGAACCGGTCCGCCAGAATGCTGCGGTCGTCTTTATCGATCTGTCCGGTTTCACATCCCTGAGCGAACAGGTGGGGCCGGACAGCACGCGCGATTTGTTGAAGGAGTTTCATGCTCTGGTCGACAGGGAAGCGGTCGCTTGCAGCGGGATGATCACGAGTTTTCTGGGTGACGGCGCGATGATTCTGTTCGGCTTGCCCAGGGCTACCCCGGACGATGCGGCGAGGGCGGCAGAGTGTGCGCTCAGGCTTTGCAGCAGTACCGGACGATGGCTGGCCTCGCTGCGGCTGACGACCCCGTCGAAACTTGGATTTAAGGTCGGCGCCCATTTCGGCGTGATCGTTGCCTCACGGCTCGGCGGCGGAAGTTATCATCACATCACGGCGACAGGTGACACCGTCAACGTGGCGAGCCGGCTGATGGAAGTGGCGGCAAGACACGGCGCAGAACTCTCGGTAAGCGACGAACTGCTTCATGCGGCCGGGCGAGATTGTGCCCTGTTCAAATCGGGTTGTCTGGCCGGGCCGGAGCAAACCCCCATTCGGGGGCGTTCGGGCTCGCTGACGATCTGGTTATGGCGCAGCCAGGCATAAAACCGTGCTCGACACCGGGTACGGCTGGCGGCCGGTATGAAGGGCCGATTTGACTCTCAGTAGCTGATCTTTCGGTTCGGGTCGTCGCTCATATTGGGCGGATACTGCGAAGAGGTCGCGGGAGCGCGCATCTGCCCGCTTTCGGAGTGCACTTTCTTGTGCTTCTTCTTGGCCGCCGTGCCGTTCTCCGTCGCGGCTTTCACCGGTGCGGCCATGTAAACTGCGGCTGACGCCATCGCAAACATGGCGAGCGTCAAGAGCCGGATGGCGGATTTTTGCATGCACTACTCCTGCTGGCGGACGGATATAAGACCTTGCAAGGCTTGATGGTGTTACCCCGCGCCGGAGCAAACATTCCTTCCCCCTCACGCCAACGTGAGGGGGAGAGGTTCTATCTCGCAACGGCCACCGGCCGGTGATCCGGCACTACCCTGGTGAAAAGCGCCAGACGTCTTCCGAGGGACCTACTGTGGACGCGCGGACGTCACTCGGCAGCGCCAGCGGACTCGAGCGCCGGGTAGTCCGTATATCCCTTGGCCCCGCCGCCGTAGAAGGTCGCCTTGT
>NZ_JBAVCF010000245.1:0-8925 GCF_049586575.1 Bradyrhizobium sp.
ACCGCATCCTGAATGGCCAGGTTGACGCCGACACCGCCGACCGGCGACATCGCATGCGCGGAATCGCCGATGCAGAGCAATCCCGGCCGCGACCACCGCTCCAACCGGTTGATTGCAACCGTCAGCAGCTTGACGTCGTCCCACGTTTTCACGTCCGACATCCCCTCACCCAGGATCGGCGCCATGCCGATGACGTCGTTGCGAAAGGCATCCAACCCCCGCGCCTTCACGGCATCGAACTGGCCCTTTGCGATGACATAGGCGCACTGCCAATAGTCGCCACGGTCGAAGGTAACGAGCATCTTGCCGGTCTTAACGCGCGCGAACAGGCTCTCGTTTTCGTTTGGCCGCCGGCCGGAGCGAAACCACAGCACGTCCATCGGTGCGCCGATTTCTTCCACGTCGAGGTTGGCCCCTGGCCGCACGATTGAGTGCCGCCCGTCGCATCCGATCGTTAGCCCGGCGCGGATTTCGACGGGCCCCTCGGGCGTATCGGCCTTGACGCCAACCACCGCGTCACCCGATCGGATCAGGCCGGTGGCATTGGCGTTCATCATTACCCGAAGCGACGCAAAACGCTTGCCGCTCTCGCGCAGGAAATTGAGGAAATCCCATTGCGGCATCATCGCGATAAAGGGGTATTTGACCTTCAGACGACTGATGTCGGCGATGCGGATGGCCTCGTCGCCGAACAGACCGTCCATTTTTTGCAATTGCTGATGCGGTACCTTCAGGAAGCCGTCGATGAGACCCAACTCGTCCAACACCTGCAAGGTCGAGGGATGCACGGTATCGCCGCGGAAATCGCGGAAAAAATCAGCGTGCTTTTCCAAGACAAGCGTCTCGATGCCGGCACGGCCCAGCAGATAGCCCAGCATCATGCCGGCCGGGCCGCCGCCAACGATGCAGCAATGCGTTTGAAGGGTTTTGGGCATCGGCACCTCCGCAAAGTCCTGCGCGGGCACCTTATATCCCGATATCCCGTTAGATTGTTAGCGGCGGAAGCTTTTGATCTCCGACACGCTGCCGTCGCGATACGTCAATTCGACCGAGACAAATTGGCTCGAGGGCGGCAGCTTGAGATATGGCTTGGCTTCGTAAGGTATGGCGCTCGGATCCTTCATGCCGCACGGCGGCATCTTCAGCACTTGGTTCGGCACCGACGTATCGATCCCGATGCGCACCTCGCGAATGGCGCAGCGATACGACATCAGGTGGGTGTAGTAGACCAGAAGCCTATTGAATTCGCGAAACGACAGCCAGCTTGTCGCGGTCAGACACGACGGTCCAGCCGCCATTGTGGCGAGAGAACATCGCGATCGGCGCATTGACCGAGTCCTCTTTCGGCGGCCGCCGGATGGCCGCCGGGGATAACCCAGCGACTTGCTGCTGTGGCTCGCCGGATTTTCCCGAATCCTTTGCCGTATCGGCTTTCGGCTTGTCGGCGCCGTTCAAGAACACATCGTCGACCATCTGATCGAAATAAACCGGGATCTGCTTGTGGCTGACGGTCTCCGCCATTTCGCTGACGATGCGGCGGGTATGCTGAGCTTCAGCTGGATGGAAGTCTTCAGGCAAACGAACGTCGAGAACAAGCAATGTCATCGCGACGCTGAACACGCCATCCGTCAGCGTATCGAGCCGGGCTTTTGCAAACGTCACCATTCCCCCACGGCCTGCAAGTTGCCATGTCCATCCGGGATTTGAAGGCCGAATGACAAAAAGCCGGTTATTTGTGCGAAAACGTTAAGCTTTTTCGGCCTTTTGCCCGTTCCAAGATTGACTTTGGCCGTTTCGACCCTATGTTCGCGGTCAAAGCGGATTTGGGTCGAATACGATTCATAAGTTGATCCGCCCGCTGGTCAGCGTCCTTTCACTGCCCCTGAGCTTCATCAAGCGCGCCGTTTCGGGGCCGAACGCGACCGCCATTTACTTTCGATTCCGAACGGCGGTTTCGATTAGAGGCTCAATGTCTTTTTCTCATCTCGGTCTATCCGACAAGGTGCTCGCCGCGGTTGCGGCCACCGGCTACACCACCCCTACCCCCATTCAGGAACAGGCGATTCCCCACGTTCTGGCCCGCCGCGATGTTCTCGGCATTGCCCAGACCGGCACCGGCAAGACCGCGGCCTTCGTCCTTCCCATGCTCACGATCCTGGAAAAGGGCCGCGCCCGCGCCAGGATGCCTCGAACCCTGATCCTCGAGCCGACACGCGAACTCGCCGCCCAGGTCAAGGAGAACTTCGACCGCTACGGCGCCGGCCAGAAACTCAACGTGGCGCTCTTGATTGGCGGCGTTTCCTTTGGCGACCAGGATACCAAACTGACTCGCGGCGTCGACGTTCTGATCGCGACACCGGGCCGGCTGCTCGACCACACCGAACGCGGCGGATTGCTGCTCACGGGCGTCGAACTGCTCGTGATCGATGAAGCCGACCGGATGCTCGACATGGGCTTCATCCCCGACATCGAACGCATCTGCAAACTGGTGCCGTTCACCCGCCAAACGCTGTTCTTCACCGCGACGATGCCGCCGGAAATCAGGCGCATCACCGAGACCTTCCTGCACAATCCCGAGAAGGTAGAGGTTTCGAGGCCTGCGACGACCGTCGCCACGATCACCCAGTTGCAGGTTGCCTCGGGGCGCGAAGCGCATGACAAGCGCGATGTCCTCCGCCGCCTGTTGCGCGAAGCCAAGGACCTCAACAACGCGATCATCTTCTGCAACCGCAAACGCGAAGTCGCCGTCGTACACAAGTCGCTGCAAAAGCACGGCTTCAGCGTTGGCGCCCTGCATGGCGACATGGACCAGTCCGCCCGCACGGCGGCGCTCGATCAATTCCGCAAAGGCGAGATTCCGCTCCTCGTCGCCTCCGACGTTGCCGCTCGCGGCCTCGATATTCCGGCCGTCAGCCACGTCTTCAATTTCGACGTTCCCCATCACGCCGACGATTACGTTCATCGGATCGGCCGAACCGGCCGGGCCGGCCGCGCCGGCACCGCGATTTCCATCGTCACCTCGCTCGACCATAAATCAATCGGCGCGATCGAAAAGCTGATTGGACAAAGCATTCCATTCGCCGAAGGCAGTTCCAAAGCGCCGGAGTCGGAGCAAGCCGCTCCTCGCGAACGCAAGGAACGGTCTCGGGATAGCGGAAGAGAAGGCTCGCGCGGCGGGCGCAAACGGCGCCACGAACGTGACGCCGGCAGCAACGGGGGCCGCAACCCCGCCCCGACGATACAATCTCCGGTTGTCGCTGCGGCGACGACGCCGGTAATCCCATCCTCCCCGCCGCGTCCCCCGTCGATCGGTCGCCCGTCCCCAACCAAGAACCCGTCGTCTGCTTCGGAACCCGCTGATCATTCTCATCTTCCAGCGTTTTTACTGCGTCCCGTGCGCGCCCGCGTCTGATCTTTTCCGCTTCGGCAGTATCGGGGTACGGGTCGCTCGTTTACGACCCGTTCATCAACCTCCGGTAGCTTAACCTTTATAGTTTATGATTTTGGGCGCGGGATGCGGTTCCGCGCCGTCGTTGGGGACATGGTTCCGTGCTGGACGAACATGAGCGCACATTGGCCTTTGCGGAACTCGCGCTCGGCCAGATCAGGTCCCTGCGGCAAACCGCAATCCCGCGCAATTATGAAATCTGGTACGTCTACGCCACCGGATACAATTCGCAGCTCAATCAGGTCATCAACGAGACGCTTACCCGCAACGGCAAGCTGACCGAGGCCGACCTCGAGCAGATCTACGAGACTTACCTCTCTCATCTCAAGACGACTGACCGTATCGACAAGGTCGGCGCGCGCGTGATCGGCGAAATCGATGACGTGGTGCAGTTGATCGGCGACGCGCTTGGCATGTCGGCCGCATTCAATGCGAGCCTGTCCGGCGCCACCGAACGGCTTTCGAAGGCGGTGGATCGCGATCAGGTCATGAAGGTGGTCGATTCGCTGGTCAAGACGACCCACGAGATGCGCGACACCACCAAAGCCCTGGAAGAGCGGCTGGTGCTGTCCAAAACGGAAATCAATAATCTGCAGCAGAGCCTCGAGGCGATCAGGGCTGAAAGCCTCACCGATCCCTTAACCGGCCTCGGGAACCGCAAATACTTCGATCATTCGCTTGAGACCGCAGTTGCGGATGCAATCTCAACCGGCGAGCCGCTATCGCTCATGATGTTCGACATCGACCACTTCAAATCCTTCAACGACTCCTATGGCCATCTCACCGGCGACCAGGTGTTGCGACTGGTGGGGATGTCGCTCAAGCAGTCGATCAAGGGACAAGACATCACCGCGCGCTACGGCGGCGAGGAGTTCGCCGTCGTGCTGCCGAACACGGCGCTACGTCAGGCCCTTACGGTCGCCGATCACATTCGCCGTGCGGTGATGTCGAAAGAATTGAAGAAGAAATCCACCGGCGAGATCCTGGGTCGTGTCACTATCTCGGTTGGCGTCTCGATGCTCAAGCCGGGCGACGATATGGACTCGCTGATCGACCGGGCGGATGCCTGCCTTTATGCCGCCAAGCGCGGCGGACGCAACCGCGTGGTCTGCGAGGCCGATCCGGAATACGTCGCCGAAACCCGCGGCCAGGTCGCGTAAAGCCTCGCCTGAGTTCCTCAACGCCGCTTTCGTTGCATGGCTTGCCGCAAGGCCGATTTCTTCTTCGGTGCGGCTTTCCTTGATATCGGCGCTTTGCTCGTTGGCTTCGCCCGCTTCTTGGCCTTCCTGGACGTCTTTACGCGCTTCTCGAGCGCCGCGCGCTGCGCGGCCGCCAATGCTGCCCGCGCCCAGCCGGTCAATTCATCGGAATCGTCGAACAGCCGCGCCGGCAATTCCCAGTACGAATTGACGATGACGACCTTCGCGGTCGATCGCTGTTGATACTGGAACGGCTTCGATCCTTCGGCCTGGAATTGCGGAATGGTCTCTTCGTCGGCGCGGAAATAAAGACCCGCGCGTAGCGCCAGCGCAAAGTTGATGCCGTCGACCGAAATGCCGTAGCCCGAGAACATCCGGCGTAACGTCACGGGGCCGAAGTCGGTGAATAAATCGACCAGGAAATCGCGGTCCATCGGCGGCCCATGTTCACGCTTCGACGAAGCATGAATCTTTCAGCGTCAGTCCTCGATGCTCGCCGGCTTGAGCTGCACGGATTCCCCGCAGCCGCAGGCGCCGATCTGGTTCGGGTTATTGAAGATGAACTGGGCTTGCAGCTTGTCGGCCTTGTAGTCCATCTCGGTGCCGAGCAGGAACAGCACGGCCTTGGGATCGACCATGATCTTGACGCCCTTGTCTTCGACGACCTCGTCGGTCGGGCGCACCTCATGGGCATATTCGACCGTATAGGATTGCCCCGCGCAGCCGCCGTTCTTCACGCCGACCCGAAGGCCGACGATCTCGGAATCCGCGCGCTTGGTCAGCTCCCCAATGCGTTGGGCAGCCGCCTCCGTCAGCCTCATCACTTGCGGACGAGGACGAGGCTTCGGCTTAGAGGCTGGAGCTATGGTGTTCATTTCGGTCTTCCTCTACGCCGCATCAGGGCGGCGAAAATCATCAGTCTAAAGTAACTACCAACGGCGCGTTGTGAAGGCCTCGCGCTACGAATCCAGATAGCCGCGCCGTTCGTTAATAGATCGCCCAAACTCCCGGCGTAACCAACTCCAGCAGGTGATTGTCGGGATCGCGGAAATACACGCTGTGACCGCCACGCGGCCAATCGGTTCTGCCCTCGATAACGACATTGTGCTCACGAAGCCGGCTTTCCCACCCCGGCAATTCGCCCGCCTCGATGGCAAAGGCCATGTGAAGGGGCCCGCTGCCGTCATGCGGCGGAATGGTCCCGCCAGGCAAATGAACCGGTTCGAGCGTCGAACCCCGTCGAAACAACAGCAGCACGCTCCGCCCGCCGACGTCGAAAGCCAGAAACCGCTGGTCGCTTGTCAGCGGCACAAGCCCGAGCACCTCCTTGTAAAATGCGCGGGCCCGTTCAAGGTCATCCACGTAGAGCGCTGTTTCGATGACGCCAGAAAGTTTCGGCAACGGAACACTTCACCACATATTGAGCACGAGACGCGCCTCGTCGGACATGCGATCCGGCGTCCACGCGGGATCCCACACCAGGTTTACGTTGACGATGCCCACGCCAGGCACGCTCGCCACTGCGTTTTCCACCATCTGCGGCAACTCCCCCGCCGCCGGGCAGTTCGGCGTGGTCAGCGTCATCATCAGGTCGACGGAGCGATCGTCCTTGAGCTCGACCTTGTAGATCAGGCCGAGTTCGTAAATGTCAGCCGGGATTTCCGGATCGAACACCGTCTTCAGCGCGGCCACGATCTCGCCGCTCAGCCGCTCGGTTTCGTCCGGCGGCAACGCCGAGTAGGTTTCCATGTTGGAAGTCCTGGTTTCCAGATCCTTGGTTTCCAGATCCTTGGCTTCCAGATCCTTGGCTTCGACAGTTCCGTTCATGCGAACAATTCCCGCGCCTTGATCAGCGCCTGTGCCAGATGGTCGACTTCTTCGCGCGTATTATACATCCCGAACGAGGCCCGGCATGTCGCGGTCACGTTGAACCGCTCTAAAAGCGGCATCACGCAATGGGTCCCGGCGCGAACCGCGATCCCCTGCCGGTCGATGACGGTCGCGACATCGTGTGGATGCGCGCCCTTCATTTCAAAAGAAATCACCGGCCCCTTGCCCTTTGCGGTGCCAATCATCCGTATCGAATTGATCTCGCGCAGGCGCGTTTCCGCGTAAGCCAGCAAGTCATGCTCATGCGCGGCGATGCGCTCCTTGCCGATCGAATTGACGTAATCGATCGCGGCACCAAGTCCCACCGCTTCCACGATCGCGGGCGTGCCCGCCTCGAACTTGTGCGGCGGGTCGCCATAGCTGACCCAGTCGCGCGCGACTTCGCGGATCATCTCGCCGCCGCCATTATAGGGCCGCATGCCTAAGAGATAGTTGTATTTGGCGTAGAGCACGCCGATGCCGGTGGGGCCGTATAGCTTGTGGCCGGTGAAGACATAAAAATCCGCGTCGATGTCCTGCACGTCGATGGCGAGGTGAACCGCCGCCTGGCTGCCGTCGACCAGGACCGGAATGCCCCTGGCATGCGCGATCTTCACGACTTCCTTCACCGGCACGATGGTGCCGAGCGCATTCGACATCTGCGTGATGGCAACGAGTTTGGTCCGCGGCGACAGCTGCTTTTCGAACTGGTCGATCAGGAAGTTGCCGTCGTCGTCAACATCGACCCATTTGAGCACGGCGCCTTGACGCTCCCTGAGGAAATGCCAGGGCACGATATTGGAATGATGCTCCATGATCGAGAGCACGACCTCGTCGCCGTTCCCGATGTTCGGCGCGCCCCAGGAGGACGCCACCAGGTTGATCGCTTCCGTCGCATTGCGGGTGAAGACAATTTCCTCGGTCCGCTTCGCGTTGAGAAATTGGGCGACCTTGGCACGTCCGCCCTCATAGGCTTCGGTCGCGGCATTGGCGAGGTAATGCAGCCCGCGATGGACGTTGGCGTATTCGCTTTTATAGGCCTCCGTCATGCGATCCAGCACGGCGTTCGGCTTCTGCGCGGACGCGGCATTGTCGAGATAGACCAGCGGCTTGCCGTAGACCTTCATCGCAAGCGCAGGAAAATCCTCCCGCAGGCGGGCGACGTCGTAAGAACCATTTGCGACCGCCGGATGCATGCTCATCCCCGTGCCGCCAGCCAGCGCTGCGCGGTCGAAATCGCAAGCTCGCGCAAGGCGTCGCTGGAAATGGATTCAATGGCCTCGCCAACGAAGGCCTGAATCAACAGCGCCTGGGCTTCCTTTTCGGAAAGGCCACGGGCGCGCAGATAAAACAACAGGCTCTCGTCGAGCGCGCCAGTGGTCGCGCCATGACCGCAGGTCACGTCGTCGGCAAAGATTTCCAATTCCGGCTTGTTGTCGGCTTCGGCTTCGTCTGACAGCAGCAGCGCCCGCGTCATCATCTTGGCGTCGGTCTTCTGCGCCTTGGGCTGAACGATGATGCGGCCCTGGAATACCGAATGCGCGCGATCGTCGACCACAGCGCGGAAGACTTCCCGGCTGGTGCAACGGGGCACGGCGTGATCCAGGAACAGCGTGGTATCGGCGTGCTGACGGCCATTGAGGAGGTTGACGCCGTTGACGTTTACCTCCGAGCCTTCGCCTGCAAAAGTGAGGTAGCCCTGATAGCGGCTGAGGCCGCCGCCGCTCGTCATGTTAAATGTGGTGAGGCGGGCCTTCGCGCCGACCGTGAAGATCGCGGTCGTGATGTTGGTCGCATCCGGGCTATCTGCCATCAATCGCACATGTTGCAAATGGGCTTGGTCGCCGAGAGAAACGGTGACGGTGTCGTTGACCTGGTAGGACTTGGCATCGTGAGCGGCGACAAAGCTCTCCAGGAGCGTCGCCTGCGCGGCTTTGCCAAGTTTCAGGAACGAACGGGTATAAGTCGCAGCCGTTGACCTAGTCGCGACGTGCACAAGATGCAGCGGCTTGGTAAGCACGGTTCCATCGGCAATATCGATCACCACGCCATCGGTAGCCATGGCGGCGTTCAGCGCGACCATGGGGCCGGAAGCCGTGCCATTCTCGAGCAGATCAGCGCGAGCAGCGTCGGCGCTATTCTCCAGAACTTCGCGCAAGATCTGCACGCGAACGCCAGCTTCCACCGCGCCCAGATTCGAGAGCGAGGGTGCCAGCGCGCCGTCGATCAGCACCATTCGGCACGCATCTACGGCCCTAAGTTCAGCCAGCGCCGCTTCGCCACGCTTCAGGGCCGATGCATCGGGTGCAGCCGCCAGCGGCAGCACTTCGCGCATCAGCGCGCGCAGGTCGGTATATTTCCAGTCTTCGAGACGCCGATGCGGCAGGCCGGCGCGCTCGAAAGCATCGA
>NZ_JBAVCF010000246.1:0-3668 GCF_049586575.1 Bradyrhizobium sp.
ACTTCCCGGCGTATCGTCGTGCGTCGCCACGTTCGATCAGCAACTTATGCGCACCGCAACGGCAACGTTCCAGAAGCAATCAATTGGACCGCAGGCCTTCAAGGTGGCATGGGCATTCGGGACAGTCTGCTATTCGATCTCGCCCAAAGGAGCGAGGCTGCTCAAGAGCAAACTTCTGCCGCTGCGCCCCCAAGTGATTCAATTGCCCGAAGCGAAGGGCGTGCCACCCTACAGCGCCGCTTGGCGCACGGTCGGTATCGACAATTGCATCGGCGCGGTGCAGCGCGAGATCAACTCGTATGTCTGCTTCCCACCCCTAGTGATAACGAAGAACGTGCCCGAGAAATCAACCACGCGAGGTTGAGCATAATCATAGGTCTTCTGCTCCCCTTAAAGACGGCCGCAAGGGCGAACCGCTCTGTGAGTTGAATGGCCGGTTGCTCCTGACACCGTAAGGGGGGGCCGTGCCGGAATTCGGTTAGCCACTTAACAATGAGTGCAAGTTGGTCGTCGCTTCTATGTTACACAGCGGCCTGCCATGAGCGAACAAACACACGCCGATCCGGCTTTGCCGGTGCCAGCCGCGCCTGATCAGGGTGCAACCGCGGCGTCGGATACAAAGCCGCCGGCCGAAGCGGACAAAAAGGACGGTCCCGCCGAGATTCCGACCCAGCAAGGGCCTAAAGGCCTGCGCTTCGATTTCAACGACGGCTGCCGCGTGCTCCTCCCGGAAAGCGACCACCCGTGGCGTATCCGCTTGAGCGATCTCGACACCGGGAATATCCTTTACGAGACGACGATCAAGGCCGGGCGAGTCAATTCGAGCAAGCGCTATTTCGTGCGCTTTTGCCTCGAGGTCTGGCAGCAGGATGAGCTCTTGCTAAAGCACGATTACTCAGCCGCCGACCGCGAAGTCCTGATCCGCTTTCCGGTGGAGACGCTTGGCGACACAATCGGCTGGTTCGCTTACGCCGTGAAGTTCCAGGACGAACACGGCTGCCGCCTGACGTGTGCAATGCACGACAAGCTCATTCCGCTCTTTCGCGATGCATATCCGCACATCGAATTTGTTGGCAAGGAAGAGCTCGATCATGACCGCTTCTATGCCACGTATGCGGTGGTGCTGTTCTTCCAGAAAGGATTGATCTACGACTACAAAGACCGGGTGCCGTGCGACTTTCGGTTCGTCGGTCTGCACTGCGCGGCAGCCTACATCCTCGGCGTCGATCCGGCGGAAGCGCGGCCACGCATCTTCACTCCCGACGACAGCCGGCCCATTCCGGAGCCTTATGTCTGCATCGCCGTGCAGAGCACTATGCGCGCCAAATACTGGAATAATCCGACCGGCTGGCACGAGGTCGTCGATTTTCTAAAAGGCGCGGGATATCGCGTCATTTGTATCGATCTTAAGCGCAGCCACGGTCAGGGAAACGTGTGGACGCACTTGCCGACCGGCGCCGAAGACCAGACAGGCGATCAACCTCTCGGTGAGCGCGCGCGCTGGCTCAAACATGCCGAGTTTTTCGTCGGTCTATCGAGCGGCCTCTCCTGGCTTGCCTGGGCTGTCGGAACACCAGTGGTGATGATCTCCGGTTTCACTCATCCTCGCAACGAGTTCGCCACGCCCTATCGAGTAATTAATTACCATACCTGCAACAGCTGCTGGAACGATCCGCTCGCACCGTTTGATCGCCACGACTTCTTTACATGCCCGCGTCACAAGGACACGCCGCGGCAGTTCGAATGCACGCGTCTGATCACCGCGGAGCAGGTGATCGCAACCATCAAACGCATCCTAGGCTTTCGGCTATAGGCCCTCCCATCTTTTGGCACGTACCATCGAAGATGGAGCCGCGCGTGCCGGTAGAGGCAAAATCAGAAGGCCGCAAAGGGCTGGGACGTGGGAAAGGATTTTTCGCGTCTTTCGATCGAGCAGACACTGGCGATGATGCGAAGGGCTTCCTCAGTCCTGGCCGGGTCGTGCTGATCACGTTTCGTCATTGTTGTTCTGCTTCGAGGGCCAGCCAATTTGCCGCTCCGGGCATCATTGAGTCGCCACACGCTGTGCTCGGTTCTTGTTCTGTTGCCGCTTCACCATCGCCGTTCTCGTCGATGAATTCGAATCCCAACCATCGAAGCCCAAAGCCCCTAAACTGAAATTGCAAGGTCACATTAGTAGAATGCAGAGTGAGCTACCGCCCCATCCTCTCGAAAATCCCTTTTTCAATCAGCCGCTTATCCAGACATCTCCCGGATTCGGTGGCAAAGAAGAAGCGATCTATCGATTGCAGCGAGCGAACCCCTTAGATCGCGGGGAAGGACGTGGGGGCGCAAGGGAGCATACGCTGCGCCCAAATCCAAAAGACGAGAATTGCCCGTAATCCTGGACTTTGGCTATTGGGAACTTTCTGGACCGGTTCCTTTTGCCAGGCGGAACCAAAGCGGCATAGAAACGGTTCGTCTAGCAGATGATGGCTCGCTTCCCAACGCAGCGCGAGCTTTTGCCGACGGGCCAAGTGATTAATACCCGTCGTCTGCGGTAGCTATCGTCCCGTTACATTTTCGGCCTTCCAAACGCGACTGTGCGTCGTATCGTCTTTCCTCCAAGCCAGCGTTCTGGAAGGGGGATGGGACGGCGACCAGTATCCTACGTACCGAGGACGGCAACCAGCATCCTACGTACCGAGATCGTCCCCTGACCGGACGTGACGACGGCCCGTCATAGTTGGATCATCCCCCTTCATTTTTCCGATCTGCGCAACCAGGGGGAACGAACGTTGTTGCTTGGTGTCCCACACCTGAACCCGTGCGAATTATTGGGAGCCAGATTACACAACGGGCAGCGCAGTTGCTGCCTATCATCGTTTCACTGATTTCGTTGCCGACTGGAAATCCAGACACATTCCTCACGAGCTCAAAGAGCTCGATTACGAATACGACAAGCGCCCTGCCGACGATGCTCTGCGCATAATGCGCCAATCTGTTGCGCGGCGCTTCACCTTCAAGAACCACCGTTAACGTCAGCCAAGCAGTCAGAAATGCCTCGCGCCGGTATCTCGAACTGGAGCCCGGCATTGCTCCTGCGTAAATCGGAGAAGTGTCATGCAGAGACGACCACGACCTGATCATCGCCGCTCGGCCAAAGAGTTGAACAAAGGCCGCCAGCTGCCAGCTGTCACGGGGGCAAACAATCCGCCTTCCCACGTTGGATATCGGGTGGGGCCGGGTTACCCGCCGAAGCAATATCAATTTCAAAAAGGACAAAGCGGCAATCCACTCGGCGCAAAACTTCAGAAGCGCTCAATCGTGCCGGATATCAAGGGACTATTAAAACGGGCGCTCAATGAAAAAATGCCAAAGAGACAAGGGCAAAAGATCCTGACAAAAGCCGCAGCTGGAATACGACATCTTGTCGATCAGTTCGCCCGCGGCGACCGAAATGCCCGACGCGATCTTATCCAAATAGCCGACAAATTGGGCATCGATTTGACGGCCGGTGAACACGATATCCAACAATCGGTTGCGGCGGCATTGACACAAACCGACCAAGAAATAGTTGATGAGTTTATGCGGAATTACCAAGCCGAGCGAGAGCACAGCAGAAAAAAAAACGGTCGGAACGGGCGCAAGCGTCACGCGAGGCGAGGAGATAGTCTGATGCGCGACGC
>NZ_JBAVCF010000247.1:0-15287 GCF_049586575.1 Bradyrhizobium sp.
CAGATCAGCTGCGCCATCGGCATTGTCGGCATCGCAATTCGTTTCGAGTACTTCTCGGCTGTCAACAAGTAGATGCTGTTTCCTCATCTCGGCAAGGCGTGTTCGGCAGTACTCCCGATAGAGAAAATCGAATAAAGCGGGCATGATCGAACCTCGTTGTTTGATCATTTGAACATCCATATACAAAGGCTTTAGACGCGCACGTGGTGAACTGGATCACAGTTCAACTGCGTTTATTAGTCGCGGCAGGTACGTCCAGGACCTCGTCCGCTTTGACTCCTCCTCAGAAGCAGACATTCGCCGCCAGCTCGACGACGACCAACAGACATTATCAGACCGGCCCAGTTGGTCCGTTTTGGGCCGGCCACCTCCGGACTCATGCACCGCAGCAAACAGGAATTCACTCTATCAACATCTCGGCGTGTTCGCGGCCTGCCAGCTTTGTCCCTCATAGGATGGCAAGAGCATGCTCTAGAAAATCCATCCTGTCGTCCATGACCAAGCGTCACGAGCGACGTGAATTGATTGTTAACTACCCGCATAATCCTTTTTTAAACCAATCCCCCAGTTCCCCATCGTTGCGGGCTGCAAAACCGTCGCCCGTCAATCTCGGCACAAGCTTCGCGCACTATCTTCTGAATCCATCGGTGTCGTGCAGAGTTGTCGGGCGGGATCGAATGATGTGCCAATCTATATCGAAGATTCTTCTCGTCGAAGACCATGAAGTTAGCCGGGACATGCTGACGCGGCGGCTGCATCGCCGCGGTTACTCGGTCACCTGTGCCATTGACGGGCCGTCAGCAGTCGCCATGGCGGCGAGCGAACTTCCGGATGTCATCTTGATGGACGTGGGACTGGGCGAAATGGATGGTTGGGAAGCGACCCAACTTATCAAGGCGAACCCATGTACCGCCTGGATTCCGATTATTGTGTTGACCGGTCACTCGCTTGAGAGTGATCGCCTAAAAAGTTTGGAAGTCGGCTGCGCTGATTTCGACACCAAACCTGTGGATATCGAACGCTTGCTTGGCAAAATCAAAAACGCAGAGCGACGTTCAACAACGACACCGAGTGTGCTGCCCGCCGCTCCCCAACGCCGCCGAGTACCGCGTCAGCGCATCCTGAAGCAAGGCACAATCTCGTTCGGCGCTGGCGGCGGTGTCAGCTGTGTGGTTCGTGACCATTCCGAAACAGGAGCCAACCTTGAAGTGGTAAGTTCCGCGGGGATTCCGCGAATGTGTGTTCTCAAGATTGAAGGGCAGAGTGCGATGCGCGATTGCGTCGTGGTTTGGACCAGGCAAACCCGTATCGGGGTACAATTCATCTAGGTGGTCCCTGGGGACCTCGCGTTTGCGATACTTAAACCAAAGCACCTGCTACCCAGCTGCGGTGAGAAATGCCCACGGCCCCCTCGGAGACGGATCAGATCCGATGTCGCTTTGAGTCATTTCCAGACATCGGCTTTCGCGGCGGGAATGTCGGCCTCACCCCTGGTAACGGACATCGTCAGTGACCTTGAACATGTCTGTTTCGGACCATCACCGGACAATGTCATTCGACTGAAATCTCCGCGTAGCGGGCGTACTTCTGCAAGACCGGAGCCTCGAGATCTGGCTCATCAGATCTGGCTCATCGTCGACGACGAGGATGGTTGCGTCATGCGACCTGCCCAAGCCGTTCATCGATCTCGTGGCGCAACAGCACGAAGTCGATCGGTTTGGTCAACAATCCCGCCGCGCCGCGATCGATTGCCTTGCGGCGTGTGTCAGCGTCGCCATAGGCAGTGATCATGATGACGGGAACGTCGGGCCGTTCGGCGCGCACCTTCGGCAGCATTTCGAGCCCGCTCATGCCGGGCATGTTGATGTCGGACAGGATCAAGATCAGCGGCGGATTCTTGATCTCGACAGCGCGGATTAGCGCGGCCGGCGCAGACGCAGCAAATTCCATGGTGAAGCGTCCGGACTTTATGTCGCGCCGGAATTGCTGACGGAACAGATCTTCGACGTCGGGCTCGTCATCAACGACCAGTATATAAACGCTCAATTTAGGCCTCCAGCCTGGGTCTTCGCTGCCGCTGCGCGAGGCAGGGTGATGATGAATTCTGTAAATTTTCCTGACTCGGTGTCGACCTCGATCTTCCCGCCGTGTTGTTTCACGACGATGTCGTGGCTCAACGACAGACCAAGGCCGGTACCTTCACCCGCAGGTTTGGTGGTGAAGAAAGGATTGAACATCTTCTCCCTGACGTCCGCCGGGATGCCCGTGCCGTTATCGCGGATCCGGATTTCCACCATGTGGCCGAGGTTTTTTGTGATTGCCGTCAAGGACGGTTTGAAACCGCCATTATCGGCTTCCTTACGCTTATTGGCAGCATAAAACCCGTTGGAAATCAAATTGAGAAGCGCCCGCGTAATCTCCTGCGGGTAAAGATCGATTATTCCAGCGGATGGATCGAGGTCGCGCTCGAGCGTAATGTTGAAGCCGGATTTCTCGGCCCGCGCGCCGTGGTAGGCGAGATTTAAACTCTCTTCGACAATCGCGTTGATATCGGCGGGCCGACGTTCGCCCACCCCCTCACGCGAATGCAAGAGCATGTTCTTGACGATCGAATCGGCGCGCTTGCCGTGCTTTACGACCTTTTCGAGATTGCGCTTGAGCATCTGCGTGAGCTCGTCCATCTCGGCGCGGACCTTGGTATCTATCGCAGCGGTATCCATCGCAACCGATCCGAGCAGATCATTGAGTTCGTCGATCAATTCCGTCGAGAGCGACGAGAAATTATTGACGAAGTTGAGCGGGTTCTTGATCTCATGAGCGATGCCGGCGGTGAGTTGGCCGAGCGAGGCGAGTTTTTCAGATTGGATAAGGCGGTCCTGCGCCGTTTGCAACTCGCGCAAAGCAATTTCGGCGGAATCGCGCGCCTGTTCAAGTTCGATATTTCGGCGTCTCAGCTCCGTGATGTCGGTGTAGATGGCAACGGAGCCTCCGCCCTGAATGCTACGCTCGCTAATTCGAACGTACCGCTCCCGATATTGATATTCAACAAAATCATCTGATCCCTGATGCTGCGCTTTGCGTTCCGCAATCCACTGCTCAGGACTTTTACTTCCGAGATCCACGAGCTTTCGTGAAATTACCGATTCGAGCAGCTCATCGAATCCCATGCCTCGCCTGATTACATCCGAAAGGCCAGGATAAATCGCGCGAAACTGGTCATTGAACAAGACAATGCGGTCATCGGAATCATACAACACGAAACCTTCCGAGATCGTTGCAATTGCCGCGGCGATGGTCTTGCGCTGCGTTTCCGCTTCAGCCGCGAAGCGGTCTCGTGCTCGAAGACTGTCGCGAAATAGCCCAAGCGCCCCCGCCATGGCGCCTATTTCATTTGGACTTGCAGCCGGAATTGATACGGATAGGTCTCCGGCGCTGAGACGGTCGATCGTAGCAACCAGTTCGCGGAGCGGGATAGCAATCGAACGTAGAATGGCAAAGGTAAGCAATACTCCCAGCGCCAAAATCGCAAGATCGGCGATCATTGTGCTCTTTGTTGCAGCTCTGACTTCTCCAGTAATGCGTTGGCGCTCAGCGGTAAGTTCCCCTCTCAGTTCGTCGACAAGACCGGTCAAATATTCGTCGACCTTGACGCTATGGTTGCGTGCCTGGGCCAAAAGAGAATTTCCGAGCACGCGCTGATCGTTGGTATACTTATCCACCGCGTCGTTGGCCGACTGCTCGAATGCCGCGCGCTCGACGCGGACCTTTGCCACCAAAGCCGGCTTTTGTTTTGCCAGCTGTTCGAGATAGCCATCCATGCGCGTGCGCGCTGCCGCGGCGTTGCGTTCAGAGGCCGTAAGCAGGCTCACCGCCAGATCTGCGAGCCAATAGCGCATTTCGCCAAATGCGATACGGGCCCCGGTTGCGGATTCGATGACTTCGCTGAGTTCAGTTTCGGTCGCGACCGCTCTCGAATTATTTTCAAGCTTTGCTGTCAGAAACAGATTGGTGAAAATCAGCGTACATAACAGCATGCCCGATAGAATGATCAGTCGTGAGCGGACGCTAAGCTGAGACATCATCATAATCTCATCAAACCGAAAGATGCTTGCTGTTGCCGGCGGCCGATCGGCTTCAAACGAGGTTAAAAGAGGCGGCAGACCTGGTGCATTGCTATTTAAGTAATGTGACGCTGATCACCGCACCGAGGTCACCCTCCTTACCGCCTTCCTTCGGGTAACCGGTGATATCGGTTTCTCCCTTCGGCGATCCATGGCAGGTCAAGCACGACGCCGCGTAATATTCTGGCATCATCATGCGAAACGCTTGTCGACCGCTGATCTGGGTTTCAGCCGAATAAGCTTCACCACGGGCCCAGTCCGGCTGCACCAACTTGGTGCGTATCACGTCAGTTTCCCATGCATCAGGTCGCGCCTTGCGGTTTCTAACCAGCTGTTCGGGCGCTGTTACTTTCACCTGCGCTTCGTTCTTTGCTCGATTTTCGAACGCTTCGTTGACCAGACGCGCAAAAACAGCCGGAATAAATCCCTTAAAGCCAACCCCCTTCGCGTTGATGGTTGCCTGGTTGGCGTCGGTCGCCTCCACAATCGCATCCATTTGAGCGCGCAAAAGCCTCCCATGGCGGGACGCTGGGTCAATGCTTGCCGGGTCGGTGCCAGTATTTTTCTTGTAGATTACGAGGGCTTGTTCCAGGACGACACGGCCGGTCAGACCTTTGTCGCCCAGATTTGGGTCATTGATCCGGACCTGGTTGTTTGAGATTACTTGGCGCGCCGCGCGAAGCATATCAGCAAGGCTGGTGGCAATAGCAGCATCGTCATCAGAGGCGGCACCGAGAGGTCGAAGTAAGAAAGTCGCTCCAATCAGAATAGCGACGAACACGACCGATTTGAAATGAGCCCTAACCATCGAAAATCTCCATCAATAATGGCTTTTGGTAGCATCTTACGGAGAACGGCGAAATAGCCCTTAGGGGTTTCGTCCTCCGCGAGCGCTAAGGGGTTGCCGGGGTGTTGCCAATCCCGGCGCTTCGGGAGCATTGGATGGTTATCCGCCCTTGGGAGGTGAAGCGGAAGTCCAACAACAACTCGATGTCGCCTTCGGGGGTCATTAGCAGACGTCCACGCTCTTTAGGATCGCGGTCGGCTTCACACACAAAGAAGCGGACCTGTGACCACCCTCCCCCCCCCGAATTTCGCGACCCTTTTTTCAGGCGAGGTAGTGACCTTACCGAAATAAATGCTCAATTGCTCATGGCGACCAACGCGCCATCGGTTACCACCGTTCGCAAACTAGACGTTACGGAATATTTGGGCCGATGGCTGACCTGCATCTGATCGAGGCGTTTGAAATCGCCAGGAATGAAACGCCGTTGTTACCAGTCGCTGGCCAGAACGATGGCGATCGCGACCCGGTACTCGTAGACCAGCGGTGCATGCAACGGCGCCCTGCTCGCGCCAGACCCGCAGGTTAGAGATTTTGAATGTCCGGTTTGAGGAAGTGGTCGCTCGATATCGGATTGGCGTCGTTGTCCGCTGTGGGCTTTATCTGATCGCCGTCGAAGAACCCGAGCTCGGCCGCCAGGATCCTCGCGCCATCTCCTGTCCCGTCACCGCGGCCTCCATGGGCCGTACCGGCTCGAGGCACCCGGATGCGGTTCGATCGGGAGGAGAATTTGGCGCTGATTCCCCTTTGACCAGCGTCTCAAGAGTGGCTGCCGCTGGTGCGATTGTCCTGAAGCTTACGGCCCACCGACCACGGTTTATAACCGCTTTGTGCGCTGGGCACGGCGCGGCGTCTGGGAAAACCTGTTCCGGAAACTGGCTGGCAACGGACGATCGGTCGATACGCAGATGATCGACTCGACGCATGTCAAAGCGCACCGCTCGGCATCGGGTGGAAAAGGGAGCCTTTCGTCTGGACCAAGAAAAAGGTCCGTCAACGCCGCTTCAACGACCGCCGTGTCACTCAGCTATGATTCCGGGTACCAGGATGCGGTACTCATAAATTTCGCCATGTCCTCTTCGCGGCACGAAACGGACATGCCGATGCAGTCGCGACATGTCCGTTGTTTTTGAGGGACGAACGGACCTGGCTTGGAGGAAGCACGCGGTCTGAAAAAAGAACCCGAAGGCGACATCGACCCAGCACCCTTCTAATCGCAGCCCGCCGCCCGCCATGCAATATTGAAACTCGCATAAGGTAGAGAACGTCCAAGCTCCACGCGCGTGGCGCAACTATTGATGACGTTGAACCATAGGAGCGGGTAGCCCATTGGAATTGTTTTGGCGTGTAATAATTATGTTTTCGCTTGCACCGCATGGCCGATCAAGTTTTTTCCGAGCGACCATATGGCACCGGGGACGCGGTGGCTTTCGGCGATAACGGAGTCAAAACTGTTCAAGATCCAATCACAGTCCGAATCGGAAATAACAAGTGCAGGTAAAAGCTTGATCGTATGGCCAGCATGACTGGAGACTTGGCTGAGCAATTTATGCTCTTTGAAAAGCGGCATCGTAATGAGCTGGCTGAACAGACCCGTCCTCGCGGCCTCAAGGGCGTGCCATGATGCCTTTAGTTTGAGTGATCTTGGTGGACCGAACTCGATACCGATCATCAATCCCTTGCCGCGTATCTCGCGTAGAAACTCGTACCGTTGGGTCATTTCAGTAAAGGCGCGCAGCAATCGTTCTCCGGTCTGCGCTGCTTTTTCGACTAACCGCTCCGACTTAAGAACGTCTAGTGTCGCAATTCCGGCTGCCATTGCTAGGTCATTTGTCCCGAATGTCGATCCGTGGGCTACTGCACGCTCCATGCGATCAAAGACTTTGTCAAAAATCCATTTTCGCGTGAGAAGTGCTCCAACCGGAACGTGTCCGCCCGATAGTGTTTTTGCAAGGAGAACCATATCCGGCTCGACGTCCCAGTATTCGACCGCCAGGAAACGACCGGTGCGACCCATTCCGGTCTGCACTTCATCCGCGACGAACAAGGTGCCATGGCGCCGGCAGAGATCCGCGGCAAGTCTGAGATAATCATCGTCGGGGACGTTTACCCCTTTACCCTGAATCGGCTCGACGATGAATGCGGCAATCGTGCGCGAATGAAGTGCCTTCTCAAGCGCAACAAGATCGTTGAATGGAATGCGGACACAGTGGGGCAGCAAGGGCTCGAAGCCTTCTCGGAAAATTTCGTCACCATTGAGAGCCAGCGCACCGTTGGTGAGACCATGGAATGCATGCTCGCAGTAAAGTATCCCAGACCGGCCCGTTGCTGCTCGCGCAAATTTGATTGCGGCCTCGACTGTTTCCGATCCGGAATTTACGAAGCAGACTTTATCGAGATAGGGCACGTGGGTCAGTAATCGCTCGGCGAGAATGCCGGCTAACGTCGACACATCCATTTGGACCAGATTGGGAAGATCGCTGTCGAGAACGCTTTTCAACGCCTCACACAAAGCGGGATGATTGCGCCCGATGGCAAAGACTCCAAAACCACTCAATAGGTCGAGATAACGGTTGCCGTCTCGATCATAGAGATACTGGCCCTTGCCACGGCAAAAGCCAACGTCGTAACCGATTGCTTTGAGGACCCGCACCATCTGCTCGTTGAGATGGCGCCGATGTATTGCGTAATGATCATGTTCACGTAGCGCAAACAACTCAGCCATATCGTGGGTCATGAGCGTCTCCCAAATTGCGGCATCCGCGTGCAGTCTCGAGGAAGTCTCGAATTCAATTGGAAGCAGGATTTCTCACCAAAGTTCCTTGTAGTTTGGAAATAGCTTTAGTGTCGCATCGTAACGCACCGGCACGATCCAGGGCAGCGCCATCCTGAATATTGCATTTGGAAGGGCCGACGTATGGCGCACGTATAGATCAATTGGATCGAGTCGGTGTCTCATATGCAGCTTCGGATCATAGTTTAGGCCGCTGCTGCGAAACCATTTATACCCTTTGCTGATCCCCCAACTGATCATGTCCCGAACGACATAGTGATAGAGATGCAGGTCGAGTGCGACCGAGTAATCGAAGCCTACATACTCCGCGTACAGCGAGTCTCCTTGCACCATGCAAAGGCTGAACGCCACCAGAGTGTTTCCGCGACGCCACGCGAAGAAGCGGACTTTATCGCTCATACGTTGGCCGAGCTGACGGAAAAATTCCTTGGTGAGCTTCTCGAATTGCATCCTTGAGCGGTCGAACACCTGCAGATAGAGCGGATAAATATCATCGACGAAACTTGCCGCATCGTCGGAGACGCTCAAGCGAATGTCCGTTATGCCGGCTGTCGCCTCGAGCTTCTTGCGTAATTTCTTCCGCGTCGAACTTTTCAGCGCCTTTGCCATGTACGCTTCGAAGCTTTCATATCCGATATCGAGCATCGTCATCGGCATGCTTGGCGCACGCGCGAAGCCGCGTTGCACGAAATAGCGAAGGACATTGCGATAGCGAGAAGGAAATTCCTTCAGCACGATGAGTTGCGCGTTGAGCGATCTCGCTTGCTCGATGATGCCGTTCGACAAGGTTTCCGCGACGATGTCGATAGGCAGAGTTTCAGTAGCCGCGAGGTGAGCCTCCCCGGCGGAACAACCAACCATCAAGGCGCGCAGTTTAAGGAAGCGCGGATAGAATCGTCGGACGAGCGAAATCAAATAAACTCGTTCAGCGCCGAGGCCTTCGAGAATATCTTGATCGACGAGGAAGAACGGTTGGATCGCTCGTGTGTGGCCTCTGCTATCAACAATCGCAAAATATCGGTGATCGAAGTGACCCCGGAGAGTGTCGTCGAGGATCTCGTAATACCGATAGTCCTTTCGCTGGTCGGTGAAAGTAGACGTCCAGGGCGCGCATCCGGAAAATTCGGCACGCGAAACAACGGAAATCGAGAACGATTCACGACGCGTGCTGGAAGCGCCCGGACCAATAGTGCTCATCTCTCCACTCCGCAGGGCTCGAGTAAGTTGATAACCCCGCGCAGCGCTAATTATTTCCTGCCTCCGCTCGCCAATAGGCGGGTTCCTGAAAGCGTGGCGTTAGATGACCCCTCTTCCCATCTTGCGGCCTTGCATTGGTCACAACAGGATCGGGGGGTCCCTTAGCGGAAATCAGCGATAATCGTACTGGGGCATCGATGCATTCCACGACGGACGTGAAGCAAACACGCGACGCCTCAATCTCGATCGCCGATTTCGAGCCGGGCTGATGTTATGATGCAACACCTGTCTGAAAAAATGACCGTCGCAGTTGGTGTGCGGCGGCCGGCGATGCCACAAGCGGCGCATCCAAGGCTATGGGCGTAGCGTGAGACATGGGTAAAACATCCTGTTGTTTCGAGATGTTTCCGAGCATGCCTGAATCCAATTTGGCCGCAACAACTCACGGGACCTTGCGCATTTTCGGCGGAGCAGTCGCACAATTGCCTGCGCGCGGCGACCTAGGTGGCCAAACTTATTGGTGTTCAGGTTTGAAGATTCTCCAGAAGCCGCCGCGTTATACGACCAACGGGATTGGCAGGATAGTTTTGGAGAGGACCGGCATCGCCAAAGTGAGCGCGACATTCCCGTTCCGGTCAGATCACCCTCTTTGGTCGTCGTCGCTTCTCGCACCGCACCTGTCGCAGCACTCATCGCCCTCCCAGGCTTCGCGTCCCTCGCGGAGCAAAAACCAAACAATGCCGAGCGAAGCCAACGGGTCTATCCACCAGGCGCCGATCAGCAGTTGCGCGACGAGCCCGACGACGACGACGAAGGCCAACCAACCGCAGGTAATGCTCTCGACTGCATCGGTCCGAAGGGCGCGGCTGCCGAGAGCTTCTGCGAGTCGCAATTACGGCGCGAAAGAACGTACATGACCGGGATGGCAACGACGCAGACGATCAAGCCCGCCAGGGAAAATTCGGCTCCCTGTCGAGTCCACAGCTTCCAGCCGGCGCTCGTGACGACGTAGATGGCGAGGGCAAACAGGAGCATCCGATCCGGGCCGCCGTGCTCTCGGCGTCTTCCGCGAGCATTTCACCGCGCCGAAGCTCGACTTCGAGCCGCCAAATCAGGACGACTGCCGAACCGAGTTCGATCAAACTATCGATCCCAAATGCCATGAGAAGCAGACTGCCGGCCGCAATGCCCGACCCGATCGCCACCGCAGTTTCGACGATCATTCAGGCCAGCGTCACATATTCGAGCCGAAACGCCTGCGAGATCAGTGCCGACCGATCGTGCGTGTTGCTCAACTTCGAACCCGTAGTGGACATGGCCATCATCCCTGGGACGGCTCTTGGCCGACGATAAACCGCATCTTCCAGCCCTCTCCAATCGTTCCTTGCATGTTCGATCACGTCCGTCCTCCTGGCTGAACCGCTGGCACGTGGTGGGGCCCAGGCCAACGATGTTTGCCGTTCGCTGTTCCGCTCGCGCTGAATGCATCGCATCAACCGCAAACAGCGCAATCAACGAAACGACCGCCCTTTGCAGGAATCGGGCGACCAGCGCGCCAGCGGCGCCGACAGCGGGAGACGAGTAGCTGCATCGAATTACGCGCGGCGCTTTCGTCCTGGTCAACATTTTGGCGTCGCCGCTCCCAGCGTGATCACCTTGTCTTGTACTTGACTTGACCTGATTTCCCCTCGGACGTCTTGAGGGTCAGAGTGATCGTTGTGCCCGAACCGATCGCACTCTTCGCATCGCCCTTCAGCGAATTTTCGCCGGATGGCGCGAGCGCAACCGTCTCACGCCCGGTGCCACTCGTGATGAGCACTGCCGCAGAATACCCCTTGGTCGAAACCGGCGTCGGGCTGAACGGCTTGAAGACGTTGATAGTCACGGTGGACCCGGCCGTCAGTAATTCGGCGTCGATGCCGGCGACGTCGAGCATGAGACCCTCATTGGGGCCCTTTTCGTAATCTTCGGCCGCGGCAGGAATGGCAAAGAGAAGGGCGGTGAGAATAAGCAGGATACGGCTCATTGCTGTCCTCCAACAAAGATTTCCTTCATGGCTTCGCTACGCTCCCGCCGGAACAAGACATAGAGCGCCGGTAACACCAGGAGCGTGAGAATCGTCGATGAGATAACCCCGCCGATGACGACGGTAGCGAGCGGCCGCTGCACCTCGGCACCTGCGCCGGTCGCAACCGCCATCGGGATAAAGCCGAGAGAGGCGACGAGCGCGGTCATCAAGACCGGCCGCAGACGCGTTAGCGCCCCCTGTCGTACCGCGTCGGCGAGTGCGAGTCCTTGCTTCCGCAATTTCTCAATGAAGGTGATGATAACGAGGCCGTTGAGCACCGCAACGCCTGAAAGCGCAATGAACCCGATGCCGGCGCTGATCGAGAGTGGAATTCCCCTCAAGAGAAGTGCGGCGACGCCGCCGGTCAACGCAAGCGGGACGCCGCTGAAGACCAGGAGCGCGTCAGGCGCCGATCCGAGGCTCAGCAGAAGCAGCAGGAAAATCACAAAGAGCGCGACCGGCACCACAATGGCCAGCCGTTGCGTAGCAGAAACGAGCTGTTCGAACTGTCCGCCCCATGCGATCCAGTACCCGGCCGGCAACTTCACCTTTTGCGACACTTGATTTTGAGCGTCGGCGACGAACGAGGCGAGGTCACGACCTCTCACATTCGCGGTGACGACGATCCGGCGCTTGCCATCCTCGCGGCTGACCTGGTTCGGGCCGGGCGCGAGATCGATCTCGGCGACTTCCGAAAGCGGAACATAGCGGATTTGCCCCAGCGGCGAATTGCCCCACAAGGCCGGCGTCGCCTTGGCTGTGTTTTCCGCCGCTGGCAGCGGGATCGGCAGTGATCGAATGGCGTCGACGTCCGAACGCAGATGTTCGGGGAGCCTGACGACGATTTCGAAGCGCTTGTCGCCTTCAAACACCCTCCCCTCGCTCTTTCCCGCAACGGCGATTTCCACCAGACTCTGGACATCGGCGACATTGATGCCAAACCGCGACAGAGCCTGCCGGTCAACTTTGATGGTCAGCACCGGCAGCCCCTCGACCTGTTCGGTTTTGACGTCGGCTGCGCCGTGCACCTTCTGCAAGATGGCTTGCACTTGCGTTGCGGCGCGGATCAGGACGTCGAGATCGTCCCCAAAAATCTTGACGCCGATGTCGCTCCGGACGCCTGATACTATCTCGTTCATGCGCTGCTGTATCGGCTGTGAAATTCCGTAGGCGCTTCCGGGAACGTCCTCCATCGCTTCCTGGATGTCCGAGACAACCGCCGCCTTCGGCTTGTGCGGATCAGGCCATTGGCTCCGCGGCTTCAGCATAACATAGCCGTCGCCTGCCGACGGCGGCATCGGATCGACCGCGATTTCCGCCGAGCCCGTCCGCGCGAAAGCGTCCTTGACCTCAGGCACCTTGAGCAAGCGCTTCTCAAGCATCTTCTCCATTTCGACCGACTGCGTCAGACTTGTCCCGGGAATGCGTATGACCTCCATCGAAACGTCACCCTCATCGAGGCTCGGAATGAACTCTCCGCCCATGCGGGTCGCCGCTATCGCGCAGACGGCGACCAACAGCGCCGCTATCAGCGCGATGCCAAAGCTGTTACGCAACGATCCCTCGAGCAACGGGACATAAATCCGCCGTGCCACACGCATGAAGAAATTCTCACGCTCTGAAACATTGCCGGTAACCAGGATCGCGACCGCTGCAGGCACAAACGTGAGCGAGAGGATGCTGGCTCCGGTCAGCGCGATCAGCACTGTTAGAGCCATCGGCGTGAACATTTTTCCTTCGACGCCGCCTAAAGTAAGGATCGGCAGGTAGACCGCGGCGATGATGAACGTTCCGAACAGGCTTGGACCAATGACCTCGCGCGATCCTTCCAGGATGGTCGCGAAACGTTCCTGGCGGTTGAGAACGCGGCCGAGCCGGTGCTGTTCGGCAGCAAGCAGCCTCAGGCAATTCTCGACGATGATGACCGCGCCGTCGACGATGATCCCGAAGTCGATGGCACCCAGGCTCATCAGATTGGCGCTGACTCGATTTTCGACCATGCCTGATATTGCGAACAGCATGGAAAGCGGAATGACGCACGCCGTCGCGCCGGCGGCTCGGATGTTTCCCAAAATCAGGAACAGTACGACAATCACCAGAATCGCACCTTCGAACAGATTGGTCCTGACGGTCGCAATGGTCGCCTCGACGAGGCGGGTTCGGTCGTAGACGGTATGCGCGATCACGCCGTTCGGTAGCGACTTTCTGATCTCGTCGAGCTTGGCAGCTACGCCCTGCGCGACAGTACGGCTGTTTTCACCAATCAGAAGCATGGCAGTGCCCAGCACGACTTCCTGCCCGTTGAGCGTCGCGGCACCCGTACGCAGATCGGTGCCTTCTCTGACGTCGGCGACGTCGGAAACTCGCACCGGAACGCCATTGCGCGATCCGAGCACGATCTGCTTGATCTCGTCGATGCCGCTGACCTGGCCCGGCGCACGGACAAGATATTGCTCTCCATTGCGCTCGATGTAGCCCGCGCCGACATTGGCATTGTTGGCCGCCAGCGAGGTCATGACATCCCGAAACGTCAGCTTGTAGGCCATCAGTTGCGCGGGATCTGGCAACACCTGAAACTGCTTCTCGAATCCGCCGACAGTATTGACCTCGTTGACGCCGGGAACGGTCCTCAACCGTGGCCTGATAATCCAGTCCTGGATCGTCCTCAGGTCGGTCGGGGTGTACGCCTCTCCGTTCGCCTTTCGGGCGTCAGGTTTGGCTTCGACCGTGTACATGTAGATTTCGCCCAAGCCCGTCGAGACGGGCCCCATTGCAGTCTCGATCCCGGCCGGCAACTGATCCCTGACCTGCTGGATCCGTTCATTGATCAATTGCCTCGCGAAATAGATATCGGTCCCATCCCTTAAAATCACTGTGACCTGACTGATGCCATAGCGCGACAGCGACCTCGTACTCTCAAGGTGCGGCAAACCTGCCATCGCCGTCTCGATCGGGAACGTAATGCGCTGCTCCACCTCGAGCGGTGTGTAGCCCGGCGCCCGGGTGTTGATCTGAACCTGGACGTTGGTGATGTCGGGAACTGCGTCAATCGGCAACCGCGTGAAATTCCAGATGCCGAAACCGGCCACAGCCAGGACGCCGATCATCACCAGCCAGCGATGGCGGATCGAGAAGGACAGCATGCCGTCAATCATTGTCCGCCGCTCCTTTCCCCATTTCCGACTTCAGGATAAAGCTGTTCCGGGCCGCATAAACGTCACCTTCCAGCACACCGAAGGTGATCTCGACAGATTGCGGATCGCGCTCGCCGATCTCGACGTCGCGCGCCTCGAACTTGTCGCCGCTTCGCACGAAGACGACCGTCCGGTTCTCTATCGTCTGCAGCGCCGTTGATTTCACCGCGATAGCTACCTTCCGTTCCGACAGGGTCAGACGAGCTGTGACGAACAGGCCGGGACGCAACCGCCGATCCGGATTTGCCACGATCGCTCGGGCAAGCGCGCTCTGCGTTTCGCTGCTGCCGATCGGCGACAGATACGCGATGCTGGCTGCGATCGGCGTCTTGCCATCGGCGGGGTCGATAAACACCTGATCCCCGACATGGACCCTGCCGAGATCGCGCCGGTAGACCGAAAGATCGATCCAGACCGTGGACAAATCGGCGATAACGAAAGCAGGCTTTTGCTCCGAAACGTACTCGCCGAGAGTCGTTTGGCGGTCGATCACGGTGCCTGCAAGGGACGCCTTCAGTTCATACGGCGTCAGGCTCTGATTGCTTTCGACGATGGCGAGCACGTCGCCCTTCTGAACCTGATCGCCGATCCGTTTGCGCACCTCGCGCACGATTCCAGGAAAACGGGGAGTGACTTGAACCAGCGATTCCTGGTTGGGCTGGACCATGCCGTTCAGCAGGAGGCTATCTCGCAACACGGCAGAGGAGGCGGTTGCGAGCTCGATCCCAGCCGCCGCAACTTTGGCATCGCTCAGCGTGATGCCCTCCGAACGCTCTTCATTTTCCGCCTTTTCGGCCTTTTCGCTTGGCCCCGTATTCGTACTCGCCGGCGTCAGCATCCGATAGCCGCCATACATCAGGGCAGCAGCAACCAGAACGAAACTCAGATACCGAATCATTCGGGAAATCATCGAGACCTCTCCCGAGCGAGCGAAAACGGATTGCCGACCAGACCTCCTATCGTCGCGACGGCGACATGGAAGTTTTGCAGCGCCTCTTGCTGGCGCAATTCAGCCTGCGTCAGTGTGGCTTGGGCGTCCAGCACCTCCAGCAACGAGAAGCGGCCCTGT
>NZ_JBAVCF010000248.1:0-12885 GCF_049586575.1 Bradyrhizobium sp.
GACGCATTCGCGCAGGTTCAGTAAAGGATGGCTCCGCATGCCGGAGCGAGTGAGGTAAAAATTGATAGCGGCGTTTCAGCGTATCCCGTAGCTTGCGAATTCCTTGACAATATTCGGGTCCATCGCCTTCGCGTTGTTGACGTCTACCTCGCCATCCGAAATCGCGCCGCTGCGCTGTCGCGCCAGGCCGCGGCCATATAGCGACGACGTCAGCCGCGGATTGATCCTGAGGGCGGCGTCGAAATCGGCAATCGCATTCTTGTTCAACCCACTCTTCAGGTTGACGAGCCCGCGACTATCGAGCGCGTCGACGAAGTTCGGACGCAGCCGAAGCGCCTCGTTGCAGTCCCTCAGCGCTGGCTGCAATTCGCCGGTCACGGCGCGCACCCAGCACCGGTTGTTATAGGCCTCGACGTCCTTCGGGTTGAGGCGGATGGTGTCGCCGAAATCCTTGATGGCAAGGTCATAGGCGCCCTTGCTGGCATAGACCTGGCCGCGCCGATATAGCGAGCCGGCGTCGTCGGGATTTTCTACCAGCTTGGCAGTCAGGCTCTTGATGGTCGGGTCGTCGGCCAGTGCGGGCTGGGGCGGCGGAGGCGGTGGCTCGCTGCTCGGAAGGTTTGCCACCGCCGGCTTCTCGGGGGGCGTCGGCGCCGGCGTCTCGGCCTTTGGCGGTGCAGGAAGGTCGACGTGCCGCGCAGGCGGCGGGGGTGGAGTTGCGGCGGTGGGCTGTTGGGGAAGAGCGGCCATCGGCCGCGCGCCCGGAATAAACGAGAAGTCTTCCGCCAGCGAAGACGATATCCATGGCACCTGCTCGCTGCGCGAGGCTCGGGTCACGCCAACGCGGGTGCGGTTGAGCGTCTCCTCCGCCATCAGATCCGGGACTCGGATTTCCTTGAGCAGTTCCTGAACGAACAGGCTGTGGTCGCCGCCATTGTCCGATATGACCGAACTCAGTGCCGCTGAATACATTACCAGTGTGCCGTTTGGCGCGATCACGGGCGCCAGGCCGGCGGAGAAGCTGCGAAAGCGGCGCTCGAACGGATTGCGGCGCGAAGCATCGATCAGCGCGATCTTGACGCCGGCGCCTCGGTTGTTGATTTCGCCCAGTACCGTCTCGAGGCTGAAGCCGTCACGGCGGACGTCTGCCTCGGTCCATATCTGGGCATCAACAGGAATCATGAAACTTTGGCGGTTGGACTGAACGCCGTAGCCGCTGAAAAAGATCAGCGCGACGCTACCGGGCTTGATATGGCCGTACAGCCGCTCGAAGGCCTTGCGCATGCCGTCACCGGTCAGGTTCTCGCCGATCTCGACCGTGAAGCCATCCCGCTTGAGTTCGTCGGCGATGCTCCGCGCATCGTTGATCGGCTCCTTCAAGGGTGCATCCGCGTCGGGATATTTCGCGTTGCCGATGACGAGCGCAAGCCGGTCAGCCGCAGCGGCGGCCGAAGGGAAAATCGGGGCGAGCAAAAATGCCAACAGAGCCAGCAATGGAAGGCGGATACTCATTATGCTTCAGTCCAGCCAATTTCTCAGTTCAGTCAGTATGCGCCGGCGCCAAGGCGCGCGCCAAGCCGACCTTAGCCCACGAAAATTGCATTATCAAACCGCGCCCTCAAGTGGAATCAACCGCTTGCCTCACCGGCAAATAGCCGCGCACCCGTTCCCGCGTGACCGCGAGCACTACGGCCCGGTGGTTCGGTCCGCCGGGCACGCTCGAAAGGGTTGCGTCATCAGGGTTTGACCTTTTGACATGGCGGTGGCTTGCTGCGGTCGGCGAACCAAAAGAAGAAGCAAACCGATGGAAACGACCTACGAAATCTACGCACTCCGCTATGCGACGATGTCACCGCGTACCCCCAACATGAATTACATCTCGCCGGACCCGCACGAGACAGCGGCGGCCGATCTCGACTATTTTGTGTGGCTGATCCGGGGTGGTGGCCGCCATATTCTGGTCGATACCGGCTTCAACGAACAGGAAGCGGGTGTACGAAGCCGCAAGCTCACGCTCAATCCGGTAGAGGCGCTCTCGCGATTTGGGGTCAAGGCCGGTGACATCAAGGACGTCATCGTGACCCATATGCATTACGATCACGCCGGCAATCTCGACCTGCTTCCGAACGCCCGGTTTCACATTCAGGACCGCGAGATGAGCTATGCCACGGGACGCTGCATGTGCTTCGGTCATTTGCGCCATCCGTTTGCGGTCGAGCATGTGACGTTGATGGTGCGTCACATCTACGGCGAGCGTGTCACCTTTCACGCCGGCGAGGGCGAAGTGGCTCCCGGCGTCACGGTGCATCATGTCGGGGGCCATTCCGATGGATTGCAGGTGGTGCGGGTCGCGACCGCGCGGGGACCGGTCGTGCTGGCGTCGGATGCCGCGCATTTCTACGGAAATCTTCATCGCCGCAGCCCGTTTCCGATCGTCTACAACATCGGCGACATGTGCAAGGGGTGGGAAACCATCGAACTGCTGGCCGGACACCCCGATCGCGTCATCCCGGGGCACGACCCGCTGGTTGCCGAACTCTACCCGCGCGCCAGCGACAAGGTTGACGCCTACGCGCTGCATCAGACGCCATCGCGTTCCTTCGCGAAATAACGAGCCGCGAGTGCGGGACATCTCGACGGAGGCCAACCAGCCATGATCGACCGTTTTCCAGGCCTTGCCCCGACGCGCAGCCGCGCCGTGGTTCACGATGATCTCGTATTCACGGTGGCGGTGGCGCCCGATCCGGTTACCCCGTCGATGTATGAGCAGACCAGGAAGGCGTTGGCGCGGATCGATGAAAGCCTCGCATTATGCGGGAGCCACAAAAGCAGGATACTGTCGGCGATCGTCTATATCAATGGCATGCCGTTGAAGAGCGAGATGAACCGCGCCTGGGATGAATGGGTGGACATGGGCAATCCTCCGATGCGGGCCTGCATCGGCGTGGAACTGGAGCCGCCGCATATTGTGGAGATTGTCGTGACCGCGGCGAAGTGAATTCCTCTCAGTGAAGAAGGTCGTCGCCCACTTCAATAGCCGCCAGCCTTTCCCGCTTGCTTGATTGTCTGCGCCAGCCCAAGGCCGTGTTCGATCTTGCTCAGCGCCGCCGCGAAATCCTTGCGTTCCTGCGCCGACAGACACGAAAGAATCTCCTGTTCTTTGCGGAGTAGCCGCGGGATCAATTCCTCGTATAGCGCGCGGCCCTTCGACGTGAGTTGAAGGGTGAATTCGCGGCGATCGTTTTCGTTCGCGACACGCTCGACGATTTTCCGCTGCATCAGTGCCGTGACAGCACGGCTGATAGTCGATTTGTGTGTGCGGGTGCAGTGACAAATATATTGAGCGGTGCAGGCGCCTTCCCGGAAGCCGAGCGTCGCCAGCACCCGCCATTCCGGAATGTCCAAGCCATAGCGTTCGCTGTATTCGACCGACAACGCGGCGCTGACTTCGGCCGCCAGGCGGTTGAGACGGAACGGTACGAAGCGGAACAAATCGAGCGGAGACTTTGCCAAAGCGGCTCCGGTTGCGGGTTGCGCCGACGCCGCGGCGGCTCTAGAGTAGTTGCAAGTGAAACGAATTTAGCAGGTCCGGCCCCAACTGGCCAGAGCTTGAGAGTTGGTGGAGTGGATTTTGACATTCGCTCTCGCCTGGGCGCGGGCTCGCAATGCGAATGTTAGAATCGGATCACAGGATGGCACAGGCCAAACTTCAAACCGAGATCGAGGCCAAGACCCGGTTCGGTTATCGCCGCCACGCCGATCAGGACGTTGATGCGGCCGGTATCGCCATGCACGGCGTCGTCGTGGTCGGCGCGGGACCCGTCGGGCTGTCGCTGGCCATCGACCTGGCGCAACGCGGCCAATCGGTCGTACTGCTCGACGATGCCGATCGGATCGGCGAGGGCTCGCGCGCGATCTGCTTCTCGAAACGATCGCTCGAATTCTGGGACCGGCTCGGGGTCGGCCAGCGCATGGTCGACAAGGGGGTGGTGTGGAAGGTCGGGAAGATCTTTCACGGCGCCTCGCTGCTCTATCAATTCGATCTGTTGCCGGAGCAGGGGCACAAGCGGCCCGCCTTCATCAACCTCCAGCAGTTCTATGCCGAGGCCTATCTGGTCGATCGCGTGACGGAAATGCCTGACATCTCCCTGCGCTGGCGCAACAAGGTGGTCGCTCTGGAGCAACGCAACGACCATGCGATCATTACCGTTGATACGCCTGATGGGCCCTATCGGATCGGTGCGAATTATGTCGTGGCCTGCGACGGCGCTCGCTCGTCGCTGCGGCAAATGGTGGGCGCGGAGTTTTCGGGCCAGGTGTTCGAGGATCAGTTCCTGATTGCCGATGTCAGGATGACGGCCGAATTTCCGACCGAGCGCTGGTTCTGGTTCGACCCGCCGTTTCATGCCGGCCGTTCGGCGTTGCTGCATAAGCAGCCCGACGATATCTGGCGGATCGACCTTCAGCTCAATCGGAATGCCGACCCGGTGGCGGAGAAGCGGCCGGAAAATGTTCGGCCGCGGATCGCGCGCATGCTCGGCCATGACCAATTCGATTTCGAGTGGATATCGCTTTACAAATTCCAATGCCGGCGCATGGCGCGCTTCATCCACGGCCGCGTGATCTTTGCCGGCGACGCCGCGCATCAGGTCTCCCCGTTTGGGGCGCGGGGCGCAAATTCCGGTCTGGAGGATGCGGAGAATCTGGCCTGGAAGCTCGACCGCGTGCTGCGCAAGACCTCGCCGGAAGCCTTGCTTGAAAGCTATCAGGTCGAACGCAGTGCCGCCGCCGACGAGAACATCCGCGAATCGACCCGCTCGACCGATTTCATGGCGCCTGCCACGCGCGAGGAGGCGCGGCTGCGCAAGGCCGTGCTGTCGTTGGCCAAGGAAACGGAATTCGCCAAGCGCATGGTCAATGGCGGCCGGCTTTCGGTGTCCGCGATCTACCGAACCCCGCTGTCGACGTCAGACGGCGAGGCATGGCGCGGCGGACCGCGCCCCGGCGCGTCGATGCTTGACGCGCCGATCATCGGCGTTTCCAGCGAGGTGAGATATCTCACCGATGCGTTCGTGAACTGTGGGCGAGGTTTCACGCTGATCGAATTCGCAAACGGCGCGACAGTCGATCCGCCTGACGGCGTCGGCGTTATCCGTATTGGCGACGGCGGCCTGACCGATTTCGCCGGGCTGGCGGCGGCACGTTACGGTGCTGAACCCGACTCCGCCTATCTGCTTCGACCGGACGGCTATGTCGCCGCGCGCTTCCGCCATCCGACCCGAAGCGCCATCGAGGCTGCACTGGCGCGCGCATCAGGCTACGATTGAGGGACCCATGGCGCTGTCCACCCGCTCGAATTTCGAAAGACCGGACGACGCGTTTCGCGCCGTCGTCGAGGCTCATCGCGGATTAAGCGATGAGGAAAGCGCCGATCTCGACGCCGCATTGGTGCTCATTCTCGCCAATCATATCGGCGATCTCGAAATATTAAGTGAGGCGATTGCTCTGGCGAAACGGCGGATGCTGGAGACGAGCCAGCAACAACAGCAACAACAATAACAAAGAGGGAATGAAATCGATGGCCAAGGGTTTCGCGTCCACCACGGATATGACCGAGAAGAAGGTCACCTTCTCGGAGATCGGCACCGACCTCTATGCCTTTACCGCGGAGGGCGACCCCAATTCGGCTGTTATCGTTGGCGACGACGGCTGTCTCGTGTTTGACGCGCAGGCAACGCCGGCGATGGCCAACAAGGTGATCGAGCGCGTCCGCACGGTGACTGACAAGCCGATCAAATATGTGGTGTTGTCGCACTATCACGCGGTGCGCGTACTGGGGGCATCTGCCTACAAGGCGCAAGGCATCATTGCTTCGCAGGAAACGTACCGCCTGATCGAGGAGCGCGGCCAGCAGGATTGGGATTCCGAATATGGCCGCTTCCCGCGCCTGTTTCAGGATGCGCAAAGCATCCCCGGGCTGACCTGGCCGACGCTAACCTTCGAAGGCGAGATGTCGGTCTATCTCGGTAAGCGCGAGGTGCGCCTGATGCAGCTCGGCGCCGGACATACATCGGGAGATATCGTGGCCTGGGTGCCGGACGCGGAAGTGATGTTTTCGGGCGACCTGATCGAATACCACTCCGCTTGTTATTGCGGCGATGCCCACCTGCGGGAGTGGCCGGCGACGCTGAATGAAATCCGCGCCTTCAATCCCAAAGCCATCGCGCCTGGCCGCGGCGATGCGCTCAAGGGACTGGCGACCGGTCGCGACGCCATCGCGATGACGCGCGATTTTGTCACCACGCTGTATGGTGCTGCGGAATCCGCCGTCGCCAAGGGTCGTAACCTCAAGGAAACGATGGCCGCGGCGCGCGAGGTGATGGACCCGAAGTTTTCGAGCTTCGCCATTTACGAACACTGCCTGCCGTTCAACGTCTCACGCGCGTTCGACGAAGCTTCCGGGATCGACGACCCCGTGATCTGGACCGACAAACGCGACCGCGAAATGTGGGCTTCCCTGCAAGGAGGATCGTGATGAACATCAATACATCACCCGACGTCATCAGCCGCGGCTCGGCTAATATCACGCCGGGCTATATGTCCGGCTTCGGCAACAGCTTCGAGACCGAGGCGCTGCCCGGCGCGTTGCCGAGGGGACGAAATTCGCCGCAGCGCTGCGCCTACGGGCTCTATGCCGAGCAGCTGTCCGGCTCGCCCTTCACCGCGCCGCGCGGCAGCAATGAACGCTCCTGGCTTTACCGAATCCGTCCCTCGGTCAGGCATTCCGGCCGCTTCGACAAGGTCGATGCCGGATTGTGGCGCACTGCGCCCTGCCACGAGCAGGATATGGCGATTGGGCAACTCCGCTGGGATCCGGCGCCGATCCCGAAGACCGACATGACCTTTCTGCAAGGCGTGCAGACGATGACGACCGCAGGTGACGCCGGTACGCAGGCGGGCATGGCCGCGCACGTCTTCCTCATCACCAAATCCATGGTCGATCAGAATTTCTACAACGCCGACGGCGAAATGCTGTTCGTGCCGCAGCAAGGCAACTTGCGCTTTGTCACCGAATTCGGACGTATTGACGTAGAGCCCGGCGAAGTCGCCGTGATTCCGCGCGGCGTGAAATTCCGCGTCGAACTCCCCAGCGGTCCGGCGCGCGGTTATCTCTGCGAAAATTATGGGGGCGCTTTCACGCTGCCCGAGCGCGGGCCGATCGGCGCCAATTGCCTCGCCAATGCGCGCGACTTTCTCACGCCTGTCGCGGCCTATGAGGACAAGGACACGCCGACGGAATTGTTTGTGAAATGGGGCGGCTCGCTCTTCGTGACCAAGTTGCCCCATTCCCCGATCGACGTGGTGGCATGGCACGGCAACTATGCGCCCTATAAATACGACTTGAGGAGCTTTTCGCCGGTCGGCGCCATCGGCTTCGACCATCCCGATCCGTCGATCTTCACAGTGCTGACCTCGCCGTCGGAAACGGCCGGTACCGCGAACATCGATTTCGTGATTTTCCCGGAGCGCTGGGCGGTCGCCGAAAACACCTTCCGGCCGCCATGGTACCACATGAACATCATGTCGGAATTCATGGGCCTGATCTACGGTGTCTATGACGCGAAGCCGCAGGGCTTTACCCCTGGCGGCATCAGCCTGCACAACATGATGCTGCCGCATGGCCCGGACCGCGAGGCCTTCGACCATGCCAGCAATTCGGAACTCAGGCCGGTCAAGTTGACGGGCACGATGGCTTTCATGTTCGAGACACGGTTTCCGCAGCGCGTGACCGCGCATGCGGCGAAGTCGTCGACGCTGCAGGACGACTACGCGGATTGCTGGAAGGGTCTGGAAAAGCGTTTCGACCCGAACAAGCCATAAGGACAAAATAGTGTCCCACCCCAACGACCCCGCGCTGCGCTCCTTCATTCCGGTCGATCCGGAATCGGACTTTCCGATCCAGAATCTGCCTTATGGCGTATTCTCCTCGCACGGTCTCGCCCCGCGAGTCGGCGTTGCGATCGGCGACTACGTGCTCGACCTCTGGGAACTCGAGCAGGATGGCAGGTTGGATGTCGACCCGCTCGGCGTGTTCTCGGCACCCTCGCTCAATCCGTTCATGGCGCTGGGGCCGAAGGTCTGGGCGGCGACGCGCACGCGCATCAGCGAACTCTTGCGCCACGACAACGATGAACTGCGCGACAACGAAACGTTGCGCAGCCGGACGCTGGTGCCGATGGCGGATGTCAAAATGCATCTGCCGATCGCGGTTGCCGGCTACACGGATTTTTACGCCTCGAAGGAGCACGCCACCAATGTCGGGATCATGTTCCGCGGCAAGGACAATGCCTTGCAGCCGAACTGGCTGCACATGCCGATCGGCTACAACGGCCGTGCCTCGACCGTCGTGGTGTCCGGCACCAAGGTTCGTCGTCCGCGCGGGCAATTGAAACCGGCAACGGCCGAGCATCCGAGTTTCGGGGCCTGCAAGCGGCTCGATTTCGAACTCGAAATGGGAACGGTGGTCGGGCAAGCGTCGTCGATGGGCGAGATGCTTGACGAGGCGCAGGCCGAAGAGATGATCTTTGGCTTTGTGTTGTTGAACGACTGGAGCGCCCGCGACATTCAGCAATGGGAATATGTTCCGCTCGGGCCGTTCCAGGGCAAGGCGTTCGCGACCTCGATCAGCCCATGGGTGGTGACGCGCGCGGCACTCGATCCGTTTCGACGCCACGGGCCTGAGCAAATTCCGCGGCCGTTGCCATATTTGCAGCAGGCGCAACCGAACAATTACGACCTTGAACTCGAAGTCGGCTTGCGTGCGGCGACGATGAACAAGCCGAGACGTATCTGCCACACCAATTTCAAATACATGTATTGGTCGGCTGTGCAGCAGTTGGTGCACCACGCCTCTTCGGGGTGCGCGATGAATGTCGGCGATCTCCTGGGCAGCGGAACGATCTCCGGGCCTGAAAAAAATCAGCGCGGCAGCCTGCTGGAGATTTCCTGGAACGGCACCGAGCCGGCCGAGCTTGCAGACGGCGTCACCAGAACTTTTCTCGAAGATGGGGATTCGCTCGTCATGCGCGGCTGGTGCCAAGGTGATGGGTATCGCGTCGGCTTTGGCGAGGTGGAAGGAACGATTCTGCCGGCCGAATAGGAGGTGTGGCTTACCTCCCCTTGAAAAGGGGAGGTCGGTTTGCGCCGTCGCGCAAACCGGGAGGAGATCACGGGAGAGGATTAGCTGACCCCCCAACCCTCTCCCTTTTAGGGGAGGCAGAACCCGAGCGGTGTCTCTGCTCTATCGTCGCTCCGGGGGAATATCCCGAATCCGCTGCGAATGCGCCGCGACATCGTCGGGGGCATATTTGAGGTGCACGCGTTTGTCGGATGGCGGGTGCTTGGCGACCGATATTCCCGGCCGCCATTCGCGCGAGGGCCGGATCGGCCGCGGTGCAAATCCGCCCCCGCAATTCGGACATACGTTGGCGAGCCTGCTCTCGGCGCAGTCCGCACAGAACGTGCACTCATAGCTGCAGATCCGCGCATCCGTCGAATGCGGCGGCAGATCCTTGTCGCAATATTCGCAGTTCGGCCGAAGTTGCAGCGCCATGACCCATATCTCCGCGAGGTGAGGGCGATCATCGCAAATCGTGCGAAAGTTTCGAATGACGAATTTCCCCCGATTCCGGACGCGCCTTGTGAAAAACCGGCCGCTTCCAAAACCCGCACGATGCTATCGCGAGGAAGCATCCTTTGCCTGCCATTCGCGGACAAGGTCTGCGATCTCAGCCTTGGCCGGTTCTCGGATGGTCGAGGGCGTGCGGGAGAATCGCGGCGCGGGGGCCGGTTGCGTGACGCCGTGTCGCTCCACGAAGGTTTTTCGGGCCGCCAAGTGAGGATGCAGCGGGGCTTCGGCGAGCGTCAGCACCGGCGCGAAGCAGACGTCGGTGCCTTCCATGATCTGGCACCACTCCTCGCGGGTCTTTGTCTTGAATATCTCGGTTAGCCGTTGCTTGAGCGAGGGCCAGGCCTTGCGCTCCATCTGGGCTTCGAACGCCTCGTCCGACAGGCCGGCGAGTTGACGCAGCAGCGCGTAAAACTGAGGTTCGATCGAACCGATTGAGATGAAATGGCCGCAGCCGCATTGGTAGACGCCGTAAAAATGTGCGCCGCCATCGAGGAGGTTGTTTTCCCGCCCCTCGATCCAGCGTCCGGCTGCCGTCAGATCGAAAAACATCGACATCAGCGAGGCCGCGCCATCGCACATCGCGGCGTCCACCACCTGGCCCTTGCCGGACCTGCTAGCCTCGAGCAACGCAGCGAGCACGCCGACCACAAGATAAAGTGCGCCGCCGCCGAAATCGCCAACCAGGTTGAGCGGCGGGACCGGCCTTTCGGCCGGCCCGATCGCGGCCAATGCGCCAGTGACGGAGATGTAGTTGATGTCGTGGCCTGCGGCCTGGGCCAATGGCCCATCCTGCCCCCATCCGGTCATGCGGCCATAAACCAGCCGCGGATTTCGCGACAGCAGCTCGTCAGGGCCGAGCCCGAGCCGCTCCATCACGCCTGGCCGAAAACCCTCGATCAGGGCGTCGGCGTGTTCGAGCAGATCGAGCACCTCTCCGAGCGCGGTCTTGTCCTTGAGGTCGATCTCGACAACCTTGCGCCCGCGCCCAGCCGCGGATGTCTGGTTCTTGTTGGCCCCGGGGCGATCGAGCGTGATCACTTCGGCGCCCATGTCTGCCAGCATCATGCAGGCGAACGGTCCGGGTCCAATGCCGGCGAATTCGACGATGCGAAAGCCGGCCAGCGGGCCCGAGGCCACGCCCGGCGACGTCTGAGGATCCGGCATGTCAGGCACTTTGTTTTCCATATTGCCGGGTGAGGTTACGAAGATGGCTGATCCGCGCTCGGTCCGCGCCCAGTCTCGCCAATAGTTCGGAAAACCCCGATGCCCGTCAACTGGGCGCTAGTAGATTAGTTGCGGAGGCTACGATGGCACCGTCAATCCGGCCGGAAGCCCCTGAAATTGCGGGCTCGCTGGCCGGATTGCGCCACTCCGGTTTACCACCTCTTATCCATTCTATTCTAGGTTTTCGGCTGCCGGATGCCCGTGCTTTAACGGAGCAGCCGCGACCGCAACTGAAGGCGAGGGGTCCGTGGTGGGGTTTTTCAAACGTGTCAGACCGCAATCGGTGTCGTCAATGCTCCCCACCTTGCGATTTCGCGGCAAGATCAGCCTTGGCTTTGCCGTCGTACTTGCCATTTCGGCCGTCAACATGGGTTTCGCGTATCTGGGGTTTGAACATGTTTCGAATGGCGTCGCCGCTTACCGGGCAAGCGTATCGGAATCCGACCTGGCAAAGAACATCGACCGAGAACTGATCTCCTATCGTTCGCTGGCTCGTTACTATGAAGTTACGGGCAAGGAAGACGACGCCAAGGCTGCGCTCGCGGCCCAGGCAACGCTGAACGATGCGATCAACCGGTCGATGAAGAATACAGATACCGACAACAAGGAGCGTACCAGGCACATAACGAGCCTGAGCATGGAATTTCACTCCTTTACGAAAATCTTTGCTGACGTTGTGAAGATCAAACACGACAGCGAACTTGTCAGCCAAAACCAGTTGATGCGCAGCGGCAACTTCCTGCGCTACAAGCTCGACGATCTGCCGAGCGGAGTGGAGGATGAATCGACGCTTGCGGCGACCACGCTTGCGTCCAAGAAAGTGGCGGCGCTGTTCGAGGCCGCGACGGCGCTGGCGAATACCTTTATTATCAATTCCGATCAGTCCATAGCCACGGGCGCAATAGCCCGCTTGAAATTTGTCGAGGCGGCGTTACAGGCAATTCCCGCCCAAGAGGCGAAGGTCGCGCAGGGCATCAAGGAGGCGTCCGCTCTGCTCGACGAGTACCGCAAGGCTCTGACCAAATTGATCGACAATGCGAAGGAGCTCGACGAGCTTTCCATCGAGATGGCCGATTCCACGGGTGCGATCATGAAGGCATCCAACGCGATGAAGGCCGATCTGCTCGCGGATCAGCAGCGGCTTGATTCCGAATCCGGCGCTACCATCAATGAGACGCAACGTCTCATCGTGATGCTCGCCATCGGCAGCTTCCTGCTGGGTGCGGTGTTGGCCCTGCTTCTGGGGAGGCAAATCTCGCGGCCGATGACTGCAATGTGCAAGGCGATGCGCGAACTCGCTAGCGGCAATTTCGACGTCGTGTTGCCGGGTCTCGGCCGCAAGGACGAACTCGGCGAGATGGCGGCTGCCGTCGAAGAATTCAAGATTCAGGCAGTCGCGAAGGCCGAACGCGATGCGGCCGCGCTCGATGCCCAAAACAAGGCCTCGGCGGCCGGACGACGCGCCGAACTCATTCGCTTTGCCGATGAGTTCGAGGCAAACGTTGGCAGCATCGTGGCGAATGTTTCGGCCTCGGCCGTTCAACTCGAAGCCTCCGCGGGTACATTGACGCGGACGGCAGAGACCACCCAGAATCTGTCGGGCCAGGCCGCAGGAGCATCGGAGCAGGCTTCAAGCGACATGCAATCGGTGGCGGCAGCGACCGAAGAACTCTCGGCTTCGGTCGACGAGATCGGAAGGCAGGCCCAGGAATCCAACCGGATCGCGGAAGCGGCGGTGCTTCAGGCCCAGCAAACTGACGGGCGCATCGGCAAATTGTCGCGCGCCGCGCAGGAGATTGGCGACGTCGTGAAGCTGATTACGGCCATTGCCGAGCAGACCAATCTTCTGGCACTCAATGCCACCATCGAGGCGGCGCGCGCCGGCGATGCCGGCCGAGGCTTCGCCGTTGTCGCTTCCGAGGTGAAGTCGCTGGCCAGCCAGACCGCCAGGGCAACCGACGAAATTTCCA
>NZ_JBAVCF010000249.1:0-5902 GCF_049586575.1 Bradyrhizobium sp.
GGCTTGGACATATCAAGGTGCCGATCGTCGTGCCGCTGACGCTGAGCCTCAACGGCAACGCCATCACGGTGTCGCCGGCACTACATGCGGCGATTATGACCGAAATCGACGGGGACGCGGTTGATCCAATGGCGACTGCACGGGCGCTCTCGCGGGTCGTCGCAACACGTCGTCGAAACGGCAGCGAGCCGCTGACCTTCGGCATGACGTTTCCGTTTTCGCCCCATAACTACCAGCTGCGTTTCTGGATGGCCGCCGGCGGCATCGACCCGGACGAGGACGTTCGCCTTGTCGTTCTGCCTCCGCCTTTCATGGTCGACAGCATCGCGGGCGGTCAAATCGATGGCTTTTGTGTCGGCGCGCCCTGGAATTCGATAGCGGTCGACGGCGGCGTCGGCCGAATTCTGCACTTCGGTTCCGATATCATGCAGCGCGCGGCAGAAAAGGTGCTGGCGATCCGACAGCCGTGGGCGGAGAAAAATCCGCAAACGTTGGCGGCGCTGGTTCGGGCGGTCTTTCGGGCGGCCGAGTTCACTGAAGCGCCCGACAACCGGAATGAGGTGGCGCGGGTTTTGGCACGGCCCGATTATATCGGCGTCGATGCCGAGGTGATCCTAAGGACTCTGCAGGGGCGCATGAAGATTGCGCCGGACGGATCCATCCGCTCAAGCGACTGCTATATGCTGCTCGCCAGGGAGCGTGCATCCGTGCCCGACCCGATCCAGGCGGCATGGCTTTACGCGCAAATGGTGCGCTGGCGGCAGACGGCGATCAGCCACGAGGCCCTGACGACTGCGCAGAACGTGTTCCGGCCTGATCTGTACGAAGCCGCCTTTGGGCGCGACGCGAGGCGCCAAACCGCTTCGAGGGCTATCGACGCATTCACGGGGCCAGTCTTCGATCCTGCTCAGATCGATGCCTATTTCGCAGCCCTGCGGACAGGGAGCAGGAAGCCTTAGCGACGTTCTGGCGCAAAATTAGGCAACCTTTCTACACTGATTATTTATTGTGCATGAGTGCCCAAAATTCGCGGGTGCTCGGTGGTGCCGATTCCTCCAGAACTCCCATAACTATCTGAGATAACTTGTCTTTAGAATAAGAATCGTTGTGGCACGCAACTTGTATATTGCAGTGCAGCCAGCGCCACCGACGCCCGTTGGCGTCCATCGAGATGGATTTCCGCGGCAACGAGGCTCAGCGGACCACCTGGAACAGTCCGGGGACCATCAACCCATTCCACTCATTGCGCCGCGCGAAGCGTGGCAGCCGGAGCTTCGTTATGGACTACATCAAGCCTGCCGACGTCGCTATTTCAATGATTGATGCCAGCGCAAGGAAACTGGCACTGGCGCCGCGCGATCTGATGATCCGCGGAATCCTGGCCGGCGCGCTGCTTGGCGCGGCAACGACGCTCGCCTTTACGGGCGCGGCCACGACAGGCCAACCGATCGTCGGCGCCCTGATTTTTCCAGTCGCCCTCGCCATTATCGTGGTGCTCAATCTCGAACTCGTCACGGGGAGCTTTGCCCTGGTGCCGCTTGCGCGCCTTGAAGGAAAAGCAAGCTGGGGCGCCGTCATCGCCAATTGGTCGTGGGTTTACCTCGCCAATCTGATCGGCAGCATTGCCTTCGGCGTTCTGATCGCGGGATCGCTGACAAACATGGGCAAGCTGGAAGTGACCGGCATAGCGGCCCGCATTGTGGCTGCGGCCGAAGCCAAGACCATTGCCAACGAGGCAATCGGCGCGGCCGGCATGCTGAGTCTTTTTGTGAAAGGCATCCTCTGCAACTGGCTGGTGAGCCTCGGCGTCGTCCTCTCTCTGACGTCCAACTCCACCATCGGAAAAATCGCCGCAACGTGGATCGCCATCTTTCTGTTCTTCGCGCTCGGCTTTGAACACGCCGTCGTCAATATGTTCCTGATTCCGACCGGCATGCTGCTTGGCGCCAAGGTCACCATCTACGATTGGTGGGTCTGGAACCAGATCCCGGTCACGCTCGGCAATATCATTGGCGGATTCGTTTGCACCGGTCTTGCGCTCTATTCCACATACAAGCCGACAGGCCAGACGATCGCCGCCACGCAAGTTGCCGTCCAGGCAGCAGAGTAGCGGTGCGTTGATCCGATGAAGCTTGAAATGCTCACTGTCGACTTCACCGACGAACAGAAGCGCTACCTCGAAGGCTTTGCGGCCGGCGTTCAGATACTCCGAAACGGCCGCGGCCTTCCCGGTGGTTCTTCCGCGCCGGCGCAGGCCAATGCCGAGCCAGCCGGGCCGGATGCGGCGCACATCAAGGCCCAGGATCAACTTCTCGCTTCGGGGAAGAAACTTGCCGATCAGGAGAAATTCAAGCGCGAGGAGCATCCTTTCGATGCTTATCCGCGGCTCCGGCAACAGGCACTGACCAATGCGCCACCATCGCCGGCGGATAATTTCCGCTGGCGCTATTACGGTCTATTCTATGTCGCGCCGGCGCAAGACTCCTACATGTGCCGGCTGCGGATACCGAACGGCATTCTCAAACATTGGCAATTCGCAGGGTTCGCCGATCTCGCCGAGCGCCTGTGCGGCCCGTATAGCCATGTCACGACCCGCGCCAATCTCCAGGTGCGCGAAATTGCGCCGAAAAATGCGGTCGCACTGATCGAGGGTATTCAGGACCTCGGGCTCTGCTCTCGCGGCTCCGGGGCCGACAATATTCGCAATGTCACGGGCACGCCGACGGCCGGCATCGATCCGCAGGAACTGATCGATACCCGCGAGTATGCGCGCGAATGGCACTTTCACATCCTCAACGACCGCTCGCTCTATGGCTTGCCGCGCAAATTCAACGTCGCTTTCGACGGCTCGGGCAAGATCGCGGTGCTGGAAGACACCAACGACATCGCCTTCGCCGCAGTCGAGGTGAAGGATGGTTTCGGCGTCGAACCGGGCGTGTGGTTTCGCCTCGGAATCGGCGGCATTACGGGGCACAAGGATTTTGCGAAGCAAACCGGCATCATCGTCAAGCCGGAAGACGCAACGAAAGTGGCGGATGCGATCGTGCGCGCCTTTATCGATACGGGCGATCGCACTAATCGCCTCAAGGCGCGCCTGAAGTATGTCATCGACAAAATCGGAATCGACAAATTTCTCGAACTGGTCGAGGCGAAACTCGGCCATGCCATGACGCGCATCCCGCCGGAAGCGCTCGCGCCGCGACCTGCGTTCGATCGGATGGCCCATATCGGCGTGCACCGGCAGAAGCAGGACGGCCTGAACTGGGTGGGCGTCGCGTTGCCGCTCGGCAAGATCACCTGCGAACAGATGCGCGGCCTCGCCAGGATCGCGTCCGATCTAGGAGACGGCGATATCCGATTGACCGTCTGGCAAAACCTTCTGATCTCGGGCGTAAGTGACGAGAACCTCGCACTTGCGGTCGCGGCGGTCGAGGCGATCGGGCTTGCGGTCAAGACTTCGCAGCTTCGCGCGGGCCTGATCGCCTGCACCGGAAATACCGGCTGCAAGTTCGCCGCTTCCAACACCAAGGCCGATGCGGCGGCGATCGGCGACTGGTGCGATGGCCGCGTCGAAGTCGACACGGCATTGAACATCCATCTGACCGGCTGCCATCATTCGTGCGCGCAGCACTACATCAGCGATATCGGCCTCATCGGCGCCAAGGTCCCCGCCGGTGACGGCGACGACACTGTCGAAGGTTATCATCTGTTCGCCGGCGGCGGGTTCGGCCCGGACGCCGACATTGGCCAGGAGGTCTATCACGACCTTAAGGCCGAACAAGCTCCGCAAACAGTGGAGAAGCTGCTCAAGGCCTATCTGGCGCATCGCGCCGGGCCGTCGGAAACCTTCCTGACGTTCGCACGCCGCCACGACGGCGAGACGCTGCGCAAGTTGGCCGAGACCTCCGCATGAACCAGATCACGCCCCCGCCCAAGATCGAGATCATTCCGTCGAGCGCTCCGTTCTCCGAGGCGCAACGAACCTGGCTTAACGGCTTTTTCGCCGGATTGCTGACCGAGACGGTGACGCCGCTCTCAGCCGAGCAGGGCGCCGCCGTCATGAAAGGCCCCGGAGGCGACGGCGACGATGGCGCTGCGCCCTGGCACGACCAAACCATGCCGATCGCAGATCGCATGAAGCTTGCGGAGGGACGCCCGTTGCGGCGGCGCATGATGGCCGCGATGGCGCAACAGGATTGTGGCCAATGCGGCTACAATTGTCATGACTATTCCGAGGCCATTGCGAGCAAGGCGGAAGGGCGCCTGAACCTCTGCGTCCCCGGCGGCAAGGAAACCGCCCGGATGCTGAAGACCCTCCATGAGGAACTGGACAAGGCTCCAACCGTAGCGCCGGAGGCGTCGGCAATGCCAGCCACGCGCGCGGCGGTATCCTTCGTGGAGCTTGGCCGATCGCGCGACAATCCCGCACCCGCGACATTCCTGTCGCGGCGTTTGCTCAACAAGAGCGGGTCGGAAAAGGAAACCTGGCACATCGAGTTCGATCTTGCGGGAAGCGGCCTCGACTATGTCGTCGGCGACTCCTTCGGCATTTTTGCCCGCAATGAACTCGGTCATGTCGACCAGATCATCGCGCTGCTCGGGGCTTCGCACACGACCGAAGTGCGCGGGCGGACGCTTCGCGAAGTCCTGACCGACGAAGTCTCGCTCGCGCCAGCACCGGATTCGCTGTTCGAGCTGATTTCCTTCATCACCGGTGGCGCCCAGCGCGAGAAGGCGCGCGCATTGGCGCAAGGTGACGATCCCGATGGCGATGCCGCGACGCTGGATGTGATGGCAGGCTTGCAGAAATTCTCGGGCGTTCGCCCACATCCGGAAGCCTTTATCGAAGCGCTCGAGCCGTTGCAGCCGCGGCTCTATTCGATTTCATCGTCGCATAACGCCACCCCAGGCAAACTGTCATTGACGGTCGATTGCGTGCGATATGTGATCGGCAAGCGCAAGCGGCTGGGGCTTGCCTCGAACTTCCTTGCCGAGCGCGTCCAGCCCGGCGATCAGGTGAAGGTCTATGTGCAGAAGGCGCACGGCTTCGGCCTGCCGCAGGATCCGAAGATTCCGATCATCATGATCGGGCCGGGGACCGGCATCGCGCCATTCCGCGCCTTTTTGCTCGACCGCAGGGCCACCGGCGCCAATGGCCGCAACTGGCTGTTCTTCGGTCACCAGCGATCAAGCTGCGACTTCTTCTATTCGGACGAATTGAACGCCATGAAAACGGCAGGCCTTCTCACACGCCTGTCGCTCGCGTGGTCGCGCGACGGCGACAAGAAATTCTACGTGCAAGACCGCATGCGCGAGGTCGGCCGGGAGCTATGGTCGTGGCTTGCGGAAGGGGCGCACGTCTATGTCTGCGGTGATGCCAAACGAATGGCCAAGGACGTTGAGCGCGCGCTGGTTGACATCGTCGCTCAGCATGGCGCGCGCTCAACCGATGAAGCCATCAACTTTGTCGGTGAACTCAAGAAGAAAGGCCGCTATCAGCAGGACGTGTATTAGCGGTGTATCTGGTATTCCAGCGGAACTGGTTCCCGAACGCGACAATTCGGACGAATAAAATTCCTGCCCAGGGCGGTTGCGAAGAAATTTTCGCGCGCGTTTGACTCCAAGAGAACGACGATATCGCTATTTTGGGCTCCGACTTGTTTCTGCCCGCAATCGATACTCCACTGCTCGGATGTCATCCTGGAGATCGGCCATGCGCGAACTGTCGGCAGAAGCACGTTTGCATCTGTATGCGCGTTCGCTGTCCCGCAAAACCGGAACAGGATTCCAAGCGGCGGCGCTGTACGGCGCCTTCGCACTGATCGCAGGCGTCGTGTTCGGAACGCTTTCAGTCCATCCTTTTTGAAGCCTAACCGCGCTTGAACGGCGCGACCTCGATGCC
>NZ_JBAVCF010000250.1:0-3021 GCF_049586575.1 Bradyrhizobium sp.
GAGCAAGACTTGCGCCTTCCGGTCCATGGAAAGCTCGCTCACGCCAGCGGTCAGAAGTACCTGGCCGCCGATGAACGTGGCCCGGAAATTGTCGTTGAGCACGCGAATGCGGTGATGGTGGGTTTGCTGGCGCATGGTCGGCCCCTAGATGAGGTCGGCAAGAACTAGGGCCGACATGACGGTGTTGCCGCCGCAGAGTTCGCAATAACCCTCGCGCTGATCCGGCTCCATTTCGGCTGTGTATTCACAACCCTCCGTCATGCAGATTGCAGGACAGACGCTGTCCGTGATGACCGCCTGCAGTAGGTCGTACGGATTTTCATACCCCTCGGCCTCGCACAGCTTCATCAGCTTTTTGGCTTTCTCGGTAAGAACAAGCGACATGACTCTCCTCCTCGCTGGCCGGGAACCGAATGCTCGGTTGCCGGATTGCGAGGCGGAGGCGATCTAGGCTGCTACCGCTAATAATGCCGCCGTCGCGTATCGCTCCGTCTCGCTATCGGCACCCAGCTAGCGGGTGCCGATCGGCGGGACTGAGCGGATCTCAATCACCTGCCCACCATTGTCCTTCCCGTGAGCGCGAAAGAAAGACGCGAATCTTTGCCGCAACGGCAATTAATTGTGTCGCGCCGGGCGGGAGTGAACGACGCGACGGCACGTCCTCACGTCATGCGCTCATTCGGCAACGCCGTACTGTAACCGAATGTCATTTCATTCCGGCGACATCACCTACCTGGCTCGTACCGACTTCAGAAACCGGCGCCAGCTGTTCGGTATCAAACGCGAAGATCGGTTCTCCCACGTCTACGTCATCGGCAAGACCGGTACCGGAAAATCGACGTTGCTCGAAACAATGGCTCGCCAAGACCTTAGCCGCGGAAATGGTTTCGCACTCATTGATCCGCATGGCGATCTCGTAGAGCGTATCGCCCAGTCAGTTCCTGCGCACCGGCAAGGCGACGTTCTGTACCTCAATGCGGCCGACCCGACGCAACCCTACGGGTACAACCCTCTTCGCCGCGTGCGCCAGGACCACATCGCGCTCGCAGCCTCCGGCCTGATGGAAACATTCCAGAAGATGTGGCCCGAGGCCTGGGGCGTTCGCATGGAGCACATCCTTCGGAACGTGCTCATGGCCTTGCTTGAGCAGCCCGCAGCCAACCTCCATGACGTGCTCCGCATCGTGTCTGACTCCAAGTACCGCAAGTCAATTGCGGCTTCCCTTAAAAACGAGACCGTCCGGGCGTTCCTGCAAAAGGAATTCGACCGCTTCACCTTCGGCTACCGGGCGGACGGCATCGCGCCGATACAGAATAAGGTCGGGGCATTTCTTGCCGATCCCCTGCTCAACCGCATCCTCACCGCGCCCGAGCGGGACCTGCACATCCGACAGCTCATGGATCAGGGCAAAGTTCTCCTCGTGAACCTGGCCAAGGGCCGGATCGGTGACGATAGCTCATCGCTTCTCGGCGGCCTTCTGGTCACCACGATCGGTCTTGCGGGGTATAGCCGCTCCGATATCGATCCCGCCCAGCGCCGGGACTTCTTCATCTATATAGACGAGTTCCAGAGCTTCACGACGCTTGCCATGGCGAACATGCTCTCGGAAATGCGCAAATACCGGCTCGGCTTCACGGTCGCGCACCAATACCTGCACCAGCTCGAAACCGACGTATGGCACGCGGTGCTCGGCAACGCCGGCACGATTATCTCGTTCCGTCTCGGCGCCGAGGACGCACCCTACGTCGCGCGCGAATTCAGCGGAGTGTTCGAACTGTCGGACTTCGTCCAGCTCCCAAACCACCACATTTATCTCAAGCTCATGATCGATGGTATGCCGTCTCTGCCTTTCAGCGCGGTCACATTACCAACCTAAAGCAACCGTCCGTCGATCCGAGCGCGGACGACAACGCCGTCGAGGCCGGTTAGACGATCTCGGCACTAGAACCATTCGCCCTAGGCGGGATAACGCTTTGTCATCCAGCCTAGGGACTTGAGCCGCACTTCCTTGATGCTTGTCGCGCCCGACCGGGTTACGGCGCTAGCTTTTCGGCATTGCCCGGGGAGGTCTTGACTATCTTGGCACGGGCTTTTCCGCTCGCCGCGTCAATGACCGACACCGTATCGCCTATCTTTTCATACCGGACGCAGCCTGTACCGGGCCTCTCCTTCCAGTCGGTACAATTCGTGTTTCCTTTGACCTCCCATTTTCCATGCATCATCCCGCCATTCGGCGTTTTATAGAGAGCAGTGCCATCCCTGCCCCAATAGATGATGCCCTGGCCAGTCTGGCCGCTTGCAGACGCCGCGGTGGTTGCGAGATAGACGGTCTTGTCCGTGAGAAATGCCTTGATTTCAGGTCCTGTCATGTCGGCAGCGAACGCGGGGCCCAGTAAACCGACTACGCCAGCCGCGATGATGACGGAATATGCAGCAATGCGCATGATCCCATTCCTCCATGAAAGAAGAGACCACCGATGAGCGATCATGCCTTCGGCATTCCGCCTCGGCAGGTCGACCAAATCTATCACGGAATTGTAGGCTCCCCAACGGCGCCGGTGCGCATCCGACCGTTCAAGTCCTCAGGTTACGGGCGTTCCTACCGCTGTGGATACGGCTATGGTTTCTGTATCCATAGGCAGTATCCATATGGTGTGCGCAATTTCTGCAGGAATTTCCGCAGCTTAGAAAAGGCGACAGTTCGATTTGCGCCTGCGACGGAGGTATATTTCTTTATTTGATGTCTGTAATTCGCTGCGCTGGAGCCAAAGGCTCGGGAGGAAGAGTGAGAGATTCGAGTTGAACGAACTGTCATTCGTTCGGCCATCGGCCCAACTACGTTGTGCCTCGGCCCGTCGACCTAAAGGTCGCGGGCCTCGTTCGAGTCCGAGGGACGGCCAGCCACGAAAAGGTGATCGCCGAATACCAGCGGTGCATAACGAACATCCGCGTTACGGGCTATCGGACAGCAGAGCCGTCCGATAGTCCGCCGCGGCCGTCACGTTATGCGCACTCTCACGC
>NZ_JBAVCF010000251.1:0-2831 GCF_049586575.1 Bradyrhizobium sp.
CGCTTCACGCCCGGTATGGCCGGCATCGCGCGATCCGCGTTGCTGCGTGGCGCGCCGATCCTGTGCGATGCGCGCATGGTCTCGGAAGGCATTACGCGCGCCCGGCTGCCGTCCGGCAACGCCGTCATCTGTACGCTGGACGATCCCACCGTTCCCGCGCGCGCGCAGGCCACGGGCAATACCCGCTCGGCCGCGGCGCTGGAATTGTGGCGGCCGCACCTTGACGGCGCAATCGTCGCCATCGGCAATGCGCCGACTGCCCTGTTTCATCTCCTCAACATGCTCAGGGATGAAACCTGTCCAAGGCCCGCCGCCATCATCGGCTGTCCGGTCGGTTTTGTCGGCGCGGCCGAGGCCAAGGCGGCCCTGCTCGCCGAGCCGCCCGTACCAGCACTCACGGTCGAGGGACGCCTCGGCGGTTCGGCGATCACGGTGGCCGCCGTGAATGCGCTGGCAAGCCGGAGCGAATAGCGATGGGGAAAATCATCTGTTGCGGCCTTGGGCCTGGCGATCCCGACTTGATGAGCGTGCGGGCCGCGCGCGAGGTGCGGAGGGCGCGCCACGTCGCTTTTTTCCGCAAGAAAGGACATCCCGGCCAGGCACGGCGCATCGTCGAAGGAATGCTTGGCGAGAACGTCCGCGAATATCCGATGGAATATCCGGTCACGACCGAGATCGCCTTCAACAGCCGCGAATACACCCGCCTGCTCGACGGCTTCTACGAAGAATGGGCGGAACGGCTGGCACGGCTGGCGCGCAACGATGACGTGGTCGTGCTGTGCGAAGGCGACCCTTATTTCTACGGCTCCTTCATGCATCTGCACGCGCGCTTGCAGGGGCGCGCGGAGATCGAAGTCATCGCCGGCATTCCCGGTATGGCCGGCTGCTGGAATTCGGTTGGCCGGCCGATCGCGCTCGGCGACGACGTGATGACCGTGCTGATGGGCACGCTCCCCGAAGACGAACTCGGCCGCCGCATGCGTAACTCCGATGTGCTGGTCATCATGAAGACCGGCCGCAACCTCGAAAAGATCCGCCGCGCGCTGGCGTCCGCCGGCCGTCTTGACGAGGCGTGGCTGATCGAACGTGGCACTATGCCGGGTGAACGCGTCACGCGGCTCGTCGATGCCGGCGAGACCGACTGTCCTTATTTTGCAATCGTGCTGGTCTACGGTCAGGGACAGCGCACGAAGGCCGCCGAATGACCGGCACGCTGACCATTGCGGGATTGGGGCCCGGCAGCGAGGCGCTGGTGACGCCGGAGGTATCGGCCGCATTGGCTTCCGCCACCGACATATTGGGTTACGCCCCCTATGTCGCGCGCGTGGTCCCTCGCGCAGGCCTCGCCTTGCATCCATCTGACAATCGCGAAGAGTTGCAGCGCGCGACCGACGCGTTGCGGCTGGCATCGGAGGGGCGCCACGTGGTCGTGGTGTCCTCCGGCGATCCCGGCGTCTTCGCGATGGCGTCTGCGGTGTTCGAGGCGCTGGAGGCCGCACCGCAGTGGCGCGATCTTTCGATTCGCGTTCTACCCGGCGTCACCGCGATGTTCGCCGCTGCCGCGCGCATCGGCGCGCCGCTTGGCCATGATTTCTGCGCGATCAATCTTTCCGACAATCTGAAGCCGTGGGCTGTGATCGAGAGGCGTCTGCGGCTCGCCGCCGAGGCCGATTTCGCCATCGCAATCTATAATCCTCGCTCGGCGAGCCGCCCCGACGGCTTTGCGCGCGCGATCGAAATTCTGCGTGAAGCGGATTGCGGTGAACGCCTCGTGATCTTTGCCCGCGCGGTCAGCACGCCTGACGAGAAGATCGAAACAGCCTTTCTGCGCGACGCGCGCCCCGAGATGGCCGACATGAGGACACTGGTCATCGTCGGCAATTCGGCGACGCGCCGCATCGGCCGCTGGATTTACGCGCCGAGGCACGCCCGATGACCGAGCCAGTGCATCACCTCGGCCACGCTTTCCACCCGCAACCGCTCCGGCAATTCGGGCCGCGTGATCATGACAACGGGCAGACCAAGTTCGCGTGCGGCGTCGATCTTGGCGCGCGCGCCAACGCCCCCGGAGTTGCGGGCGACGATCCATTCGATCCGTCGCGCGCGCATCAGGTCCAGTTCGCCGGCGAGCGTAAACGGTCCACGCGAGACGATGAGATCCGCATCCGGCAGCGGCAGCGGACCTCCTGCGGCATCGATGAATCGGAGCGTGTAGGCGTGCTGCGGCCTCATGGCAAACGGCGCAATATGCTGCCGGCCGATGGCGAGGAAAATGCGCGCAGGCTTCTCCGGCAAGGCCGCGACTGCGGACGCAATGTCGGCAACCTCGATCCAGATATCGTCGAGCGTCTTGATCCAGGGTTTGCGCTCCAACGCGACCAGCGGCGTTGCCGTTGTCGCGCAGGCGACAACAGCGTGGCGGCTGATCTCGGTTGCGAAGGGATGGGTCGCATCGACCACATGCGTGAACCCTTCCTGCCGAATGGCATCAGCAAGACCATCCGCGCCGCCGAAGCCGCCGACGCGGGTTGGCAGCGGCTGATTGACCGGGACCTGCGTCCTTCCGGCATAGGAATAGATCGCGTCGTGCCCCGCAGCTGCGACCGACGCCGCCAGCAGATTGGCTTCGCTCGTTCCGCCCAGGATGAGGACGCGCATGGTGGATAGTCCTTGGCTCACCATTATAGGCATCGGCGAAGATGGCCTCTCCGGCCTCTCGGACGCAAGCCGAAAGGCGCTCGCGGAAGCCGGGACGATTTTCGGCGGAGAACGGCATCTGGCGCTCGCACATGCCGGCGTACGTGGCCGGCCGTGGCCGGTGCCGTTCGATG
>NZ_JBAVCF010000252.1:0-3700 GCF_049586575.1 Bradyrhizobium sp.
CCGTGTCCCTGCCAGGGATTGCCGGTGAGTACGGAGCGCTACGGCGGTTTCGTCCAGGCGTCGTACAAGTTTGGTGGACAGCTTTAGCCGGTCGTGGCTCGAGGTTGTCTTAACCTCGGTCGATTGAGCCTCAAGTCAGACTACGCCGCAACCGTCTCGCGCATATCGTGGACGAGTGGGACCTCGTCGCGCGCAAACTGCGCGGCGGCAGCGATCGCGGCGGGCAGTTGCGCCACGGCCACCGGTTTGGCGAACAGGTAGCCCTGGCCCTTGGCGCAGCCTGCGCGCGCCAGAAATTCCCATTGCGGCTCGGTCTCGATGCCCTCGGCGAGAACCGGCATGCGCAAGCTTTCGCCGAGCGCCAGCACGGTGCGGACGATGGCGGCCGCGGCGGCATCGTGCGGCAATCGTTTGACGAAGGACTGGTCGAGCTTGATCTTGTCGAACGGGAAGGCGTGCAGCGTCGCCAGCGACGAGTATCCCGTGCCGAAGTCGTCCATCGCGACCGAAATCCCCATGGCTTTCAGCTTGCGCAGGATGTGCAAGCCCCGGCTCTGGTCGGACATGATGGTCGATTCCGTGACCTCGACCTCGAGACGCGCCGGCGGCAATCCGGTTTCCAGGAGAATGCCGTGGATCATCTCGGCGAGGTCCTCGCGGCCGAACTGGACCGGTGACAGGTTGACGGCGACGGTTCCGGGGATCTTGCCTTCGGCGGCGTCGCGGCAAGCGGCGCGCAGCGCCCATTCGCCCATTTCGTAGATCGCCTCGGTTTCTTCGGCGAGCGGAATGAATTCCGCCGGCGAAATCATGCCGAGCTTCGGATGCTTCCATCGCATCAAGGCCTCGGCGCCGCAGATCCTGCCGTCGTCCAGCGTCATCTGGAGCTGGTAATACAGCATCAATTCCTGACGTTCGGTGGCGTGGTCGAGATCGCGGGCGAGCGCGCGGCGCTTGCGGGCGCTGTCGTCCATTTCCGGGCTGTACACGCAGATCGAACCGCATTGCTTGCTCTTGCCGCGGTGCATCGCGAGCTTGGCATTGCTCAGCAGTTGATCGCGTTCCGGCGTATCGGTCGGAAAGATCGAGAAGCCGATCGAGGCGGTGAGGGTGACGGGGTTGCCCTGCACCGAAAACGGCTCGGCAAAGGCCCGCGAGAGTCGCCCGGCGAAGGCGTGGGCGTCATGCGGGTGATTGCCCGACGTCGTCAGCGCCAGGAATTCGTCGCCGCTTTGGCGCGCCAGAAATTCGCCCGGAGCAAGCTGTTTGCGCATGCGCTCGGCCACGTCGATGAGGAGCAGATCGCCGGCGCCGTGGCCGTAGAGGTCGTTGATGTCCTTGAAGCCATCGAGGTCGATCGAAAACGCGGCGAGCTTGTGGGCCTTTTCATGGGCCTCGGAAGCATCGAAGGCGAGCCGCTCGTTGAAGGCGATACGGTTGGGCAGGCCGGTCATGGTGTCGTTGAACGACAACTGGTGAATGCGGTCGGCCGATTCGGTTCGCGAGCGCAGGTCGATGATGTAGGTCGAAAAGCCGCTCCCCATCACAAGGAGAACCGCGCCGACCACGGCGACGGCGAGCAGATTCGCCGGCAGCAGGCCCGCCGGCAGCACGATCGAGGTGTCCGCCATCGCCGACGTCGCCATCGTGAGAGCGTAATGCATGGCGCAGATCATGAAGGTGAGCACGATGGCCGCGCCATGGCGGCACCAGCGCGTGACCGGGCGGTTGGCGCGATTGACGGCAAGCGCGCTCAAGCCAAGTCCGAGCACCAGCGTCATGGCCATGCCATAGCCATTCCATTCGAAACTGCCCTGAATATGCCATCCCTTGAGCGCGATGAAGTGCATGGCGAAGATGCCGACGCCCATCACGAGGCCGCCGACCTCGGGCGCCAGCGTGAAATGGCGGCTGCCGATTTCAAAACCAACAAGGCAGGCGAGCACGGCTGTTATCAGCACCGCACCGGTCGCCAGCGGTTCGAAGCCGCTGGAGAGCAACGGGTCGAGCGCGAGAATCGAGATGAAGGTCGAGGCCCACAAGGCGGCGCCGGTGCCGACGGAAGCCATGAACAGCCAGCCGTGGCGGGTCGCGCCTTCGGTTGAGCGGGCGCGGGCGAAGTGGCGCATGCCGACCCAGGTGCCGAACAGGCAGACGCAGCCCGCCAGCAGGACCAGTATCTGTTGATAAACAAAGGCGTAAGCGGCGGAATGGAGCATGATGTTTCCCTATGCCGCTACCGTAGAGCGCCCAAGTTAATTGGGAACGGTTTGGCGGCGGGAATCCGCCGGGAGCGGCGCACGTTGCGAAATAGCGTTGAAATTTTGTAAGAAACACCACCGAAAGACCGGCGTTGTTGCTGACAATCCGCGCAGCTACAGGGTGCTTTAACGGCTCGTTAAGCAGAAAGGATCGTCGATGCGATACGAACTCTATTACTGGCCCTCGATCCAGGGCCGCGGCGAATATGTCCGTCTCGCGCTGGAAGAGGCCGGGGCCGATTATCTCGATGTCGCACGGCAGCGCGGCGTCCCCGTCATGATGCGGATGATGGAAGCGGGCAACGGCACGCCGCCTTTCGCGCCGCCCTTCCTCAAGGCCGGCAAAACCGTGATCGGGCAAACCGCCAATATCCTGCTCTATCTCGGCGCGCGCCATGGCCTCGCGCCGAGAGCCGAGGCCGGCAGGCTGTGGGTGCATCAATTGCAATTGACGATCACGGACTTCGTGCTGGAAGTGCACGACACGCACCATCCGCTCGGTCCGTCGCTTTATTATGAGGATCAAAAGAGCGAGGCGAAAAAGCGCACGCAGGAATTCTGGCACGAACGCGTGCCGAAATATCTCGGCTATTTCGAACGGCTGCTCGACGGCGGCGCCGGTCATTACGTCACCGGGCGCAAGCTTACCTATGTCGATCTGTCGTTGTTTCAGCTTGTGGAGGGATTGCGATACGCCTTTCCGAAGCGGATGAAGGCTTTTGAGCGCAAGATTCCCTTGCTTTGCCAGCTGCACGACCGCATCGCCGCCCGCCCGAAGATCGCGGCGTATCTTTCAAGCGAGCGCCGGATTCCCTTCAATGAGGACGGCATCTTCCGGCACTACAAGGCGCTGGACGTCTAGGGAGGGAGCTACCGGCTTCGGCCGTCGATTGGCGTCATCTTCAGGCTGGCAAGGTCGATGCCGTCGATGCAGCTGACATTGACCGCCACGACCTCGGTCCCGTCGGGCTTGCTGCCAAGCGCAAATACCTCGACGCCGCAATCGTTGCAGGACTGATGACGGATCGCGTGCTTGTTGAAGAGATATTCCCGCAAGTTGTCTTCGCCGGCGCGGAGCTGAAAGCTCGCCGGCGGCAGAAACGCGAAATGCAAACCGCGCTTGGTGCAGATCGAGCAGTTGCACGCGGTCACCATCGCAAGATCGGTGGTGCATTCGAAACGCACCAGGCCGCAATGGCAGCCGCCGGTCAGGGTTTTGCTCTCGGCCATTGTCCTCACCACAATCCAGGCACGAGGCGATAACGTACCCGCGCCGCGTAATCGGCATAGTCAGGCAGTCCGGTCGTCAGCGTATGTTCCTCGATGCGGGTGCGGATGCCAAAAAGGAGGACGAAGATCAGTGAGATTCCCGTTCCCCACCACGATCCCAGCAATAGCCCGATCCCGATCATGAACAGCACCGCCCCAGTATACATGGG
>NZ_JBAVCF010000253.1:0-15092 GCF_049586575.1 Bradyrhizobium sp.
CGCCATCCGCCATTCCCCGACCTCGTGCTGGTGTCGCACGCAACGCGGGCGCTCCAGACCTGGGAAATCGCCTGGGAAGCGATGAAGGAACTGGTGCCGGCGCCCGAGGTCGAACTGACGCCGGAACTCTACGGCGCCGACGTTTCCCAACTGCTCGAGACCATTCGCAACGCGTCCGTCGCCGATCCGAAGCGGCTGATGATGGTCGGGCACAACCCCGGAATGCATGAGTTGGCCATCGCGCTTGCAGGTCACGGCGATCCCGCCGGCCGCGGCGCCCTCGCCGACAACCTGCCGACGGCGGGCCTCGCCATTTTGGACTTCGACATCGACAACTGGAACGATGTGGGCTTACGGCGTGGCAGCCTCGTGCTGTTCGTCAGCCCCAAACTGTTAAAGCAAACATCGGGCGACTAAAGAACTGCCCTCTTTTGGCGCGATCACCTGTCATCGCGCTGAGGCCTTGTTCCAAACCGTGCTAAGCTGGTTCCAAAATCGAGGACCCCCTTGGATTTTTTCCAAAAGAGGTTCCGCACCGGCATCTTCACTGGGAGGCGCAGATGTTCAGTTCCATCCTCGTGCCGCTTGACCTCGCCGACACCGATCTGGCGCGGCCGGCCATCGCCACGGCGGCAACGCTGTCGCAAACCTGGAATGGCAAGGTAAGGCTGCTCAATGTCCTGCCGATGACGCCGGTGATGCTGGCCGAATATGTACCGGCCGATTTCGACGTTCAGCAGCGACAGACCTCCGAAGAGGCGCTCGCCATCGTGGCGCAGGAATCCGGCATCGATGCCGCGCGCATCTCAACTGCTGTGCGCCAGGGCGGCATCTATCACGAAATCCTCGAGGAAGCTTCTGTTGTCAAAGCTGACCTGATCGTCATGACCTCGCACCGCCCCGCCATGCGCACCTATTTTCTCGGCTCCAATGCCGGCCACGTCGTTCGTTACGCCAAATGCTCGGTGCTGGTGGTGCGGCACTGAAGCCAACGGCTGATCGTTCTGCTCAAGGCAGCAAAGCTTTCGGCAACTCGCCAAACGTATAGGTCAGCGGCCGGTTGCGCGTGATGAAGCCGCCCACTTGCCACGTGAACAAGGCGGCAAAGCCGACCAGGAAAAGCGCGCCTGCCCATTCGCGCGACACGAGCGAGCGCAGCAACAGCCCCGCCATTGCGACGGCGAGTAACGTCACCACGGCGATTGCCGCCGCATAGAGCCGCGGATTCAGGCCGCCGCTGAGAACGGCTTGGCTTCCCGCTTTCGCCATCCGGGCGTGCAATCCAATCATAAAGGCGCGGTAGTCGCGATCCTGCGGCGCCATCAGCGCCGCCGTCTGCCAACTCGTCGAGAAAATGGTGAGCCGTCCGCCGCCTGTTTTTTCGATGTCGGCGCGAAATCGCCGCGACTGCATCGACACCGGACGATAGGACAGGCGCACCGCCGCGATATCGGCATAGTTCCAAAGACCGGTGCGGCCGGCGATGCGCCAGGACAGTCCCTGCTCCGTCAATTCGAACTGATGTGCCGAACCGATCAGCGAGGCCTTGTAGGCGTAGCGAAGACCTGCTTCAGGCAAATCAGACGGCATGAGCGGTGAACTGTCCATTCCTGGTTGGGAGCGTGAACGTAGCGCCTAATAAGATACGCATGCCCAGAAAAATGCGGCGGTCGCAAGCCCGCCCAACACCGTTCGCACAGCATGGATGACGCCCCATTTGACGATGAGCGCCCGGGATGGCGGGCCGGCCTTGCCGGGATCTGTCGCCAGCAAGGCGTTATTGGTGGGTCGAATGACGATCAGCGTCCATGGCCACGGCGCAATGATCAGGATGGCGCCGATGAGGCAGCCGATATGCTCGACCCGCGACCACTCCAGCATTCCCAGCACGAAACCGATCAGTGCGAGCGGCGCCTGCATCGCGGTCCCGCGCTTGTAAGACGGCTTCCACTCGCTGAGCAGCGCGCGATCGTCGAGCGTCAGGCGTGCCGGCTGCTCGGCGAAATTGACGTAGAAGGCCGCGCCGGTAAACATCGCCGAAGCGATCAATGCGAGAAGGCCGAACACCATGGCCAAACCTCATCACGGAGTTCTTTAAAGACCGGCTTGCGCCGATCGCTGGCTCTATTCTACAACCGCAACATGCCCGAGACGACCCCATTTCCAAGCCGCCTGATTCTCGCTGCTGCCGCGATCTCGGGTGTGCTGCTGGCGCTTGCCGTGCACATGCTGGGCGCAAGGTTCGGGCTCGACCTCGGCGGCCTGTGGCGATCCGATCCAAACAATTTCATGCCGGCAGGTAGCGCGCTGGCGTGGTGGCTGATTGCAACCGTGGGCTTTTCCGGCGGCTATTTCACGGCGTCGCTGATGCACAGCGCGGCATCGGGGCAAATTCCGCAGCGGATGCAGCAGTTTTTGATTGCGGTCGGCGTGCTCGTACTTATAGGCGCGGGCCAGGCTGCTGCCGCACCGAGCCCGCTGCCGACCGTCTCCGGTGTTATCGCGGGGTTTGCCGCGCTTGGCCTGGGCGCCGCGATGGCATTCTGCGGCGCCCATTTCGCGTTGCGCAAGGCGTGACCTTAGTTACGTCTTGAAGCGCCGTACCAGATCACCGCGCCTCCCGCCAACAGAAGCGCCGCGGAGATCATCAGCGAGTGATGCGCGCCGCTCATGAACCGGCCTGACTGGCCGATCAGCGAACCGAACAGCGCCACGCCCAGCACGCTTCCGGTCTGCCGGGTCGCATTGAGCACGCCGGCAGCGATGCCGGAACGCGATTTATCGACGCTGCCCAGAAGCGTGGAGGTGAGCGGCGGGACCAGCAGGCCCAGACCGCCCCCCATGATCACGAACTGGCCGACGATCATCCAGTAAGGCGTGCCCGGCGCGATGCCGAGCAGCGTCAGGCACCCGAAAGCCGCCAGCGCCGCGCCGAGCGCAATGGCCACCGGCGCACCGAGCCGTTCGGTCACGCGCGCCGCGATCAGATTGGCCGGCAGCACCGCGCCCATCATCGGCACGAACATCAGACCGGTCGCCACCGGTGACAGGCCGTTGATGCGCTGGAAGTACAGACTGAACACGAAGATCAGTCCGTAAAAGGCGATGTTGACGAGCAGACCGACCAGCGAGGTGAGCGCAAACAAGCGATGCGAAAACAGCGACAGCGGCAGCATCGGCTGCTCCGCGCGGCGCTCTAGCAGGATGAACAGCGCGGCCAGCGCCACGGACGCAACGAATGCGGCAAGCACAAAGCCGTTGGACCAGCCGAGCGCGCCGCCCTCGATGATGGCGCCGGCGAGACAGCCGAGCGCGGCGATCGCCGTCACCTGGCCCGGCAGGTCGACCTCGCGTTGACGATTGGCCGCGGTTTCGGTGGCGTATTTCCAGCTTAGCCAAAGCCCGGCGAGACCGATCGGCAGATTGACCAGAAAGATCGATCGCCATCCGACGAGCGCAATCAGTCCGCCGCCGACCAGCGGCCCTGCCGTCAGTGCAAGGCTCGCGCCAGCGGCCCAGATTCCGACCGCCCGTCCGCGCGGCTTTTCATCGGGATAGGCGTGGTTGAGCAGCGCCAGCGAATTCGGGACCAGCGTGGCCGCGCCCAATCCCTGGACGGCTCGCGCCGCGACCAGCACCATCGGGTTGGGGGAAAGCGCGCACGCCAGCGAAGCGGATGTGAAGATGGCAAAGCCCGCCATGAGCACCCGCTTGGCGCCGATGCGATCGCCGAGCGCGCCGGCGGTGAGAATGAAAGCCGCAAAGGCGATGGTGTAGGCGTTGACGATCCACTGCAACTCCGCCACGCCGCCGCCGAGCGAGGCGCCGATGCGATCGAGCGCGGTGTTGACGATGGTCACGTCAAGCTGAACCACGCCGTAGCCGAGGCTCATGGCAAACAGGGTCAGCGACGCCGGCACGCCTCGCGCGGGCTGTCGTTCCGGCTTCCGTCCGGCGGGAAATTCTTCTTCGCGTGGCGCACTGTCCGAAGGAGTTTCGGTCGTAGCCTCAAACGGCTGCAATTTGGTGGCTGTTCTTGGCATCGGCTATCTCCATTGGTCACGCAGGACCCAACGCGAAGATAACCTGCCGGTTCACCTCAAAATTTCGATGAATGCCGAAGTGTGCTGTCGACGGCAGAAGCTTCCCGCCGGACAATCGTGAAGCCGTCACACCTCAGGTGGGCGCGTGGGCATCTGGACATCCCAGGCCAATCCGACAGCAACGAACAGCCGCAGCAGAAGATAGGTCAGATCGATCTCCCACCAGTGCCGCTGATTGCAGGCGCAGCCCGGCTCGGAATGGTGATTATTGTGCCATCCCTCGCCGCTCGCCAGGATCGCCACCAGCACATTGTTGCGGCTGTGGTCGCCGGTGTCGTAATTCTGATAGCCGAACACATGCGCCAGCGAATTCACGCTCCAGGTGATGTGCCAGACGATGACGGTTCGCACCACGACGCCCCATAGCCAGATGCTCGCCGCGAATTGCATCGCCGCCATCGGCGCGTCGCCGAGTACAAGCGCGATCAGAAAACCCGCAGCAAAATACAACATCGACTGCGAGAGCGTGACCCACACAACGTAGCGCTCGATAAAGCGATAGAAACGGTCGCGCAGGATGTCGCGTGCGTAGCGGTCGTAGGCGACCTGACGACCGAGGTCGGTATTTTCCAGAAACAGCCAGCCCATGTGCGACCAGAAGAAATTGACCAGCGGGCTGTGCGGGTCGGGGCGCTCATCCGAACGATGATGATGCATGCGATGCGTCGCGACCCAGCGCGCCGGCGTATCCTCCACGCACCAGACAGCCAGCAGTGCGAACGCATGTTCCAGCCAGAGCGGACATTTGAAGCTGCGATGCGTAAGCAAGCGGTGGTAACAAAGGTTCATGCCGCAGGCGCCGTAGACATAGACGCCGACCACCGCGAGCACGACGCCAGCCTTGCTGTAGAACCAGGGCACGAACGCGAGCAGCGCCAGCAGGTGATAGGTTGCGACGGCCGCGAGATATCGCCAATTGATCAGCCGTTCGCTGGCGCCGAGCGGAAGCGGCAGCGCCGCCGGTTCCGCGACAAAGCCGGTCAAGGTGGTATCAACTCGTTTGTCCAATGCAGCTGCCTCGCAATCGAAACATCTTTTTTACACAATTGCCGGCGGTTCGCGAGGCCAAACCTGTGGAAATTTGCAGCAATAATAGAGGCTTTAGGAAGGTTCTATGGTTCCAGTTCCACCACGGTTCCCCTCGGTGCAGCTTCAGAGGAAAACGCCGCGGCCAACTCCATTGCCGCGGCGCGACTGTTCCTCACTCCGTTTAGCTTCACCGATTTAACTGGCGATCAAACGGATCAACTTGCGGCCCGAAGATTGATCTTGCCCTCGGCCAACGAGGTCAGCTTCTGATCGGTCTTCTTCTCCTCATCGAGCGTCTTCTGCAGGATGGTCGCGCAATCGTTACGGCCAAGCTGCCGCGCCCAGGCGATCAGGCTGCCGTAGCGCGCGATCTCATAGTGTTCGGCCGCCTGTCCAGCATTGATCAAGGCCGCATCCAGAACCGATTTGTCGGCAACCTCGCCGGCAACCTCATCGGCTTCCTCGATGATGCCATCGATGGCGGGGCAATCGACCCCCTGCACCTTTGCGCCGATCATGAGGAACACTTCCTCGAGGCGCTTTACGTGCGTCTTGGTCTCTTCGAGATGGGTGAGAAAGCCCTCCCTTAGCTGCTTGTCGGTCGCCTTCTCGGCCATCTTCGGCAGTGCCTTCACCAATTGTTGCTCGGCGTAATAAATATCCTGCAATTGATGCACGAACAGATCGTTCATGGTTTTGATGTCGCGGGTGAAGAGTCCCATCGTTCCAATCCTTCTTGTTCTACGGAACACAACCGCGCGCCCTGGTCTCCTGCTGCACGCCGATGTGTTCGCTGGCTGATGGTGAGCTAACCGGCGTGTACAGCCGACGTTCCTGGCAGAGCCGAAAACCTCGCGTCGGGAACATCCGGGGATCGAAACAGGCCGCAGCGCTGCATGGCCGCTATTCCGCCTCGATTCCCCCGAATAGGCCGCCTATCTAAAGGGACGGCAGGGCCGATGCACGACAGTCCGCCGCTTTGTCAAGGACTGCACAAACAAAGGTTTTTGCCTTATGCATTTTGTTTCCAGGGTGATCGGGGCCAAATGCCGAGGTCGCTTCGAGAGGCCGGCAACGCCGTTGCGGCCCTGCCGGGAGGATGAATGGTTCGGCTGTTAGCCACGCTACGGCGTGGCTTTAAGGAACGGATAGGCTGGAAGCGCGTAGGAGTTGCCGCCAGCCTCGTGATCATCGCCTTCGCGATCACGACACTCGTTCGCACCCTCAAGGGCATCGACACCGGGGTGATGCTGGTGGCGCTGACGGACATCGCGCCGCACCGCATCGCGTTGGCCGGGCTGTGCGTGGCCGGCGCCTTCTGCACCCTGACGTTCTATGATTTCTTTGCGGTCCGCACGCTCGGCAAGAAGCATGTGCCCTATCGTATCGCGGCGCTGTCGAGCTTCACCAGCTATTCGATCGGGCACAATATCGGCGCAACGGTCTTCACCGGCGGCGCGATCCGTTTCCGGATATATTCGGACTATGGCCTAAGTGCCGTCGACGTCGCCAAGATCTGCTTTCTTTCCGGCCTGACCTTTTGGCTTGGCAACACCTTTGTGCTCGGCATCGGCATGGCCTGGCACCCCGAGGCAGCCTCGTCGATGGATCAGCTGCCCGCGGCGATCAACCGGCTGATCGCGTTTGGCGTGATCGGGGCCATCATCGCTTATCTGGTCTGGCTCACGCTCGGAGACGAGCGGCGCGAGCTTGGGCAGAACGGCTGGATGGTCAGGCTGCCTTCGGCGCCGCTGACGCTGGTGCAAATCCTGATCGGCGTGGTCGATCTCGGTTTTTGCGCCACGGCGATGTATCTATTGATGCCGGCCCAGCCGCACATCGATTTCATCTCGCTGGCGGTGGTGTTCATTCTGGCGACGCTGCTCGGCTTTGCCAGCCACGCGCCCGGCTCGCTTGGCGTGTTCGATGCCGCCATGCTGGTCGCGCTTCCGCAATTCGGCAAGGAGCAGCTGCTGGCGACGCTGGTGGTGTTCCGCATCCTCTATTTCATGATCCCCTTCGGCATCGCGATCTCGATCATGGGAACGCGTGAGCTCTGGCTCAACGTGGTGCTGCCCTGGCAGCTGCGCCGCAAGCAAGGCGATCCCTGCGAGACGATCGAGCCCGAGACGGCTGAAGTCGTCGAGGTGAAGGCGACGTTGCCCTTCCCGCAGCGCTCCCGCGCCGGCTCCCGCCGCTAAACCCGGCAGTTCACTGCCTCGCGGGTGAGGCGGACTTCTTCTTTCCCGATGGCGGCTTGGCCGCGAGCGCCTGCCCTGGGAGATATTTGGCGATAATTGCCGGATCGACGGAAGCAAGTTCCGAATCCGGCAAACGATCCCAGACATCGTCTTTCCCCAAGAGCGGCGTCAGCACATAGCCGCGCAGCGTGAGTTGCTGACCGTCGGCGCTCAGGGTCATTTTCGCCTTCCAGACTTCCCCGTCGCGCGGGTCGAGAACGTTGCCGCCTTCATATTCGAGGCCATTGCGCTTCATGTCGCGGATGAAGGAAATGCCGAGCACCGGCGCATTCTTGCGGTCATCGGTGCATTGCGCGCAGGTAGGCGTTTCGGGCACGCCGGCTCTGGAAAATTTCTTCGCGATCACGCCTTCGAAACTGCCGTCATGGTGATCGACCATCAAAATCCAGATCACCGGCTGGCCGTCTTCGGTTTTTTGCCAGAGGCCCGCCGCCGATGGCTCGGCCGCGTATCCGGGAAGAGAGGCCGTGAGCGCCAGCGCAAGCGTGCCCGCGATCGCAAGCTGACGCTGCATTCTGCCTACCGCTTTCCACATCACCGCGACCCGTTTCGTGTCAGCCGAAAGAACAGGCCGAGCCTACGTTCATTTACCGCAGGCGGCCAGTGCGGGCGCACCCCAGAGGTTACGTTCGCCCGCGCGAGTAACGCTCTGAAATGTGACGACAATCCGACCGCAGGGGCTTGACCGTCAATTGACGCCGAGTTTCTTCTGCAGGCTTGAGGATGAGGTCGTGTACTGGAACACGAGGCGCTTGTCCGGATAGACGTAACGGTGCGCCTTCTGGGCCATCAGCGAGCCCTCGTGGAAGCCGCACAGAATGAGTTTGAGCTTGCCGGGATAAGTGTTGATGTCGCCGACGGCGAAGATTCCGGGAACGCTGGTCTCGAAGGCCGACGTCTCGACGGGCACCAGATTGTTTTCGAGCTGAATGCCCCAGTTCGCAACCGGCCCGAGCTTCATGGTGAGGCCGAAGAACGGCAGCATGGTGTTGCAGTCGACCTTCGACATGGCGTTGTCGTTGCCCTTGACGTGCGCGCCCTTGAGCACGCCGCCGTCACCTTCCAGCGCCGTGACCTGACCGATCCTCAGGTCGAGCTTGCCGGCTGCGACCAGCGCGCGCATCTGTTCGACGCTGTGCGGCGCCGCGCGGAAGTCGTCGCGACGGTGCAGCAGCGTCACGCTCTTTGCGATCGGATGCAGGTTGAGCGTCCAGTCGAGCGCGGAATCGCCGCCGCCGACGATCAGGATATCCTTGTCGCGGAACTGCTCCATCTTGCGCACGGCGTAAAACACCGAAGAGCCTTCATAGGCCTCGATGCCGGGCACCGGGGGGCGCTTGGGCTGGAACGAGCCGCCGCCGGCCGAAATCACCACCACCTTGCATTCGAAAGTCTTGCCGGCGTCGGTCGTGACACGGAAAGCCGGATCGCCGATCTTCTCGATCTTCTCGACCATTTCGTTGAGATGGAAGGTCGGGTTGAACGGCTTGATCTGCTCCATCAGCGCTTCGGTCAGGCCCTGCCCGGTGACGAAGGGAATGCCGGGAATGTCGTAGATCGGCTTTTCCGGATAAAGCTCGGCGCACTGGCCACCGACCTTGTCGAGGATGTCGACGAGATGGGTCTTCATGTCGAGCAGGCCCAATTCGAAAACGGAAAACAGCCCGCACGGGCCCGCGCCAATGATCAGCACGTCGGTCTTGATCGTTTCGCTCATGTCGCTTCTTTTCGGTTGAACGGGGCGCGGCGGGCGCCGGTGACCGCGCCTGTCTAACCAACAGGAAAGCGGGAGGAAAGCCATAATATGCTTGCGGGCGTCACGACAACCCCTTGCCGCCATTCGACAACTAGGCTGTAAGGGCTGCAACCTCGGAGACCCTGCCCTGTGAATGCCCCTGCTCGATCCGACCATACGCCGCGATTGGAGGATTTTCCCTACCGGCTGACCGACAATGTGCGCTTTGCCGACCTCGACCCCAATCAGCACGTCAACAATGCGGTTTACGCGACCTATTTCGAGACCGGCCGCGTCACGCTGATGAAGGATCGCAGCTACGGGCTGATGCCGGAGGGCCTCGCCTGGATCATGGTGCGGCTCGACATTCATTTCCGCGCCGAATTGCGCTGGCCAGGTACCATCGAGATGGGATTAGGCGTTGCGAAATTCGGCCGAACTTCAGTGACCTTCGATCAGGTGGTGTTTTCGCAAGGCCGCTGCGTGGCGTCGGCGCAATCGGTGACGGTCTTGATCGACGAGGCGACGCGCGAGCCGACGCCGCTGACGCCAGAGATCATCGCGAAATTTCAGCCATGGCTTCGCCGCGGCGTGCGGGTTTAGACGCGCTACGCCTGACGCTCCGGCGTCGAAACCACGAGGCCGTCGAGTTCGTCGGAAACCTTGATCTGGCAGGACAGACGCGAATTCGGCCGCACGTCGAAACCGAAGTCCAGCATGTCCTCTTCCATCGGCGAAGGCGGGCCGACTTTCTCGCGCCAGGCTTCGTCGACATAGACATGACAGGTGGCGCAGGCACATGCGCCGCCGCATTCCGCCTCGATGCCCGGGATCGCGTTACGGATCGCCGCTTCCATGACGGTGGCGCCGTTTTCGACGTCGATGGTGCGGGTCTCGCCGGAATGGTCGACAAAGTGAATCTTGGCCATGTTCGCTCGTATTGCCGGAAAAAAGGGGTCCGGGCAGACCTATAACGGGTCGATCCGGTCCGCGCTAGTGGAGTGGATTTGGCATTCGCTCCCCACCTGGCCGCAAATTCCGAAAGCGAATGCCAAATCCCAAACTCCACTAGAAACATATATTTGCTAGTGGTCCTGTGATTCTAACATTCGCAATGTGTGGCCGCTGAGAAGGGATGCGAATGGAGTGGATTGGGAGAAGATTTGCAGGAATCGGTCAGCCCGACCGATCAGTCCCGGTCCAAAACGGCGTCGATGGCGGCACGGGCCTGCGCGACGGCGTCGTCAAGCTCGCTCAAGGCCTCGGCCGTGTCGCCGCCGGACTTGATCAGCGTCTCGATATGGGCTGCCGCGTCGGCGACCGCGAAAGCGCCGATCGCACGCGCCGACCCCTTGAGCGTGTGCGCCAAAACGGGGGCATCGGCAGGCATCGCCGCCAACGCTTCGGCGAGGCGCGAGGCCTGCGCCGAAAACATCGTCAGCACTTCCCGCTCCAACGCGGCATCGCCAAGCGTCATCCGGCGCAGATGGTCGATATCGATCGGACCGTCATCGGGAGCGAGCGGTGGCGATGGCATCCAGTCAATCCGATCCAGATGAAGCGGCATGGGCTAGGTCCCGGTTCTAACATTCGCATCCTGTCGCGGCCGGCTCGTTTGCGAATGTCAGAACCAAAGGGACACTAGTATTAGGTTTCTAGTGGAGTTTTGGATTTGGCATTCGCTTTGCGAGTCCGCGGCCAAGTGGGGTAGCGAATGTCAAATCCACTCCACTAGTCCAATTCTAGCCCGCTCTGCGCTACGGAGGGCGCGGGTCCGGGTGAGCCAATCACGGAATTGGTTAATGGAACGTTGTGCGGCAGGCCGACAGCTTCGCCGCATCTTCGCCTTTTTTTCAGCAAAGAGCTGCCGCAATTGTCATTGGCGCACGAAATTTCAAAGCTTTGTAAGGTCTTACGGCGCGACGCTATTAACGATGATTAAGATTGTATTAATCCTACCATTTCAATCGTGACGCCTAGCCAATAGGATGTTCGCCGGACGTGTGCGGACAAGCCGGCCCCCATTGAGTCGGCCTTTGAGCGCTGCGTCCGATCATGATGCCGGTTTTGGGCTTGCGGGGGGCATTCGCAGGACTTTTTCCGGATTGCGTAAGCAGTAAAACTGAGGGCTCGGACTGAACATGGCGAACACCCCCAAAAAGGTCAAAGACCCGACGGAAGTTGCGCTTTCTGCCATTCAGGAAGCCCTCAACATCGATGGTGCGTCCGGCGACATCAGGGGTTCGTCGCGCAACGACGCGGAGTCAGACATCAACTCCTCCGCGCCTTCATTTGACGATTCCTCGTTCGACACGCGTCCGATCAACGACCGGCCGACCTTCAATGCCATCGAAGAACCGCGCGCGCGCCGCGCAGCCAACGACGACCGCGAAGTCATCGGTCAGGCTTTGCAAGCAATTCAAAAGGGCCGCCTCGCGCGCAACTCCTATACGCTCGCGACCCTTTTTGCCGGCGTGTGGATTCTCGGCTCCATCATTCTGACCGTCAGTTTCCTGCCCTCCTTGCGGGCCTCGATCGGCGAGGGCAGCGGCGGCACACTGGCGTTGGCCGGATTGTTTGCGTTGTTCTTGGCGCCGGTCTTCCTGTTCTATTTCATGGCGCACCTGTCCTGGCGTGGTCAGCAACTGAGCACGATCGCGCAATCGATGGCGCAGGTCGCGATCCGTTTCTCCGAGCCCGAGGGTGCCGCAAGCGACTCGATGATAACGGTTGGACAAGCGATCCGCCGCGAAGTCGCGGCGATGGGCGACGGCGTCGAACGCGCGATCGCGCGCGCCGGCGAACTCGAAACCCTGGTCGCCAACGAGGTCTCCGCGCTTGAACGCGCCTACAGCGACAACGAAGTGCGGATTCGCGCGCTGCTTCAGGACATCGCCCATCAGCGCGACAACCTGGTCGGCCAGGCCGAACAGGTGCGCAGCGCCATTTCCGGCGTGCAGATCGACCTGCGTCACGATATCGCGCTGATCTCGGACGCGATCGCCTCCCGTGTCGACGAAGTCGCGAAAAGCATCACCGGTGCTCTGGAAGAGCGCGGCGCGCACATCACGAGTGCGCTGGCCAATGCCGGCGACAACATGATCCTGGCGCTCGGCGAGCGCGGCGGCGATCTGCTCGATCGCCTCGAGGAAGCGAGCGCCGAGACCACGCGCGCGGTGCTTGACGCCAGCGAGCGGCTGACCACCAGCCTCAATTTCAAGACCGGCCACGTCCACGACGAGTTCGTCGAACTCGCCGACCGCGTCCACGAAATGCTCAACGAGCGCCTCGATCGCATCACCGCCGAATTCGAGCAGCGATCCTCCACCATCGTGGATGGCATTTCCGATCGTACCGAACAGGTGCACGACTCCCTGAAGAATTCCAGCGACTCGCTGCTGCTGGAGCTCGAGCTGCGCTCGGGCGACCTCATCAACAAGATCGACGAATCCGGCAACCGCCTCGCCTCGAAAATCCTGACGTCCGGCGAGAAGGCAAGCGATGCGCTCGACGTGACCGCGAACTCGCTGGTCGCCAAGGTCATCGGCCAGACCGAGAGCGCCCACGACGCCCTCTCCTTGCAGATCAACGCCTTCGACGAACTGGTGAAGAACCAGGGCGGGGAGCTCGTGGAAAAATTCGCCCGCGATTCTGGCACGCTCGGCGCCCTGATCACCCGCCACATCTCCGAATTCGACCGCACCGTCAAAACCTTCGGCGGCGAGATCGTCGAGCGGATGGGCCAACGCACCAGCGACATTGCCGATACGTTGAAGACCTACGTCGACAACTTCGATACCCGCCTGACGTCGAACGGCGGCCAGATCACCGCTTCGCTCGATCAACGTTTGCTGCAATTCGAGACGACGCTCGGAAACCGCGTCGCCCATCTCGACACCTCGCTCGACAGCAAGATCAAATCGTTCGACGAATCGATCAACGGGCGCCTGCAATCGCTCGAACAGACCTTCGACACCCGCGCCCAGTCGGTCACCTCGACCATCGACGGCCGGCTCGGCACGCTCACGGCTTCCCTCACCGACGGCACCGCGCAAGCGGTGGCAGCGGTCGATCAGCGCATTGCCAGCGCAACCGACACGATCGATGGACGGGTAACCCAGCTCACCGAAATCATCGGGGCGCGGTTCCAGGAAATCCACCAGGGCATCCAGACCCGCATCGGTTCGGTTGCGAACGATATCGATACGCGGGTGGCGCAGTTCGAGGAACTGCTGGATTCCCGCATCGAAGCCGTGGCCGGCCGCATCGAAAGCAGCGGACGCCAGGCGAGCGAAACGCTGATGGCCCGAGCCGAGGAGTTGTCGGGCGGGATCAAGTCCCATGTCGAGGATGCGGAACGCTCGCTCACCAATCTCGTCGTCAACACCAGCGAGACGATTCAGACCGGCGCCCGCGCGGCGCAACAGGCGCTGCTCGGGGTATCTTCGGACGTCGGCGCTCAACTGAAGCTGACCTCCTCGGAAGTCGAACGCGCACTGACTGCCGTCGGCGGCAGCGCCGCCAATTCAATCCTGGTCTCGGCCCGCGACGCGCAGGCGACGCTGGTGTCGGCATCGTCCGACTCCGCCAATCAGGTCAAGGAACTCGCGGCCGATATCGAACGCTCACTGTCTGCCGCAGGGAGCGCCACTGCCGCCTCGATTCTCGCCGGCGCCCGCGAGGTCCAGACCTCGCTCGTCACCGCTTCGTCCGAAGCCACCGAACACGTCAAGACGCTTGCAACCGACGTTCAACGCACCTTGACGGCTGTCGCCACGGATACGGCCGCTTCCATCCTCAACAGCGCGCGCGAGGCTCAAAGCTCGTTCACCGCGACCTCGGCCGATTCCGCAAGCCATATCCGGGCGATCTCGACCGATCTCGAACGTTCGCTCGCTACCGTCACCACCAACACCACGGACCGAATCGTCGCCAGCGCGCAGACCGCGCAGCAGGCGCTGGTCGCAGCCTCCAACGAAGCCGCCTCCAAGGTCAAATCGACCTCGAGCGAAGTGGAGCGTTCGGTTCTGGCCGCGAGCGGTTCGTTCGGCACGGCGATGACCGGCAAGACCGACGAGATCGTCAACTATGTCCAGCAGCAGACGGAACGTCTGTCGCAGGTCATCGATGCCAAGCGCGGCGCATTGGTCGAAGCCATTAGCGCCAAGACCGGCCTGCTCACCTCTGAAGTCGACCGCGTCACCGGCGAAGCCCTGCGTTCGATCGAGACCCGTGCCCAGGGCTTCTCGCAAGCCATGCTGGGCAACAGCACCGAGGTGGTGCGCAACATCACCTCGGCCGGCGAACTGGCGACCTCTACCGTCAACAAGTCGCTGAGGGACCTGGAACTGTCGTCGCGCAATGCGATCGACCAGTCGCGCCAGGTCTCGATCGCCGCCGTCACCGAAATGCAGGAGACCAGCAAGATCCTGCGCACCGACACGGTCGCCCTGTTCGAGCGGCTGCGTGAAGGCAACATCCTGCTTCAGGAAGTCCTTACCGGCGCCCACGACAACCTCAACTCGCTGGAGCGCGCCCTCGTCACCCGCGTCGCCGATTTCGTCTCGGCCATGAACGACGTCACCACGCGTAACGGCGCGGCGACGCAGACGCTGGAAGATCAGCTGACCGTCTTCAAGTCCAAGACCGGGAAGGCGCTTGAAGATCTCAACTCGCTCTCGGGTCAGTTCGAGATCCACGGCCGGTCCCTGGTCGCGGCGGCCTCCGTCGTCGAGCAGAGCAACCGCAGCACCACCGCTTCGCTGGCCGAGCGGAAATCGGCGCTGGAATCGCTGGTCACCACGATCGATCTGCGCACCACCGACCTCGATCAGCGGCTGTCGCGCTTCACCGGCCTGCTGGATGAATCGTTGGCGGCAGCCGAAGAGCGCGCACGCGACATCGCGCGCGTGGTGGCGGAAACCGCCGGCGCCGGCTCCGCCGCGATCAGCCGGCAGTTCGAGG
>NZ_JBAVCF010000254.1:0-2818 GCF_049586575.1 Bradyrhizobium sp.
CATCAGGGCTGCGAGCGCCAGCGTCTTGCCGCCGGCGCCGGCGCAGAGGTCGATCACCTGTTCGCCGGGTTTGGCGGCCGACAACAGCGCCGCCAGTTGCGAGCCCTCGTCCTGCACCTCGATCTGCCCCTTGATGAAGGCTTCCTCGGCATGAATGCCGGGATTGCGGGCATCGGCGCCAAGCTCGATGCGAAGCCCGATCGGCGACCACCGCGTCGGCACCGTGCCGAGATGCGCGGTCGCGGCCAGCACCTTCTCAGGCCGCGCTTTAAGCGTATTGACGCGCATGTCGAGCGGCGCGCGGCTCGCCATGGCCGTGGCCTCGAGCACGCGCTCCTCGCCGAATACTTCAGTGAGATAAGGGTCGAGCCATTCCGGGTAATCGCCGGCAACCGGCGCGGGCGCCTTTTCCAGCGAGTTTGAGGTCAGCGCCTTTTGCTCGGCGTCGGTCAGCGCGGAGGGCGCAAAGCGGCTGCCGTCGCAGAGCGCGGCGATGGCTTCCGTATTCAGGCCGCGCTCGAGCCGGAGCATGCCGAGCAGGCGCGCCCGCGCGGTGTCGCTCCCCATGATCCAGGCGCTCGAGGCGCGCCGCCGCAACACGTCCCAGACCAGGCCCGAAATTGCGGCGCGGTCGCCGGAGCCGGCAAAACGATGGGCGGTGCCCCACTCTTTCAGGGCCTTGGCGGCGGGAATACGCTGGTCGTCGATGGCCTCGATCAGCTCAATCGCTGCCGAAAGCCGCGCTGCGGGGGTCATTCAAACCTTTCGATGTGGTCGTAGACGCTTCAGATGAGAAGCAGGATCTTCAGCGCGAAATAGACCCACATCACGAGCAGCACAAGCGCGCCGACAAGCCACGCGGTCGAGCGGCGGCCGAGATCGTTGGAACTCACGAAGACGCCCGCGTGTACCAGACGGGTCAATACGAATACCCACGACAGGATCACGATGACGAGATCGGCGTGGCGGATCGGCAACGCAATGGCGATCAGAACGTAGAAGAGAACGGGGAGTTCGAACTGGTTCCGGTAGCAGTTGCCGATCTGGGTGGCGCGGACCGGCCAATTCGGCTCACCGAGCGCAATATCCCTGATTTTGGTCTCCCGGCTCACCAGCGCGCTGCGGCGAGCAAAAACCATCCCGAGCAGGAGCGCAAACGTGAGTCCGACCATGACAAAGACCGGCAGCAGAACGCTTGGAATCGACATATCAGCTCCCTTTGGAATGCCCGGCGATTGCACGCACCACCCGCTATAGCGACGCCCTGCCCGCATGACAATGAATTGGCCCATGAATGGACGATCGCTTGAACCGCCCGGTTGAGGCTAGCGACCAAATCTCAGGTGCCCGCGTTCCCCTCTGGCTTTCCGGGATAATGCCATGAACCTCGATCCGATCCGCGACGCCGCCAATGAAGCGACCAGCCTGTTCCACGCGCTGCTGCAATCGATGCCGGATACGGCTGGGATCTGGCCCGGCCCGGTTGTCGATGACGGGAGCGGCTTGCTGATGCCGGCGCTGGCGGGTGCCGCCGCGGCGCTCACGGTGGCGCTGATGCTGGCGCTCTATTTCCAGACCGGCTACCGGAGCTACCGCGACATGATCCGCCACGGCTTTACCGCGGCACTCGGACTGAGCCTGCTGGCGTTCGTGATCTACGACATGCGTAACGCCGCGCTGGCCCATATCGCCAGGACCTCGACCACTCCCGCCACGGAATTCCAGCTGCGCTGGCAGAAGACGACGGAACGGGCGCGAACGCTGGCCGATGAGATGGGCCGGACCGCTAGCCGCCCTTCGCCCGAAGCGCATCAGGGCTGACCCGCGCAATTGGCATCGAGATCGCGCTTCCAGTAAACTCGCCACAACAACGGATGCCAGCACAGCAGCCATTTGCGGGAGTGAATACATGCGGCTGAAAGATCGTATCGCGATTGTGGTCGGCGCCGGCCAAAGCCCCGGCGAAGGCATGGGCAACGGCCGCGCCACCGCGATCACCTTTGCGCGCGAAGGCGCGAGCGTGCTGTGCGTCGATCGGAACCTCGCCTCCGCGCTGGAAACCGTTGGCCTGATCGAGGCGAAAGGCGGCAAGGCGATCGCCTTTGAAGCCGACGTCACCAAAGAGCGCGACATCAAGGCGATGGTGGAGGAAGCGACACGCCGATGGGGCCGCCTCGACATTCTCCACAGCAATGTCGGCGTCAGTCTCGCCGGGGGCGATGCCGAACTGCTTCAAATCACCGAAACTGCGATCGACAATTGCGTCGCAATTAACCTCAAGAGCTGCATTCTGGCCGCCAAGTACGCGATCCCGTTCATGAGGCAACAAAAGAGCGGCGCCATCATCAACATCTCCTCGATGGCGGCGATCACGACCTATCCTTATGTGGCCTACAAGGCGACCAAGGCGGCTGTCATCGCCTTCACCGAACAGCTCGCCTATCAGAACGCGGAATATGGCATCCGCGCCAACGTGATCTTGCCGGGGCTGATGGATACGCCAATGGCGGTCGATACCCGCGCCAAGGCGTTCAAAAAGAGCCGCGCCGAAGTCGCCGCCGCACGCGATGCGCAAGTGCCGCTGCGTCACAAGATGGGCACCGCCTGGGACGTTGCCAACGCCGCGCTGTTTCTCGCCTCCGATGAAGCGGGCTTCATCACCGGCGTGACGCTGCCGGTCGACGGCGGCGCCAGCGTAAGGCGGGGTTGATCTTCACGGCTTGGCCGGGTGGACCGTCAAACGCAAAAAACTCATCACCGCGCCGACGGCGGCAAATCCGGCACCGAGCGCGAGCGCGAGCGTTGCGCCGTCGCGGCC
>NZ_JBAVCF010000255.1:0-3391 GCF_049586575.1 Bradyrhizobium sp.
CCTACCGTCCAGCCGACGCGTGTCGATGAGTTGCCCGGCAGAAGGACGGTTGTCCCGTTGAAATTGCCAGAAGCCGAGCCGGTGACGTTGACGTTGCCGTAGGCGAGACCGCCGGTTGCGTAGAAAAGCAACTCCGGCGAGACCAGGAAACCGGCACGGCCCCTCGCGGTCCCGAACCAATCCAGGCTCTGGTTCAGGGTCGTCACGATATTGCTGCCATCGTCCGAGCAGGCCAAGCAGGTAATCGCGGACGTCCCATGACGCTGGTCGCTGTATTGAATGTCAGTTTCCAGACCGAGCAGCCAGTTGGCCATCTGCCAGTTGTAGCCGATCTGGCCGCCGCCGATCATGCCATCAACGGCGTTGCGGGCGCTGTTGGTTCCGTTGAGCACGCCGGGCAGCGGCAAGCCGGTGAGGAATCGGTCGATCGTCGCGGAGTTGTCCGCATTGCCCGCGCCGTAACCGATGTTGCCGCCGACATAGAATCCGGTCCAGTTGAAAACCGGTTCTGGCGCCTTGTAAACCGGCGCCTTCGTCGGCAAATCGGCAGCGAGCGCGCCGGTCGCGAGCAGCGAGGCGGCAGCAGAGATTCCAATCAACAAGCGCTTCATGGCAATTCTCCAAAACTTAAATTGTTGGCCCAAGAATACTGCCGCAGGGTCCCTCGCGTCTGTCACGCGGAAACCACAGATGCGGATAATCGACGCTGGTCTGAATTGTGGTGAAAAATTGACTACGGCACCAAATCGTTGATTCGACGATGATTCTCTTCACGGCTCGAGTTCAGGTGAAACTGCAAGCGCTCGCCCCGTGCCAAATGATTTCGAAGCTCGCGAATCGTATTCTCAGCTCTCGTCGCCGCCGATGCCGTATCCGGCCATCCGGGCGCGAACATTTTCGATCTCGGCTTTGGATAGAAGAGGCGGCGTGCCGATTTGCAGGCAGCCGTGATATTGCCGCGCCAGCGTCTCGACCTCGACTGCGAGCCACATGGCCTTTGCCAGTGAAGGTCCGACCGCGATCATGCCGTGATGGGCCAAGAGACAAGCCGAGCGATTCTCCAGCGCTGTCACCGCGTGGCGCGATAATTCTTCCGTTCCAAAGGTCGCATAGGGTGCGCAGCGAATGGTGTCGCCGCCGGCGCAGGCGATCATGTAATGCACCGGCGGGATTTCGCGCCCCATGATCGCGATCATGGTCGCAAAAGGCGGGTGCGCATGGACCACCGCATTCACTTCGGGGCGTGCGCTGAGAATGTCACGGTGAAAGCGCCATTCGCTGGACGGACGCTGCCCGGCCTCCGGGGCACGGTCGAGTTTCATGAAGACAATCTGCCCGGCCTGCATCGTGTCGTAAGGCGTAGACGTCGGCGTAATCAGCATTCCGTCCTGGTGCCGCAGGCTGATATTGCCTGAGGTGCCCTGGTTGATGCCAGACCGGTTCATTTCCCGGCAGGCGTCGATGATCGACTGACGCTTGCCTCGGTCGTTCGTGGTGGGCATCGTGCTTCTCTTGCGAATGGCGGCACGAGAACATTAGTTGAAACCGGCTTTGCGATATAGTCGCCTTGGTCGGGTGATCTGAAATTGGAGCAATCATGGCAGAAGCGGTACTTGGCATTATCGGAGGATCCGGCATTTACGACCTGCCGGGACTCGAAAATGCCCGTGACGAAGTGATCGCAAGTCCGTGGGGCGAGCCGTCGGCGCCGCTTCGCCGCGGCACGATCGCAGGGTTGCCGATCGTGTTCCTGCCGCGGCACGACAAGGGGCATCGGTTGTCGCCTTCGGATATCAACTATCGCGCCAATATCGACGTGCTCAAGCGCGCCGGGGTCACCGACCTGATCTCGCTCTCGGCCTGCGGTTCGTTCAAGGAGGAGCTGCCGCCCGGCACCTTCGTTCTGGTCGACCAGTTCGTCGATCGCACCTATCGGCGCGAGAGTTCGTTCTTCGGCAAAGGCTGCGTCGCGCATGTCTCGATGGCGCACCCGGTCTCGCCGCGCCTGAGGTTGCACCTGGCGGCAGCCGCGGAAGCCGAAGGCATCCCGCTGGCGCGCGGCGGCACCTATGTGTGCATCGAGGGCCCGCAGTTCTCGACGCTCGCCGAAAGCCTGACCTATCAGGCACAGGGCTATTCGGTAATCGGCATGACCAACATGCCGGAGGCCAAGCTCGCCCGCGAGGCGGAGATTTGTTACGCAAGCGTGGCGATGGTAACCGATTTCGACTGCTGGCATCCCGATCACGACGCCGTCACGGTGGCCGACATCATTCGCGTCCTGAACGCCAATGCCGAGAAGGCGCGGCATCTGGTGGCGCGGCTGGCGCGGGATTTTCCGAGACAGCACGAAGCCTGCCCGGTCGGCTCGGACCGCGCGCTGGACGCCGCGCTGATCACCGCACCCGAGGCGCGCGACCGCGAGCTGTTGAAGAAGCTGGATGCGGTGGCCGGGAGGATATTGCGCCCATGAATGTCAATGGCCGGCACTTCCGCAGCATCTGGGTCGAAGGCGATGGCTGGACGATCGGCGCGATCGACCAGCGGCGGCTGCCGCACGAATTCGTTCTCGCGAAAATGACGACGTGCGAGGAGGCGGCAGACGCGATCCGCACCATGCTGGTGCGCGGCGCGCCGCTGATCGGTGCGACCGCGGCTTATGGTGTGGCGCTGGCGATGCGAGCTGACACTTCCGACGCCGCGCTGGAGCAAGCCTGTGCAACGTTGATTGCGACGCGGCCGACCGCCATCAATCTGAAATGGGCGCTGGATGAAATGCAAAAGGCGCTTTCGCCGCTTCCGCCGTCGGCGCGGGTGCCAGCCGCTTACAGGCGCGCCGGCGAAATTGCGGAAGAAGACGTCGCGATCAATCAAGAGATCGGCCGTCACGGCCTTGCTTTGATCGAGGCGATTGCGCCGCGGAAGAAACCGGGCGAGGCAATCAATATCCTCACCCACTGTAACGCCGGTTGGCTGGCCACGGTTGACTGGGGAACGGCGACCGCGCCGATTTATCTGGCGCACGACCGCGGTTTGAAGATCCATGTCTGGGTCGACGAGACCCGTCCGCGTAACCAGGGCGCTTCGCTGACGGCGTGGGAGCTTTCGCATCACGGCGTGGCGCATACAGTGATCCCGGACAATACCGGCGGCCATCTGATGCAGCACGGCATGGTCGATCTCGTCATCACCGGCACCGACCGCGTCACCGCCAATGGCGATGTCTGCAACAAGATCGGCACCTATCTGAAGGCGCTCGCCGCCCACGATAATGGCGTGCCGTTTTATGTCGCGCTGCCGTCGCCGACGATCGATTTTTCGATCTCAGATGGCCTGCGGCAAATTCCGATCGAACAGCGCAGCGCGGACGAAGTGGCCAGCGTGACCGGAC
>NZ_JBAVCF010000256.1:0-2839 GCF_049586575.1 Bradyrhizobium sp.
CACAAAGGACTCCTTCCCCGGTTGATCGAGATCGAAGCCGTGATGCGCGTGCTTGAGTGTCGAAACGCTTACGCCGCGCGCCGTGAGGCACGGAAGCAGTTTGCTGACAAGCGTGGTTTTGCCGGAACCACTCCAGCCGGTAAGCCCGATAATGCGCATACGATATTATAGCAGGAGACGTTTCATCGCGCGTAAGTCGCCCGCCAGTCCGTCCAATCGGACGCTTTTGACCGAACTGATCTTGCCGTTATTCTGCAGGCGTTGCCACCGGCCGCGTCTTCGAACCGCGCGGCCTCGCGTGGGCCTGCTCTTCTTGCAGCCACAGGCTGTGGTGCTCCTTCGCCCAGTTGAGGTCGACCGTGCCCTCACCCATCGACTCGAACGCGCCCTCCATGCCGAGCGTGCCGAGATAGATGTGCGCGAGGATCAGCGCGATGAACAGCATGCCGACCACGCCGTGGAAGATCTCGGCCAACTCCATGTTGCCGACCGTCAGGCCGCCATAGAATGGGAAGATGAGCATGTAACCGCTGATCATCATCGCAATGCCGCCAAGCACGATGAACCAGTAGAGAAGCTTCTGCCCGGCATTGAACTTCCACGCCGGCGCCGGCGCCACATGGCCCTTGCTGAACATGCCTCCGCCCGTCTTCAACCACTGGATATCCGCCCGGGTCGGGAAGTTCTGGCCGATCCACATCAGGAACATCATCACGACGCCGATGGTGAAGGCGAAGCTGACGTAGTTGTGCGCGTACTTCGCCCATTGCGACCAGGTGCTGAACGCCTCCGAGCCGTAACTGCCGACGAAAATCGGGCGGCCGAACGTGACGTTAAGACCGGTAATGGCCAAGATGACGAAGCAGGTCGCGGTGAACCAGTGCACGAAGCGCTCGAAAGAATTGAAGCGCAGGATGGTGCGGCCCGAGCGACCGTCCTCGATCCTGATCGAGCCGCGCCACATATAGAAGATTATCAGCAGCACGATCGTACCGATAATCGCAACGCCGCCAATCCATTGCAAAGTGGCCATGCGGAACTCTTGCCAATCGCGGCCGGCCGGGTGCTCGATCACGTATGACTTGGTATCGGGAATCGTGCCGCGTCCCTTGATGGTCTTCAGCTGATTGAGCAACTGCTGTTCGTGCACCGCGCTCGCCTGCGGGTTCACCTGCTGGGCTGACGCGGATTGGGGCGCCAGAGCGGCCGCGAAGGCGACCATCAAGGCCAGCACGAGCGCTCCGAGCATGGTCCGGAGGCGTGACGTGATCTTCATCATGTGTCTTCTCCATGTCCCTGCGCGCGCATGCGTTTGATCGTCCCAATACTGCTCGACCTCGTGTCAGGCCCTCCGTGTCTTCTTCGGAGGGCCTGCCTTCACGAATCCGCGTCACGTCGCAATCGTTTCGCGGTATGCTGTCTGCCATCCCCAAGCACCCGAGCCGTAGCCGCGCTTCGACACGCGTTCCTTGTAAATCTGGGCGATGACATCGCCGTCGCCCGCAAGCAATGACTTAGTCGAGCACATCTCGGCGCACAGCGGCAGTTTGCCTTCGGCGAGGCGGTTGGCGCCATACTTCTCGTATTCCTCCTTGCTGCCATCCGCCTCAGGACCACCGGCACAGTAGGTACATTTGTCCATCTTGCCGCGCGAGCCGAAATTGCCGGTCTTTGGATATTGCGGCGCGCCAAACGGACAGGCGTAGAAGCAATAACCACATCCGATGCATAGGTCCTTGTCGTGCAACACGACACCGTCGCTCGTGGTGTAGAAGCAATTCACGGGACAGACTGCCTGACACGGCGCGTCGGTGCAGTGCATACACGCCATCGAGACGGACTTCTCTCCGGGCTTGCCGTCATTGATTGTAACGACGCGCCGGCGGTTGATGCCCCACGGCACTTCGTTCTCATTCTTGCAGGCGGTGACGCAAGCGTTGCATTCGATGCAGCGATCGGCGTCACAGAGGAATTTCATTCGAGCCATGGTCCTGCCTCCTTATACCGCTCGGATTTGGCAGAGAGTGACTTTCGGTTCCTGCATACCCGTCGCCGGGTCGTAGCCGTAGGTCGTAATCGTATTCGCACTTTCGCCGAGCACGATTGGATCGGCACCTTGCGGGTAATTGCGGCGCAGGTCGATGCCGCCGAACCAGCCACCGAAATGCATCGGCATCCAAGCGACGCCCTTGCCGACGCGTTCGGTCACCAGCGCCGTGACCTTTGCCTTCGAGCCGTTCTCTGCCCCCGTTACCCAGACCCAGCCGCCGTCCTTGATGCCGCGGGCGGCAGCATCTGCTGGATTGATCTCGATAAACATTTCCTGCTGCAGCTCGGCGAGCCACTTGTTGGAACGGGTTTCTTCGCCTCCGCCCTCATACTCCACCAAGCGGCCAGTCGAGAGGATCAACGGAAACTGCTTGGCGATGCCCTTGTCGATCGCTGTCTTCTGCACCGTGAAGCCGATGTTCGGCAGCCGGAATTGCTTGGCGTCAGGCAGTGTCGGATACTTCGATACGAGTTCGACGCGCGGGGTGTAGATCGGTTCGCGATGCACCGGGATCGGGTCCGGCAGATTCCACGCGTTCATGCGTGCCTTGCCGTTCCCGTATGGAATCACATTGTGCTTGATGCAGATGCGTTGGATTCCACCCGACAGGTCGGTTGACCATGAGACAGTGTCGGCATTGTCACCGCCGATCTTCTGGATCGTCGCAAGTTCACCCGGTGCCAGGTCCTTGTCCCAGCCGAGCTTCTTCAACACGGCGTAGGTGAACTGCGGGTATCCGTCCTTGATCTCCGAGTCCTTGGAATAGGAGCCCTCGGCCAGCAGGTTGAC
>NZ_JBAVCF010000257.1:0-1543 GCF_049586575.1 Bradyrhizobium sp.
GTATCAAACCGTCCGGTCGCCAATCGAACCATTCCGGGTGCTATTTCAGCCAGGGATGGTCCGGCGAGCATTGAATCGCGAAATCGAGCGCCAATTCCATGCCATGCGCGGCGGCTGCGTCGCGAAGCCTCCGGAAATCCTTGATTGTGCCAAGCGATGGATGGATCGCGTCATGGCCGCCCTCGCTGCTGCCGATGGCGTACGGACTGCCGACGTCGTCGGGCGTTGCACCCAGTGTGTTGTTCTTGCCCTTGCGATTGGTTCCACCGATGGGATGGATCGGAGGCAGGTAAAGAACGTCAAAGCCCATCTCCTGGAGCGCCGGCAGCTTTCCGACGACATCGAGGAGAGAACCATGGCGATCGTCGGTGCCCCCCGTCGAACGCGGGAACAGTTCGTACCAGGAGGCAAAAAGAGCTCGTGGGCGCTCAATTTCCAAGGAAAAGGTCGGCTTCCGGCGGCAGGCAAAGTCGCGCTCTTCCGCTTCGTACATGACCTCTCTGAGGTCGGTGGTGAGCAGGATATCGGCGCTTTCATCGGGCGATGCATCAGTCAGCCACTTCAGGGCGCTGGAAATGACCTTGTTTGCGCTGCCGTTGACAAGTTTGCTGGCACGATCGAGGGCGGTCCACGCTTCGGCAAGTTCATAAGCGAACTCGGCGCCGGCTGCGCGCTTAAGTTCGATGTCACGCACGAGCGTACCGTAGCCATCGATCCATGCCTCGATAGTGAACTCGTAGCGTCCGATCCGTTCGGGATGAATCGTTGCGCGCCACAGGTCGTTGTTGATGGTCCGCATCGGCGAGCGCAACCAGTCTCTGGAGTCTGCGCTTCGCCAAAGCAGTTCCACACCGAGCACGCCGTGGCCGTCGGCAAAGACATCGGCCTCGATAACAACAGGCTCGCCGATCACGCGTTTTGCCGCAAAGCGCCCGCCATCGACACTTGGAATGACATTGTCGATGACGATGCGCGAAGCCGCCGCGAGCTTTTTTTGTGTTGTTTCCGGTCGCGCGGCCTCTATTGGATTGCTCCTGCGCGCCTGCAGGATACGGACTTCGCCCGCTGCAAGCGCGGAATGTCCGTCGCGCTCGGCCGTAATCCTTTTGCGAGCCACGAGGCTTGCGCCAGCCGCGGGCGGCAGCGGTTCAAGAGCGATTGGCTGTGGCTTGTCGTGCTGGAGATCGGTATTGATGAACACCACGATGGGCGCCGTCGCTTCGCGCACGCTTGCGCTATCGGAACGGATAAGGGCGCTGACCGGCTCTTCTGGATCGGTCAACTTCCGCATTTCCCCGTTGATCTTTAGAGTCCGCAATTCCTCGCTCAGCGCGTTTGCGTCGCGGATTTCAGAGGATAGGTCGACGTTGCCGGTCCGCGACAGGAAAAGCGCTTCCGCTGCCTTCGTTTGACGCGCATCCAAATCGTCGACTGCCACATATTCGAACCCCATGGGCACGATGAGGCCGTCGCCGACGGCGGCCGCACGGTGCAGCATGTGCCGGTAGAGGGGGATCGGGTCCTCGGTCTGGTTCAACTGACG
>NZ_JBAVCF010000258.1:0-3999 GCF_049586575.1 Bradyrhizobium sp.
CTGTCGTCCTACGGCGGCGCCTATGACGATCCGAAACTCGAGGCGCTGATCACCAAGACCGTCGATCGGCTGGTGGCGGCGTCCGACCGGCCCGACCAGGCCTACAAGGTCACCATCCTCAATTCCGGCGCCGTGAACGCCTTCGCACTCCCCAACGGTCAGCTTTATGTGACGCGCGGCCTGATCGCGCTCGCCTGCGACACCTCCGAACTGTCCTCGGTGCTGAGCCACGAGATGGCGCATGTGCTGGCCAAGCACGCCGCCATTCGCGAGGACCAGGCGCGGCAGGTGGCGGCGAATGCGACCCGCGCCGTCGCCGAGGTGGCCAACGATCCGGATTTTACGGCGCTGGCGCTGGCGAAAACCAAGCTGACGATGGCAACCTTCTCCCGCCAGCAGGAGGTCGAGGCAGACAAGATCGGGGTCGGCATCGCGGCCAACGCGCATTTCGATCCCTACGGCGCGGCGCGTTTTTTGACGGCGATGGAACGCAACGCCGAACTGAAGGCGGGCAAGACTTCGGCCGATCCGCGCGTGCAGGACTTCCTGTCCTCGCACCCGGCAACGCCGGAGCGCGTCGCCAACGCGCAGAACGCCGCGCGGCAATACACCTCGTCTGAGGCGAGTGACCGCGACCGCGACAGCTATCTCGCCGCGATCGACAATATCGTTTACGGCGAGGACCCGAGTGAAGGATTTGTCCGCGGACGGAGATTCCTGCATCCCAAGCTCGGCTTCACCTTTACGGCGCCGGATAACTTCACGCTGGACAATACCGCGCAGGCCGTGATCGGCGTACGCGAGGGCGGCTCGCAGGCGATGCGCTTCGACGTCGTGCGGGTGCCGGCCGAGCAATCGCTCGGCGACTATCTCAATTCAGGCTGGATGGAGAACGTCGACAAGGCTTCGACCGAAGACCTCACCATCAATGGTTTTCCGGCGGCTTCCGTGGTTGCCACCGGCGATCAGTGGCAGTTCAAGGTCTATGCGCTTCGCTTCGGCAGCGACGTCTACCGTTTCATCTTCGCCACCAAGCAGAAGACGACGGAGAGCGAGCGCAACGCGCGCGAAACCGTCAACTCCTTCCGCCGGCTGACGCTGGATGAAATCCAGTCGGCGCGGCCGTTGCGCATCAAGGTGATCAACGTGCAGCCCGGCGACACCGTGGAATCGCTGTCGCACCGCATGGCGGCCGTCGACCGGCCGGCGGAGCGCTTCCGCATCATCAACGGGCTTGAGGCCCATGCTCAAGTCAAGGCGCGCGACCGCGTCAAGATCGTGGTGGATTGACGCGCGAAAGCGCGTCGTCCCCGGTCGCGCGAAAGCAGCGAACCGGAGATATCGCTCCATTCCCAATTTGTCGTCCCGGCCAGGCGGAGCGCGCGCGGGCACCCATAACCATAACCAAAGGTGTTTGGACGCCTCTTTGCCGGGGCCGCTAGCTTGCTTCCCCTTGAACGTTGGTGGTTATGGGTCCCCGCCTCCGCGGGGACGACGTACGGATAGGATTTGCTAAATCAAGCCCCAAAACAAAAAGCCCGGTCTCATCGACCGGGCTTTTCAATTCGCTTGATGGATCAGCTTACGCGGCTTCGTCCGCGACAGCGGTATCGTCGCCATCGGCGTCGGCATCTGCCTCGCCGTCTGCTTCGGCGTCCGTCTCGGCCTTGGCGCCGCGGCGCGGGCTCTTGGCCAGCTGGCTTTCGATTTCCTTCACGGCCTCGGTTTCCGTCACGTGCTGGACGACGGCGATCTCGCGCGACAGGCGATCCAGCGCCGCTTCGTAAAGCTGACGTTCGCTGTAGGACTGCTCGGGCTGCGATTCGGAGCGATAGAGATCGCGCACGACCTCGGCGATCGCGACGATGTCGCCCGAATTGATCTTGGCTTCGTATTCCTGGGCGCGGCGTGACCACATCGTACGCTTGACGCGGGCTCGGCCTTTCAACGTCTCCAGCGCCTTCTTCACCAGCACCGGCTCCGACAGCTTGCGCATGCCGACATTGGCGACCTTCGCCGTCGGCACCCGCAGCGTCATCTTGTCCTTCATGAAATTGATCACGAAAAGCTCAAGCCTCGCGCCGGCGATCTCCTGCTCTTCGATGGCCAGAATCTGGCCCACGCCATGGGCCGGATAGACCACGAACTCGTTGGTCTTGAAGCCTTGACGCTGGGTCAGGGGCTTTTTGTCTTCGACGCGCGGCGCAGCCGCCACGGGCTTTGCGGCAACAACAGGCTTTGCGACGGCCTGCGCCTTCGCGGGAGCCTTGACAGGAGCTTTGGGGGCGGCGGCCTTCGGAGCAGTCTTGTGGGCAGCAGTCTTCGACGAGGCAACCTTCGAAGCAGTCGTCTTCGAACCGGTCGCTTTCGCGGCAGTTTTCGCAGTCTTGTGTGGCATTGAGCTTCTTTTGTTTTTTGAGGGCTTGGCAGCCGATGCCTTCGCGGTCTTCTTGGAAGAAGCCTGGGCACGGCCCTTGGTTGCGCCCCGACTAATGGCCGCGGCGGCTTTTTTTGAAGCCTTAGAACTACTCTTTGTACGCGTTTTTTGTGACACAGCCTGCGCGCGGAACTGCCACGCCCCTGTTCGATGTTTTCACGGGAACCCATGGGGGCCGATAAGCGGGCTGACGGGTTCGGCTAATTAATGCGTCAATATAGCACATTTCCCGCAAAAATCAATGATTTATGCCCTCCCAGCGCCTCCGACACGCCGTTTTTGACATTCGAATCGCAAGTAGGGTTAAGCGGATCGACCATCCACAGCCGCCGATGCGCGGGCGGACGAAGCTCCAAACCCGGTTTGGCCGGTCAGTCGCCAGAACCGGCGCTGGGGGAAAAATATTTCTCGAACTTGCCTTCTTTCCCCTCGAATTCCTTGGCGTCGGGTGGGGAATCCTTCTTTTGGGTAATATTCGGCCAAGTTTTGGCATACTCGGTGTTCACTTCGAGCCACTTTTCCAGCCCCGGCTCGGTATCCGGCTTGATAGCGTCGGCGGGGCATTCAGGCTCGCACACGCCGCAATCGATGCATTCGTCCGGATGGATCACCAGCATGTTCTCGCCCTCGTAAAAGCAGTCTACGGGGCAGACCTCAACGCAGTCGGTATATTTGCATTTGATGCAGGCTTCGGTGACGACGTAAGTCATCCAGGTCTCCGGAACGGGTCGATTTTGAGTGGTTTAAGCGGGTTGCCTAGCCCAGGAAACCTCGCGCTGCAAGGGAAGCTATGGCTCGGAAGGCCGCCCTGCATGAAGGCAGATAGTCACTCGGCGCGGCACTGCAAATCGACGTAAAGCACGCGGGCGGACGCCGCATCGCCGCGCCGCTCGGCAAATCCGATGATCTTGAGCACGCGCACGGTCCGGTCGAGCCCGACCGTGACGACGTCGCCGGCTTTCACCGCATGACCGGGAGACCTCTCGCGCACCCCGTTGACGCGCACATGGCCGGCTTCCACGAGCGCGGCGGCGCTGGTGCGGGCTTTGACCAGGCGAGCATGCCATAGCCATTTGTCGAGACGCTGGCGCTCCAAGCAACACCCGGGCGAGAAAGGCTAGTCCTTGCGGTTGGCGGTCATCTGCTCCTTGAGCGCGGCCAACTTGGCGAACGGCGAATTGGGATCAATCGGACGATCGCGCTCGCGCGGATTGGCGCTCGAGGCATATTGCCGATGCGACGGGCCGCTCTCGCGACCACTGCGGTCGCCTCTGTCACGCCCCTTGTCGCGTCCGCCGCCCTTACGAGCATCGTCGCGGTCGCGGAACTTGCCCTTGTTCTGGTCTCCACTGCGTCCCTTGCCTTCGAAGCGTTCGCGCGGCCGATCTTTCCGGTCCTGGCGCGGTTCGCCTGCGGGCGCGCCATCGGCTGGAGCCGCAACGGCGCCATCCGCTGGCTGATCCGGGCGGGGCTTTCGAAAATCGCGGTGACGGTCGCGCCGGCCATGCCGGTGCCGTTCGCGTTTGGCGCCCTCGCCTTGTTCGCCGGTTGCGGCCTCGCCC
>NZ_JBAVCF010000259.1:0-3108 GCF_049586575.1 Bradyrhizobium sp.
GTATCGAATTCCGGCTACCGGCCTTCGGTTTTTTACCGTCTATGGCCCTTGGGGCCGTCCGGACATGGCGATGTTCATCTTCGCCAAGGCGATTCTCGAAGGGAAGCCGATCAGGCTGTTCAACTACGGAAACATGCGGCGGGACTTTACCTATATCGACGACGTCGTCGAAGCGATTGCGCGCCTGATCGATCATCCGCCGCAAGGCAATCCTGCGTGGTCCGGCGCTGATCCAGATCCTGCCTCCAGTACTGCGCCATGGAAGATCTACAACATCGGCAACAATCGTCCCGAAGAATTGATGCACGTGGTCGCGCTGCTGGAGAAGGAGTTCGGCCGCCCGGCGATCAGGGAAATGCTGCCGATGCAGCCCGGCGACGTACCGGCCACTTACGCAGACATCGAAGACCTCGCGCGCGACGTCGGCTTCAGGCCCGCCACGTCGATCGAAGAGGGCATCGCGCGATTTTCAAAATGGTTCCGCGAGTATCATGGGATCTGACTAGACCAGGCCCGGCACATGAGCGAAATGGAAAAGCTTCCGCCGATCGCCGGCGGGAGCTTTTTGTCAATCAGCGCTCGTCCGCGATCACCTTGCCGTCGTTCGGCAGGTTGCCCGGTGCAGTCAGTTCGACAGTTCCGCCGAGCTTGGTCACGGCGCGCAGTGTCGACGCGATAGCGCTTTGAAGCGCCTCGTCAGATGAGGCGCATTCGCACCAAAGCGTCATGATATCCTGCTCGTTGTCGCGAGCCACGACGAGGCGAAGTCTTCCGAGTTCTGGATGACGTCTGCCGATCTCGGCAATCTGCTCGGGTCGAACAAACATACCCTTGACCTTGGTGGTCTGGTCCGCGCGGCCCATCCATCCCTTGATGCGGAGGTTGGTGCGTCCGCACGGGCTTTTGCCGGGCAGCGTTGCGGTAAGGTCGCCGATCGCGAGCCGTATCCAGGGATGATCGGGATCAAGCGTGGTGACGACGATCTCGCCAACGTCGCCTTCGGCGACCGGCTCGCCAGTGCCCGGGCTGACTATTTCCAGGATGATGTCCTCGTTCACCACCATGCCGTCGCGCGCGGAGGTCTCATAGGCGATCAGGCCGAGCTCGGCTGTACCGAAGGCTTGATAGGCGGCGATGCCGTGCGATGCGATTTCGTCCTGTAACGATTTCGGAAAGGCCGCGCCGGAAACTGACGCGCGCTTGACCGAGGAGACGTCGCGGCCGGCGGACGCCGCACTGTCGAGAAGGATCTTGAGGAAATCGGGCGTGCCGCAATAGCCGACCGGACGGTAAGCCTCGATCAGTTCGAACTGCGCTTCGGTATTGCCGGGTCCGGCCGGGATCACCGCGCAACCAAGGGCGCGCGCTGCCGTATCGAAAATGAAGCCGCCGGGGGTCAGATGATAGCTGAAGGTGTTCAGCACCACGTCGCCCGGGCGAAAGCCGGCGGCAAATAGAGCCCGCGCCCCACGCCAGGGATCGGCATGGGCGCTCTCGGCCTCGAAGATCGGTCCCGGCGAGGTAAAGAGCCGCGCGAAGGCGCCGGCCTGGCTACCCACGAAGCCGCCGAACGGTGGAGCAGTCTTGTGGAGCGCGGGCAGATCGGATTTGCGCAAGATCGGCAACGTTGCGAGCGCCGCGCGGTTGGTGACTTTAGAGGGATCGATACCGCGCAGGCGCTCCGCATAGCCGGGCGTCTCCATCGCAGTGCGAAGGATCGCAGGAAGGCGGGAGAATAATTCGGTTTCGCGCACCGAGGGCGTGCGGGTTTCGCGTGTATCGTAGCGGTCGTGTGCGCTCACAGCCATCGTTTGCGCCGTTTGAAACTTTTCAGGTTCTTGAAGCTCTTGCGCTGGTCGCCGGCGCCGCCGAGATAGAATTCCTTCACGTCCTCATTGTCGCGCAATTCGTCGGCGGTGCCGTCGAGCACGACCTTGCCTTGCTCCATGATGTAGCCGTGGCTGGCGACCGAAAGCGCGGCGCGCGCGTTTTGCTCCACCAGCAAAATGGTGACGCCGAGGTCGCGATTGATCGCCTTGATGATGGCGAACACCTCCTTGACCAGAAGCGGCGAAAGGCCCATCGAAGGCTCGTCCATCAGGATCATCTTCGGCCGCGCCATCAGCGCGCGCCCGATCGCCAGCATCTGCTGTTCGCCGCCGGAGAGATAGCCGGCGAGTCCGGTACGCTCCTTGAGCCGTGGAAAATACTCGAACACCATGTCGATATCGGAGGCGATCTCGTTGTCGCTGCGGGTGAAGGCGCCGAGCCTTAAGTTTTCCAGCGACGTCATGTCGGCAATGATGCGCCGGCCTTCCATCACCTGGAAAATGCCGCGGCGTACGATCTTTTCAGGGTCGATGCCGTCGATGCGTTCGCTGTTGAAGAGGATCTCGCCGCGGGTCACTTCGCCGTCTTCGGTCTTGAGCAGCCCGGAAATGGCTTTCAGTGTGGTCGACTTGCCGGCCCCATTGGCGCCGAGCAGTGCGACGATCGATCCTTTGGGCACGTCCAGGCTCAGGCCTCGCAGCACCAGGATGACGTCGTCATAGACCACCTCGATGTTGCGCACGGCGAGGAGGGGGGAGGAACCGGATGGCGCCGCATTCGGGCGCGTGATGTCGAGAGCCTCAGCCACGTCGGATTACCTCACTGTCGTCCCCCGCGAAAGCGGGGGACCCGGTATTGCAGAGACGCCGAGGATTCACGGAGAAGCCGCGGCGTACTGGATCCCCGCTTTCGCGGGGATGACCAGCGGTGTGGTTTGCCGTCAGGCAATCTTACCACCCGAACCAGTCGGCCTTGCGCGGCAGCTCGACGGTCTTCACCTTCTCGAGCTTGATCGTGCCCTTGGCCATCAGGGCGTTGATATCGCCGTCGGTCGCGCCGGAAATCTTCGCGCGGTAAAGATCGACCTTGAGCGTGCCGCGGTGATCCTTCTCGGTCCAGGTCGAGGGATTGCAGACGCCGTCCATGCCCGCGGGCACCCAGTTGGCTTTTTGATAGAAGCCCTTCGCGACGTTCTCGCCGGTCGCGCCGCCATTCTTGGCCGCCCAGTCCAGCGCCTCTTTCATGTAAAGCGCCGAGCAGACCGCCGCGATGTAATGC
>NZ_JBAVCF010000260.1:0-1905 GCF_049586575.1 Bradyrhizobium sp.
GTAGAAGCGTCCGCCTGATCCTGTCGCCGGATCTTTCGATTCGCGAAGGCAGCCGGCGCTGAAGGCTTCACAGCCGCGACCGGCCAGCCTATCGTGCCGTGCAACCGATGGAAAATTCGGGGAATAATTTGGGGGGAACCACGCGTGAAACGCATTGTCCATGCTGCGGGCCTGAGCCTGCTGTTGTCGCTGTCGTCGTTCCCGGCTGTCGCGCATACGCCGCAGCAACCGCCGCATCAGTCCTATAGCGAAGGCGACCTCAAGCTCGAAAGCGGGGAGGCGATCAAGGATTTCTCGATCTCCTACGTCACCCACGGCACGCTGAACGAGAAGAAATCCAACGCCATCCTGATGGTGACGGCGCTCGGCGGCAATCATCACCGCATCGATTTCATGATCGGGCCGGGCAAGGCGCTCGACCCCGCCAGGTATTTCATCATCTGCACCGACGCCATCGGCAACGGCCTGACGACCTCGCCGAGCAATTCCAAGGCGCAGCCGCGCATGAGTTTTCCGAAATTCGTCATCCGCGACATGGTGGAATCGCAATACCGCCTGCTGAAGGAGAAATTCGGCATCGACCATGTCGTCGCCGTGATCGGTCCGTCGATGGGCGGCATGCAGACGCTGCAATGGGGCGTCAGCCATCCCGACTACATGGATGCGCTGGTGGCGATGGTGCCGCTGGCGAAGACGCCGGCCTGGAGCGTGGCGGTGGGCGCAGCCTCGCGCAATGCGATCATGGACGATGCGGCCTGGAACGGCGGCAATTACACCGCGCCGCCGGAGAAGGGCATCCGCCTGATGCGCGATATCCTCAATCTGATTTCGGCGCGCACGCCGGAAATGTATTCGGCGCAATTCAAGAACGGCATGGATGCGCTGCCCTGGATGGAGGCGCAGGAGGGCGGAATGCTGAAGGCCATGGACGCCAACGACTATATCTACCAGACCTTTGCCTATGAGAGTCATGACGTCGGCACCACCGCGGGCTTCAACGGCGACACCGCCAAGGCGCTGGCCTCGATCAAGGCGAAGACCTTGATCATGACCGGCACCAAGGACCTGCTCAATCCGGAGTTCGAGCCGATCGAAGCCGGCAAGAACATCCCCGGCGTCAAGATGCTGACCATCAGCCCCGGCACCGTCACCGGCCACGCTTCCGCCGGCGGCGCGTTTCCGGACGACGTCGCGTTTCTGAACCGCGAGACGACGGCCTTTCTGAATGGCGTGACCCAAGGCACGGCGCGATGACATTCTCTCTTTCGTCATACCCCGCGTAAGCGGGGTATCCAGTAAGCTGAGGCGCCTCAATTGGTGGCGAGTGGAACCGGATCGCTCGTTGCGGGGTTGTACGGTTAAGGAAATTGTCAGCCGCATCATCCCAGGACATTGCCTCATGAACACCATCGCCACCTTGTTCGCCGTCGCCGCGCTCGCGCTGGCAGTATCTTCGCCCGCCGACGCCAAGGGCTGCCTGAAGGGCGCGGTCGTCGGCGGCGTCGCCGGTCACTATGCCGGCCGTCACGGTGTGCTCGGCGCGGCCGCCGGCTGCCTCTACGGCCGTCACCATGCGAAGGAGCAGGAGCGGCAGCAGCGCACGCCGGAGCAGGATCCGAAGCGGTCGCCGCAGACCGGCATGTGAGGCGTCGGCTTCGTGATTGCGGTCGCGAGGGATGAACAGCGTCGTCCCTGCGAAAGCAGGAGCAGCAAATGCCACCGTCGTCCCGGCCAAGCGACCTGTCCGCCGTAGCTCGTAGAGCGAAGGCGGAAGCGCGAGCAGGGACCCATAACCACAGGGGTTTGTGGTTATCGATTCTGGGGCCACAGCTCGGCATCAAACCGACATCGGTGGCTATGGGTCCCCGCGCCAGTGCGCAATTGCGCACAAGGCGGGGACGACAC
>NZ_JBAVCF010000261.1:0-2487 GCF_049586575.1 Bradyrhizobium sp.
CGTTTCGACCTCGCAGGAAGTCGAAGTTCAGGTGCTCGAAGTCGATTCGGTCAAGCGCCGGATTTCGCTCGGCCTCAAGCAGACCATGCGCAATCCCTGGGAAGTGTTCGTCGAGAAATTCCCGGTCGGCTCCACGGTTGAGGGCGAGGTCAAGAACAAGACCGAGTTCGGCCTGTTCCTCGGGCTCGAAGGCGATGTCGACGGCATGGTCCACCTGTCCGACCTCGACTGGAAGCAGCCGGGCGAGCAGGTGATCGACAACTTCAAGAAGGGCGACATGGTCAAGGCCGTGGTGCTCGATGTCGATGTCGAAAAGGAGCGCATCTCGCTCGGCGTCAAGCAGCTCGAAGGCGATCCATTCGCCGAGCCGGGTGACGTCAAGAAGGGCGCGGTCGTGACCTGCGAAGTGCTTGACGTGAAGGAAGGCGGCATCGACGTGAAGATCGTCGGCACCGACTTCACCACTTTCATCAAGCGTTCCGAACTTGCCCGCGACCGCAATGATCAGCGCGCCGAACGTTTCGCCGTCGGCGAAAAGGTCGATGCGCGGGTGATCCAGTTCGACAAGAAGGCCCGCAAGGTGCAGGTCTCGATCAAGGCGCTCGAAGTCGCCGAAGAAAAGGAAGCCATCGCGCAATATGGCTCCTCCGATTCGGGTGCGACGCTCGGCGACATTCTCGGCACCGCGCTCAAGCAGCGCACCGACAAGTAAGCCTTTCTGCTTGTCTGCCTTGAAACAATCAGCCCCGGTTTCGACCGGGGCTTTTTTCTTCCCTCTCCTACAAAGGGGGAAGGGTAGTTGAGCCTTGTTTTCTTCAAATTGCGCCGCAATTGATGTAATCAGGGCACGGGATTTTTAGGGGTATGAAGCGAAGACGGCATACTCCGCTCAGAGCCTGCTTTTCGGGAGAGTTTCGATGTCGCTAGACTCAGATGTCATCGTCGATCGCCGCAGGATTCGGCGCAAGCTGACGTTCTGGCGTGTCGCAGCGACGTTGATTGCGATTGCGGCCATCGTCACCGTCGGTTTGATCGCAGCGCCGGGCGGCCGGGGCCTGACGTCTTCGGGCTCGATTGCCCGCATCAATATCGAAGGCCTGATCCGCAGCGACCAGGAACGGGTCGAGGCGCTGGAGCGGCTGGAGAAATCGAAAGCCGCGGCCGTCATCGTCCACATCAATTCGCCCGGCGGTACCACGGCCGGTTCCGAGCAGCTTTATGATGCCCTGACGCGCCTGAAAGCCAAGAAGCCGCTGGTCGTGGTGGTGGAAGGCCTGGCCGCCTCCGGCGGCTACATCACCGCGATCGCCGCCGACCACATCGTTGCCAAGCAAAGCTCGCTGGTGGGATCGATCGGCGTGCTGTTTCAATTTCCGAATTTCACCGAGTTGCTGAAGACCGTCGGCGTCAAGGTGGAGGAGGTGAAGTCTTCGCCGCTCAAGGCTGCACCCAACGGGTTTGAACCGACCAGTCCGGAGGCGCGAGCTGCGCTGGACGCGCTGGTAAAGGATTCCTACGCCTGGTTTCGTGGCCTCGTGAAAGCACGGCGAGGCATGGATGATGCCTTGCTGGAGAAGGTTTCCGACGGACGTGTGTTCACCGGCCGTCAGGCGATCGAACTTAAACTGATCGATCAGCTGGGTGACGAGAAGGCCGCGGTGGCGTGGCTGGTCGCGCAAAAAGGGGTCAAGGCGGACCTGCCGGTGCGCGACTACAAGCTCAAGCCGCGCTTTGGCGACCTGACTTTTCTGCGGACGGCAGCTGCCATCTCCCTCGATGCGCTGGGCTTGAGTGCCGTGGCGCGGCAGATCGAGCAAACCGGGGTGGCGCAGGCCGCCGACCGTCTCAGTCTGGAGGGCATGCTCGCTTTGTGGCAGCCCGCCGGGACGAATTGAGCCATTTCCGCACTGCGATTTCGGGGTGCGGGCACTGTCACAATACGGCATCAGGGCGCTTGTCACGTGATTTCGCCAGCGCCTAATTTCATTTAGCGTCTTGACAGTTCAAGGTATTTTCACGGAAATGGACGTCCGTATGCTCCCGGGTCCCCGTCTCGATGATCAAATCCGAACTCGTTCAGCGTATCGCCGAGCACAACCCGCACCTCTATCAGCGGGATGTCGAGAACATTGTGAACGCGATTCTCGATGAAATCGTCGCGGCCCTGGCGCGTGGCGACCGGGTCGAGTTGCGCGGTTTTGGTGCATTCTCGGTCAAGCATCGCCCGGCGCGCGCGGGGCGCAATCCGCGCACGGGCGCACATGTTCCCGTCGATCAGAAGAGCGTGCCGTTCTTCAAGACCGGCAAGGAAATGCGCGAACGGCTGAACCGCGACGGCGAAGGAACGGACGCCGGCGCTTAACGCCGATCCGTTCCCGTTGGTCCGATTCCAATCCACTCCGTGAGCGAGAGAGGATCATGCGCAAGTTTTTCAACGCTGCCATATTGATCCCGCTGGGCGTGATCCTGGTGATCTTTGCGGTGGCC
>NZ_JBAVCF010000262.1:0-3504 GCF_049586575.1 Bradyrhizobium sp.
AGACTACTCTGTTGATTGCCCGCCCGTAACAAGGATTCGCATTTTGCAGGGACGGTCGCGCCAACCAAATCCGTGGCCTGTTTCGAGGACGCGTTCGAGACCTGCGTCGCCCCGCTGCGCTTGCCGATCGCCCATCGCAAGGCCGGCGCCACCGACCTGCTCGAAAGATTGTTCGGCGAGGATCGCCGCCGCTCCAAGGTCATCTCGCATGACTCCGGCAAAAAAAGCCTGTGCTCAAGGTCATGTTGGCTGTCCTGACGCGCCCCAACCATTCCTAACGAAGGCCCGCCGTCGGCGAGTTCGAACTCAAGCAACTCGCCGATATGCGCCAGCAACTGAACGAGGAGTTCACCAAGCGATCCTCATCCCAAATCCAACCGCTGCCCTCCGACAATTTTCCAGCAAAAACGGGACCTGATCTACGCGAACGCGCCAAAGAATTGCCGTAGCGACCGGCTATACCTTGACTCCTCGGCCAACGAAAGTTGTGGGCGGCAAGATCGTGATCCTGGGTCTCGGCGACGCCACCGCGGGCCATTGACAAGCAACGCAGAGCGGCGCCGATGAACATCAGAATTACTTCGGATAGGGGAGCCTCGTGTGAAGGAGGCTCGTAAGACCGCGGCGGCCCGTGCGAAGGAGCCTCGTCAAGCTCCGCAGGCGCATGACGCGACAAGCTTAAGCGTCGCGGATGACCGTATTCGTCAGAGCGACTGGCTACCCCCGCAGCAGGGCGTGATCCCGCGCATCCGGCTGGGCGGCCGATCGATCAATGTGCTGTGGGCGGCTCCGCTGGTCGTGGTTCTCCTGATCCTCGGAATCGCGGTGGCCCAGCAATTGCGAACGATGGCCGGCGTGCAGGCGTTCATCGCGCGCTACCCCGGCGAAACCCCATCCTCGGAGGCGGTGTACTCGGGCTTCCCCTTGTGGCTGCGATTGCTGCATTTCTTCAATTTCTTCTTGATGATGTTCATCATCCGCGCAGGGATTCAGATCCTCGCCGATCATCCGCGCCTTTATTGGCGGCGGGACTGCACGCCGGGCACGGATTGGTTTCGCTTCCAGCATGACGTTCCGAAGGACCGAGTCTGGACGTCGAAAGATGATTCCGTGACCATCCCCGGGTGGCTCGGCATTCCCGGCGTTCGTCACTCGATAGGGCTCGCCCGCTGGTGGCATTTCTCCTTCGATCTTTTATGGGTAGTCAACGGCATGATTTTTTATGTTTTGCTATTCACGACGGACCAGTGGCGCCGATTGGTGCCGACCACCTGGGCGGTATTCCCCAACGCCCTTTCGACGGCGCTTCAGTATTTGTCGTTGCAATTTCCAGTTGATCATAGCTGGACGAATTACAACGGGCTGCAACAGCTTGCCTACTTCATCACGGTGTTTGTCGCCGCCCCGCTGGCGGTCGTAACCGGCCTGATGCAGGGTCCGGCGATCGCCAACCACATGGGCTGGATTGCGAGGGTTCTCAATCGGCAGGCGGCCCGGACGATCCACTTCGGCGTGCTGTGCTGGTTTCTGTTTTTCATCTTCGTCCATGTGACGCTGGTATTCATCACCGGGGCGCGACAGAACTTGAACTACATGTGGGCCGGCGTGAACGACAAATCCTGGAACGGACTTTTGATCTGGAGCTGCGCCATGGTCCTGGCGATCGTGAGCTGGGGGCTCGCCTCGCCTTTCACAATCGGACATGCCCGGTTGGTTCAGAAGATCGGTCAAACCGTGGTCGGTCCCCTTATGGCTGTCGCGGAATGGGAGAATCCGAAAACTCAGTACACGGGTCCCGAGATCTCATCGTATTTGTGGCCCAATGGCACGCTGCCAAACTCTGAAGAGTTTGATTCATTCGTGAAAAGCGGCTTCGTCGACTACAGGCTCCGCGTGAGCGGGCTGGTCGAGAACCCAAAGACCTTCACCTATGCCGAGATCAAGGCGATGCCGAAGCAGGAACAGATCACCGAACATTTTTGCATTCAGGGATGGTCCGGCGTCGCCAAATGGGGCGGCGTTCCGATGCGCCACATCCTCGATATTGTAAAGCCGACAGCCGATGCACGCTACGCGGTCTTCTATTCGCTCTCCGAAGGCTCGGCGGGCGGCGGCTATTACGACGTTCACAAGCTGCAGAACATGCGCCATGAATTGACCATTCTCGCCTATGAAATGAACGGGGCGCCGCTCAGCGTGCTTCATGGCGCGCCGCTGCGGCTGCGCAACGAGAACGAATTAGGCTTCAAGATGGTCAAGTGGATCGCGGCGATCGAGTTTGTCCACGATTTCGCCCACCTCGGCGCCGGCCAAGGCGGCTATAACGAAGATCATGAGTTCTATGGATACCGCATGCCGATTTGAGACCCGCAGTATTTACAGAATCACGAATTACAGAATTGAATGACGAATTACTGGACTGCACCCCATCGGTGAGACATGCTAATTGGGTGACAGCGCTTCGTCCTGGTTTGGCGTTGGCGCGACTGGCCGCAGTTCGGCTTCGAACTCGACCGGGGGTTTGTATCCGAGCGCCGAGTGCAGGCGCTCTCGATTGTAGATTGTTTCGATGAACTCGCCGATCTGCCGGCGAGCGTCTTCGATGGCGGCGTAGGCTTTTCCGTTCACCTCCTCGGTTTTGAGGGTCTTCATGAAGCTTTCGGCCTTAGCGTTGTCGTAAGGGTTGCCGGGCCGGCTCATGCTGATGGCGATTTTCCGCGCCTCCAGCCGCTCGACATAGTCGCAACATGCGTATTGCACGCCGCGATCGGAGTGATGAATGAGGCTGTCGGGTGCGGGATTTCGCGCGGCCATGGCTTGGTCGAGCGCCTCCAAGGCCAGCGAGGCCTCCAGATGGTTGGCGAGCGCAAAGCCCACGACCTTGCGCGAGAATGCGTCGATGACGACGGCGAGATAGACGAAGTCCTCGGCGAGCCGAATGTAGGTGATGTCGGCGACCCAGAGCTGGTCGAGGCCGGTGGGGTAAAGGCCGCGCGCGAGGTTCGGCCGGATCGCGAAGCCGTGCCGGCTGTCGCTGGTGCGTGGGACGAAGGGCTTCGTGCGCAGGGCGAGCAGGCTATCCGCGCGCATCAGTCTGAGCACGCGCTTGGCGTTGACGATCAGGCCCTGCCGGCGCAGCGCGTGGGCGATGCGCCGATAGCCGTAATGGCGGTTCGTCAACGCGGCGCGTTGGATCAAATCGCGCAAGTCCGCGTCCTCGCGCGCTAAGCGCTGCGGGCCGAAATGGCGATAGTAGCCGGCGCGCGACACCTCTGCGAGGGCGCACAGGCGCCGAATGTTGGCGTCGTCCTGGGGAAAGCCTTGCGACTCGAGCGCGATCATGGTTTCGATGACCGCATAGAGATGGGCGCGCCGCCGTCCGGGCTCGTCGCGTCCCAAAGCCGCAAGGCTTCGCGAAAAAAATGCAGGTCCGCCTGCTGACGGCCGATCACCCGCTCGAGTTCGGCGATCCGCGCCTGCGCTTTCCTCAGCTCGTCCGAGGGC
>NZ_JBAVCF010000263.1:0-15566 GCF_049586575.1 Bradyrhizobium sp.
TTGGTGCCCTGGCTGTTCAGCCGCTCCTTGAGATTGGGGAACAATTCGAAAATCTGGTCCAGCGAAAGACCGCCGCTGCGTACGCTCGGCGGCAGCAGAAGGTTTTCACGGACATCGAGGCTGGCGAAAATTCCGCGCTCCTCCGGGCAAAATGCGATGCCCATGCGCGCGATCCTGTCTGATGCCGCGCGGATGATCTCGTTGCCGTCGAAGCGGACCGAACCGCTGCGCTTGCCGATAATTCCCATCACCGATTTCAGGGTGCTCGTCTTGCCCGCCCCGTTACGACCGAGCAGCGTCACCACCTCACCGGGATTCACCTGGAAATTGACGCCGTGCAGAATATGAGACTCGCCATACCACGCTTCGAGGTTCTGCACCGACAGAATGGGCGCGCCGGAAGCCGACGGCGCCGCGGCGGCATTGGCCATTGTGACGTCAACCATGGCCGGCTCCCAGATAGGCTTCCTTCACACGCGGATCCTTGGACAGATCGGCGTAAGTGCCTTCCGCCAGCACGTGACCGCGCGTCAGCACGGTAATGATATCGGACAGGTTAGCGACCACGCTGAGATTATGTTCGACCATCAGGATAGTATACTTCGCCGAGATACGCTTGATCAGCGCCGCGATCTTGTCGATGTCCTCGTGACCCATCCCCGCCATCGGCTCGTCAAGCAGCATCATTTCGGGATCGAGCGCAAGCGTGGTGGCGATTTCGAGCGCGCGCTTGCGGCCGTAGGGCATCTCGACCGCAGGCGTCTTGGCGAACTCACTCAGGCCGACATCGTCGAGCAATTCACGCGCGCGGGCGTTGAAGCGGTCAAGCACGGCCTTGGAGCGCCAGAAATCAAAGGACTGCCCGTGCTGTCGCTGGAGCGCGACGCGGACATTCTCCAGCGCTGTCAGATGGGGAAAGACCGCCGAGATCTGAAACGAGCGCACGAGGCCAAGCCGCGCCACGTCGGCCGGCGCCATCGCGGTGATGTCCTGCCCCTTGTAAAGAATCTGGCCTGCCGACGGCTTGAGAAACTTGGTGAGCAGATTGAAACAGGTGGTCTTGCCGGCCCCGTTAGGGCCGATCAAGGCGTGAATACTGCCGCGCCGCACCTTCAGGCCAACGTCGCGAACGGCAAAAAATCCCGCGAATTCCTTGGTCAATCCGTGGGTTTCGAGAATGAACTCATCCGCCAATCAAATTCCCCCGCGAGCCCCCGCCGCAACGTCTCGTGTCGCGCGTGGTCGATCTTTTCCTTACAGCGGGTTCTCCCAGGATGCCTGATGCCGCGTCTTGGTTTCGCGTGCTGAAGTTCGTCCCGGGACCCGCCGCCTCCGGGGCGGAATATGCCGTCAACGGCCCTCCTTGTGCAAGGCGGAAAGCGGCATGGACCGCGCCAGGCCCTTGATAATTGGCCATTAGTCGAAGGTTCCTTCCGGTCACATCGCCAAGGTCGAAAGCTCGCCGACTGCTCGTTTGGAAAGCAGTCGTTAACGCTATTCGGCCGCCATCGAACTTCCTTCACCAAATATTTTCGCCTTGGACCGAAAGTTCGGTGTTTTCATCAACCTCGGACTTTAACCCTTGGATTTCGAGAGCGCCAACCCGACGGTCGTCAAATCGATCAAGCAGCGTGATCTCCTGAACACGTGGCTGCGGCTTTATGCCCCTGCGCAGCGATTGCCTCGCAAGGCGGACTTTCAGCCTGCCCGGCTCGAGGATGAACTCCCTGACCTGGTGTTTATGACGGTCGAAAGCACAACGCAGCGCCTGATCATCGATAGCGACGGTACCCGCATGTCGATGGCTTACGGCCATACCGGGAGGGGCCGGTATCTTGACGACTATCTTGGAGCACGGCTGACGCCGATCGTCTTGCCGGTCTACCAGCGATGTCTGGAACGCGCCCTCCCCGTTTACACCGTCTCGCATGTCGACGACGCGAGCGGACGCATCGTCGCCTATGAACGTCTGTTGTTGCCGTTCTCGGACTCCGAAGGCGTCACGCACGTGATCGCGTCCCTGAAAACGATCAGCGAAGACGGCGGCTTCGAGATCAGAAATCTGATGCGCGGCAACGATGCGCTACCGACGGCAAAGCTGCGCGTGGTGATCGATCGCGAACTGTTCCATCGCACACCCGGCCGTATTCCATCTGCGGATGTGATCGAGTTCAGCTAAACGCATCTGCTTCAGGCGCGCCCGCGTTTGCCGGAGGCGCCGACTTCCTTCGCATAGACCTCCGGCTTGAAACCGACCAGCAACTTGCCGCCGACGTCGAGCACCGGGCGCTTGATCATCGACGGCTGTTCAAGCATCAGCGCCAGCGCCTTGCGTTCGTTCAGACCTTCCTTTTCGGCGTCAGGCAACTTGCGAAACGTGGTGCCGGCACGATTGAGCAGGGTTTCCCAGCCGACTCCACCGGCCCAGGCTTTCAGCTTTTCCTTGGGCGCGCCCGCGGCCTTGTAATCGTGGAATTCGTAAGCCACGCCGTGGCTATCGAGCCAGGCCCGCGCCTTCTTCATCGTGTCGCAGTTCTTGATGCCGTAGATGGTGATCGGCTTCGTCATCCTGATTGCCTCATTTCGCGTATTTGTCGAAGGCGCTGAGAACCGCGAGCGTCATCGCCTCGATGCCGGTCTCGATCGTCGGTTTCGGCACCGGCGCGAACTGCGGCGAGTGATTGGACGGCAGTTGCGGACCCGTTCCATTGAAGGCCGCAGCCACTCGTTCCGGCTCGTAGACCCCGATATTGAAGAACATCGAAGGCACGCCCGCGTTGATGAATTCGGAGAAGTCTTCGCTGGCTGTCACCGGCGGCGACGTCGCGATCTTGTCGCCGAAGGCTACCTTCAGCACCTTTGCCGCCGTCTCGACCACGGCCGCATCGTTGATGACCGCTTTGGCGCCCTCGGTGAAGGTGATGTCGGGCTCCGGCGCGCCCGACATGGCGGCGGCCGCCTTTGCCGTTCGCTCGATCCCGGCCAGCATCTTGGCGCGGACTACCGGCTTGAACGTGCGGATGGTCCCGCGCAGCACGACTTGATCGGGAATGATGTTGTGGGCCGTGCCGGCGTGAATGGCGCCGATGCTGAAGACACCGAATTCGGTCGGGTCCTTTTCGCGGCTGATCACGCTTTGCACGTCGACGATGAAGCGCGCCGCGATCATCACGGGATCGATGGTCCGCTGCGGCGACGCGCCGTGGCCGCCGCGGCCATGGAATGTGAGGTCAAGGCTGTCCGAGTTCGATGAGCCGACGCCTGTGCGATAGCTGAGGGTGCCGTAAGCGAACGGACCGTCGTGCAGGGCAAAGCCGAAATCCGGCTTTTTGAATCGGGTAAACAGGCCGTCCGCAATCATCGCCTTGGCGCCGGAGACCGTCTCCTCGGCCGGCTGGGCGATGAACATCAGCGTGCCCCGCCACCGATCCTTCAAACCGACCAGCGTTTTGGCCGTCCCGACCCAGGTCGCCATGTGAATATCATGACCGCAGCTATGGTCGACGAAGGTCTCCTGCCCGTTCCAGTCGGTCTTGTCATGGCTCGCATAGGCAAGCCCGGTCTTTTCCTCCATCGGCAGCGCATCGAGCTCGGTCCGCACCAGAATGGTGGGACCTTCGCCATTTTTGAAAATCGCGACAAGCCCGGTCTTGCCGACCTTCTCGGTCACATCGAAGCCGAGTGCGCGCATTTCCGCGGCGAGCTTGGCCGCCGTTTTCACTTCATGGAAAGCGACTTCGGGATGAGCGTGAATATCCTTGTAAAGCGCATCGAGCTTTGGATAGTCGGCTTCCACCGAACTCTCGATCGATGTCTTAAGCTTGGCCACATCGAGTTCGGCCCGTGCGGGAGCAAGCGCTGCAAGACACAGCGCCGCTGACATCAGCATGGTCCTGGTAAATCCATTCATGGCGGCAGTTGCGGGGGCAGCCGGGGCATTGTCGCGAGACGCACCGCATTCCCTTGTTGGGCCCTTGCGGGCACTACCGTCATCAACCTGGCATCGGTTCAGCGCACGTGTCAATCCGTGCGGCGAAGTGCCGCTCTCGAACGATCGCTTCGCGCGCGCATGGTGCTTTGTCAGTTGCAGGGGCTGTGGTGTCTCACGATCGCTTCGGAATATCCAGTCCGCGCTTGACCGCCGGCCGGGCCAGGCCGCGATCGAGCCACGCCGGGACATTGCGGAAATCATCGAACGCGACCAGTTCACGCGCGCCATAGAATCCGATCAGATTGCGAACCCAGCCGAGCATCGAGATATCGGCGATGGTGTATTCGTCGTCCATGATCCACTGCCTCCCGCCGAGACGGGTTTCAATAACTCCCAGCAGACGCTTTGATTCATTCACGTAGCGCTCGAGCGGCCGTTTGTCGGCGATCTCCTTGCCCGCGAATTTATAGAAGAAGCCGACCTGGCCAAACATCGGCCCTATGCCGCCCATCTGAAAGTGCAGCCATTGAATGGTCTCATAGCGGCGCGCCGGATCGGCCGGCAGCAGTTTGCCGGTTTTCTCGGCGAGATATTGCAGGATCGCACCGGACTCGAACAAGCCGAGCGGTTTGCCACCGGGTCCATTCGGGTCGATGATCGCGGGGATCTTGCCGTTGGGATTGAGCGAAAGAAACTCCGGCGTCTTCTGGTCGTCCTTGTTGAAATCGACCAGATGCACCTCATACGGCAATCCGGTCTCTTCCAGCATGATCGACACCTTGACGCCATTCGGCGTCGGCAACGAATAGAGCTGAAGCAGGTCCGGATGTTTCGCCGGCCAGCGTTTGGTGATCGGAAAGGCGGAAAGATCAGACATTAGCCACCCACAATTTGTCAGGATTTAACGGCGCGCCTTAGCCGGTCTTGCCGTCGTCGAAGCTGACGATCACGGCGGCGTTCGCTATCAAAATCGGATCGTTGCCGATATCGGACGGGATTTCGAGACCGCCTTTGATCGCGGTCACCTTCTTCGTTCCATAAGGCAACTCCTTCGCCACCGCTTCCGTATCGACAGCCTCCGGATTCGGCACGGCGATCGTGACATCGACGAACATGTCGTTGGCGGTCTTGCCCAACATGCGGAAGAAACCGAGGCTGGAATGGCGGATCGCATCCGACACGGCGCGCTTGGCCGCCTTCGTCGCGTCCCTGCCATGGACGTCGACGCCCATGCCCATCTCAGTTACACAGCGCACGCGTGTCATCGGTTCCCGCCTTGTTAGATTGATGTCACCGCTGGATATTTGTCTCATGCGGTGAATGTCAACCGCTTAAGGCTCTTTATCCGACGCCAGCATCATCTTTGCGTCATCAAGGATGTAGCGGGAGTAACGGTAATCGCGGATGAAGCTGATCTGCCCGCCGCGCCATTCCAGCCACATGAAGTAGCTGGGCTTCTTCCCTGCGCCCTGCTCGAACACGGCGATCACTTCGCGACCCTCCACCCAGGCCGGTTCGAGCCGCACGCTGTCGAACGTCGCGTAGATCGTAAAGAACCTGCCGACGTCGACAGCGCCTGCGCGAATCGGATAGGTCGACTGATGGAGCTTCACGTCATCAGCCAGCAGCGCGCGCAGGCCGTCCCAGTTCTGCGCGTTGAACAGCGCGACGTAGCGCGCGACCGCCGCCGAGACAGGTCTTGCCTCGGCGAGCGCGGCGGCCTGCGTATTGATTTCGCGAAGACGCGTGCGCCCCCGCGCAAGATGGGCCTTCACGGCATCGACGGTCAGGTCGAGAAGATCCGCGATATCCTTCAGCGGTTCGCCGAGCACGTCCTTGAGAATGATGACGCTGCGCTGAAGCAGGGGAAGCTCGGCAAAACGTGAAACCGCGGTCTCGACCGCTTCCTGGCGCATCAAGACCTCCATCGGATCAGGGCTAGTTTCGTCCGCGATATCGGAAGCGGCTTCGATCGGTTCCACCTTTCGCACGGTTCGGCTGCGCAACAGATCGAGCGCGCGATTATGCGCGATCCGAAATAGCCAAGGCCGAAGCGCGGGCATGTCCTTGACCTCGTCGAGCGCGACAAGCGCACGGGCGAGCGTATCCTGCACGACGTCTTCGCCGTCGATTACCGATCCCATTAGCCGCGCGCAGTAACGATGCAATTCGGGCCGCAACTCGGCGGTCAGAGCCAGCAGTTCTGCGCGTGGATCGCGGTCACCTGAGGTTTGGCTCGCCTTCAAGCCGCAGTCTCCAATATGGTTATTCCCGTATCGCCCTTGAGCCCGAACACAACGCCGTCAGCGTAGGCCCGGTTTTCCAGCACGGAAACCACTTTTTCGCCGAACTCTCGCGGCGGCATCGGCGCGCCGAAGCGCGCCAAAAACTCCTCGCGACTTATGCCCGACGCGCGCGCATAGGCGTTTGCACCGGCGTCACCAACTCCGGTGTTGCCGATGATCTGCATGGGCACGATCGCCTGAAAGCGGATGCCGAGCTTGTCTTGCGCCGAGACGCCGTTGGCATATTTCGCCATCAGCCACAGCATCCGCTTGGCGCCGGCATAGCTTCCCGACAATGGCGATCCGTTTTGCGCCGCACCGCTCGATCCGACGAGAACGTGGCTGCCCGGCGTCAGCGGCGTCTTCAACGCTGCCTGCATCCAGTAAAAACCGCCCCTGACGTCGGTCTCCCACGCCGCGCTGAAGTCCGCCCAGCTCAGTTGATCCAGCCGGCCCATCGGCGGCTTCGCGCCCGCGTTCAGCACCAGGATGTCCGGTTTGACCTCGGACAGAATGTGGTGGGCCTCTCTCTCGTCGGTAACATCTGCGGAAATCACGCCAACACCGAGCCGGGCCTCGACCGACTTCAGCACTTGCGGATCCCGCGCGACAACGGTCACTTTTGTACTGCGCGCGACCAGCGCTTCGACGAGGCCGAGGCCGAGACCGCGGCTTCCGCCGGTGACGATCACTTTCTTGTCCTTGAGATTCATCGCTGCCGCTCCATGGTTGGATAAGAACGATCGAGGTTTCGAAAAGGAGCCCTGATGTCGCTCGGGGCTATCGCCGCGAGATCAACTTTAGCCACGGCGTCATATGAAACAGAGCCATCAAGAAATACATCGACGCCATTCCGCCGGGCCAAAAGCCGCCGGCAGCCGAACAGAGTGCATTCGGCTGGCCGCTAACGTGCACGACCGTCGACAGCGCCATGATCGCAAAGGTCGGCGCCGCGGCGAAATGCAGCCATTTGGTGATGACAGACACCGCGGCACTTTCGCCACCATCGCGTATGGCACCGCTCGCGCTCATGCCGCTGTTCCCGCATCGCGCTTGCGGAAGGCCGCCTCGCCCGCGTCCGATACCTGCACCCATTTGGGATCGGGCGCCGCGTTGGGAACGTAGCTCTCGTTCCAGTTCCACCACTTGTACGGCCGATCCTTGGGGTAGCCCTCCGGGGAATCCTCCCATATCTCCTGACGCCCGAGCGCCGTCATGTCGAGGTAGCTCCAGACGGTGCCCATCGCCTCGTCGCCACGGCTGTTGATCAGGTAGGTCCGGAATATGCGTTCGCCGTCACGGATGAACGCGTTATGGCCGTGCCACTCATCGACGCCGAAGTCGGCATCGAAACTGTCGGTGATGGTGTACCAGGGGATCCTCGCCCAGCCCATTCGTCCCTTGAGGCGCGCGATATCGGCCTGTGGTGCCCGCGAAGCGTACGCCAGTGTCGTATCGCGCGCGTTCAGGTGAGCGAGGTTGGAGACCTGGTCAGCCCCCAGCGAACAGCCGATGCAGGCATGCTCCGGCCAACCATGCACGCCGGGCTCGAAGAAGGCCCGGTAGACGATCAACTGGCGACGGCCCTCAAACAAGTCGAGCAGGCTCCGCTTGCCCGAAGGTCCGTCAAACACGTAGGCCTTCTCGACCGCCATCCACGGCATCCGCCGGCGCTCGGCGGCCAGCGCGTCGCGGGCGCGGGTCAGGGCTTTTTCCTTTGCGAGCAGTTGCTCTCGTGCAGCCTCCCAGTCCTGCGGCGATACGATCGGCGGTGTGTTCGGCATGAATGACCTCCTGTTGGCTGTTTTGCGCGTCCGAGCCCGGTTCAAATGGTCTGATGGAGCAAAGACGTTTGAGACCTTGAAAAGGAGTCAGCCCCGCGCAAGAAATCACCACCGGCCTTGCTGACCGGCGGTGCTTCCGGCGAGCGTTACCCATTGCGGCCGCCGGTCGTTGTGCCGGCAGGTTGTTAAGCCGGCACAGCGGCCGGCTCCGCCTCGATCCTGGGGAAAGGCCTGAACAGCAGGATAATAAAGAACGCACCCAGTCCGACAGCCCAGGAGCCGATATAGAGCCCGGCATAGCTGCCGAAGGTGTCGTAGATCAGGCCACCGGCAATCGGCCCGGTCGCCATGCCGAGGCTTCCGGCCATCGACAGACCGCCGATCACGGTGCCGAGCATGTGCAGCGGAAAGTTCTCGCGCACCAGCACCGAATAAAGCGGCATGGTGCCGGCATAGATAAAACCGAACAGCGCGGCCACCGCGTAGAACTGGCCCAGCCGCTGCGCGAAGACGTAGCCGAGCGCGCCGAACGCCTGCAACAACAGGCCGGTCACCAGCACGCGCTTGGCGCCGAAGCGGTCGCCGAGCAAGCCGAAGGCGAGACGGCCGCCCATTCCGGCAAAGCCTTCGACGCTATAGATCGTGACCGCCGTGATCATCGGAATCCCGCAACTGACGGCGTAGCTGACGGTATGGATGATCGGGCCGGAATGCGTCGCGCAGCAGAAGAAATTGGTCGTGAGCAGAATGATGAATTGCGGTGAGCGCAGCGCCTCGGCCAACGACATTTGCGGCTGAGACGCGCTGTTTCCGGACGGCGTGATTGGCGCGGCGGCAAGCCCCGGCGGACGGCGCGCCAGAAGCGAGACCGGAATCATGATCGCAGCCACGATGCCTGCCACGATCAGCATGGTAGTGCGCCAGTCATGATGCGAGACCAGCCAGGCGACAAGCGGGGACATGGTCATCGGCGCCATTCCCATGCCGGCCGAAACCAGCGACACAGCAAGGCTGCGATGGGTTTCGAACCAGCCGGTGACGGTTGCCATCATCGGCGCAAAGATCGCGGACGTGCCGCCGCCGACCATCACACCGAACAGAAATTGAAAGGCGAGCAGCGATTTCGCCTGGCTCGCGAGCGCCAGACTCGCCGCGATGACGACCGAGCCGGTCAAGACGATCGGCAGCGGCCCGTACCGGTCGGACAAGGTGCCCCACATCATGCTGGTCAAGGCCATCGCCAGGAAGCCGATGGTCATGGCGCTGGACACGCCCGTCACGGACCAGCCGGTATCTCGCGCGATGGGCTGGAGCAAAACCGGCAGCGAAAACATGCCGCCGATGGCCACGCAGCCGAGCAAGCCACCGGCCGCAACAATTACCCAGCGATAGTACGAATTGGTCATTCCAGGTCTCCCATCCGGTCCGGTCTGCATAAAAGACGAACGGAACCTTAGGAAACCGACAGGCCGGCTTATTTTTTTGTCAGGCCTTTTTTGCCAGGCCCTGCTCCGGGTCAGTCTTTAATGGATTCCGCAAACAGGTTGACACCTTCTTCCTCGGACAGAATCCGGCTGCACGGCTTGCCCCCATCGCCGCCTCGTGCGCTTGACCTGAAATTTTGTGGGCGCGGCTTGGATTGACGAGACGTCCCAATTTACGTCCCGCTCGCCTTCTACCTCAAGGGCGAGTTCCTGTCAGGCGACTTTCTCCCGCATGAAGTAGGCGTTGCGGTCCCGCTCCTGCTCGTTGACCACTGAGCGAATGCGCAAGAGGTCTTTCCGCGCGATCAGGCCGATCACGCGATGTTTGTCGCGATCGACTATCGGAATGCGTCCAAGGTCGGCCGACACCATGAGGTCGGCCACCCGCCCGAGCACCTCGTCTGGATAGGCCGAAACCGCTGAAGTATCGGAAACGAGATCGTCCAGCGTCGCAGCCTGGTGCGCGCCCTCGGTGCGCCAGCGCAGAACGTCCGACCGTGCCACCATGCCCGCAAGCCGTCCGTCCGCCATCACCACGGGATAGGACTTGTGACGGTGTTCATCGGCGGTGAAGAAGGCGACCGCGTCATCCACCGGCATGCTGACCGGCAGGGTATCGACGTTCTTCACCATTACGTCGGCGACCCGCAGCAGCTCGAACTGATCGATCGAGTATTCGCGGGTGACGTGCTGTCCCCGCCGGGCAATCTTTTCGGTGAGGATCGAACGTTTCAACAGCAGCACCGTCACGGCATACGAAGCGCCGGTGGCCGCCAGCAAAATCGGCAGCATTTCGATGTTACCGGTCAGCTCGATCGCGAACATCACGCCGGTCAGCGGCGAACGCATGGTGCCGCCCATCATCGCGGCCATGCCGACCAATGCCCAGAACGAGGGGCCGCCCGGCAGCATCTGGCCTTCGAGCCAGCCGGCCGAACCGCCGAGGATCAAAAGCGGCGCCAATACGCCGCCCGAAGTGCCCGACGCCAGCGCCACGATCCAGATCGCCGACTTCACCAGCAGCACCCGGCTGACCTCATGCGCTGTGGTATGACCGGACAGCAAATCGGCGATGACGTCGTAGCCGACACCGAGCGCATGTGGGTCGGCGAGGCCGCCAAGCCCGACGGCCAATCCGCCAAGCGCAGGCCACCACATCCAGTGCAGCGGAATGAAATCGAACAGGTCCTCGGCCGCGTAAAGCAGGCGCGTCATCAATCCCGATTGGAGGCCGGCCACGAGACCGACGCCGACCGCGGCAGCCATTGCCCACAAGGGCAAGTTCGGATGCTCGGTGAACGGAAACAGCGGCAATTTGCCGAAAAGGAATGGACGGCAGACCGTGCAAACGATGACGGCGGCGACCACCGGCAGGAAGCTGCGCGGCTTCCATTCAAACAGCAGAAGCTCGACCGCGAGCAGCACGGCTGCGATTGGCGTACCGAAGATCGCGGTCATGCCGGCGGCAGCACCGGCGACCAGCAACGTCTTGCGTTCGGCGGCGGTGAGATGAAAGCACTGTGCAAAGAGCGAGCCGACCGCACCGCCCGTCATGATGATCGGGCCCTCCGCGCCGAATGGACCGCCGGTGCCGATCGAGATCGCCGAGGACAGAGGCTTGAGAACGGCGACTTTCGGCTGCATCCGGCTCCCGCCGAGCAGGATCGCCTCAATCGCCTCGGGTATTCCATGCCCCCGGATCTTCTCCGATCCAAAGCGCGCGATTAAACCGATCACGAGCCCGCCTACCGCCGGAGCCAGCGTCATCCAGATGGCGCCGCGGCTGGTTAGCGCCAGCGGAATGCTCTTGGCGCTGAGCTGCCCGAACCAGACCCAATTGCTGACCAGCGCAATCAGTTTCAGCAGGACCCAGGCCGAGACGGCGCTGGCGCTGCCGACCACGAGAGCCATGCCGATCAGCAGCAGGACACGGCGATCCGCAGTGAAATCGCCGAGCTTGTTACGATGCCGCGCGGCACCGCGGGCTTTCTCGATCATTTGACGCATTTGAGGGGCTTCTTTGGGGGGCTTCGGAGTTCCCTGACTTATATCGCACTGCGATATATATCAAGCAGGCGTGTCGCATGGCTCCAATCGCGCAATGTGTGATCGTATCACGGCTGACCTGGGGCCGCAGGGCTAAAGCCCTGCCCCGTCAGGACAGACCCTGCATCATTATCAAAAATTACTTAACGCGCTTTAACCGCAGCGCCGACCGGTCGTCGTCGATGGCGATCTGGCTCACGGTATCGAAGCCGTGTTGGGGCGCGCCAGCGTTTGGATTGGCGACTCGGCTCAGGTCAGCCGCGATTTTGGACGGCAGACTGGGCAAAAGATGGCGGTGGGCGATATGGCCTTGAGCAACTTCGGCAGAGCCTTGTCGAGCGTTGCTCGATTCGGCGCAAAAAGAAGGACCACGTCCGCGTCCGCCACATCGCCACGCGCCCTGTTTGCGCCGATGGCCTTTTCCAGCGCCGCGGAGGCGCCGACCACCGCAAGCCGGCGATCTCCCTTGACCTGCAAACGCTCCGCGACGGACTTGTCGGACATGGCTGGCTACTTCTTTTTGGCTTTGCCTGGTTTTGACCCGCTGGCCGCCCGCGCTTTCTTCGTCGATTTTTTGGCCCGGTTGTATTCGATTGCGGTGCGGATGAGATTTTTCAGCGCAGGCGCATCGACTTTGTCACCCTCGAAAAAGTCAATCGCGCGCCGCTCGTTGCCCTCGAAGCCGGCATTGAAAAGTTTTTCGGGATCGGCGAGCTTCGCTCCGTACATGAAAGTGAGCTTCACCTTGCCCTTGTGGGCATTGCCGACCGCAACGATGCCGTCAAGCGACCATACCGGGCTGCCCATCCACTTCCATTCCTCTGTTATCTCTTTATCCGCGGCGAGCATGGTCTTGCGGACGCCGGCCAAGGTCTTGCCACGCCAGTCTGCAATCCCTTCGATCAGTTTGTCGATCTGTTCCGATGCATCCATACGAGTTGCGTCCTAGGCGGATCTTTTCGACATCCCCTGTCGAACGAGGTGGCCTTTCCACATCCATAAGCCGGAAAGCAGCATGACGGGAAAGAAAACAAACCGCGTCTGCGGGGCATAATTTGGAATGACCTCGAACGGGCTATAGATATAGCCGACGATCGGAATGGCGCAAATGATGTGAATCCAGCGAATAGCCAGACGTATCGTCGAATCCTTCATGGCCAATTTCCACTCCCCTCATCAGCGATGCCGCGTGGTTACGTCGATGTCCTCTCGAATGGCGTTCCGATCTCAATCCGGCCGCGCCAGTAGTTGCCCGAGATTTTCGAGGAATTTTTGCCAACCGAATTTGGCGCCGCCGAAAGCCTGCGGCTGATCGCTCCGGAAGCCCGCCTGTTCGACGCGCAGGTGCGTGCCTGCGCTTGTCGGCGTGAGCGTAAACGTCACCACGCTCTTCAGGTTGTAGGCGGCATCGTCGTGGACATGATTCCAGGTGTAGGACAGCGTCTTGTTCGGCTCGATGGCGAGAACCTCGCAATCCAGCACCCGGCCCCAGTCTCCGCGCAAACTGAATTGATGACCCACGGCCGGCTTGAAGTCGTTCTTCATCAGCCACTCCTCGATCAGATGCGGTTGAGTGAGTGCGCGCCAGAGCTTCTCCGGCGCAAAGGGAAATTCGCGTTCGACGACGACAGAACGCGTTTCGGTCGCAGCATTGCTCATTGGTCCATCCTTTTCAGCAGGTCTTCGAGGCGGTCAAACCGGCTCTGCCAGAATCCGGTCATCTGCCCGGTCCAGTCGATCAGCGGGGCCAGGGCGTTAAGCTGGGCGCTATAATGCGTCTGGCGGCCTTCGTGGCGGTCGCGCACCAGCTTCGCCCGCTTGAGCAGCCCGAGGTGCTTGGAGACGGCAGGCTGCGAAACCCCGGAGCGCGCCGTGAGCGCCGCGACGGTCTGCTCGCCCTCGCGGCACAAGCGCTCGAAAATCGCCCGCCGCGTGGGATCGGCCAGCGTGCGAAACAGCATATCGTGGGTATTCGGAATGAGAGATCAAAAACTCTATGGTTATAGATTGACGTATAACCGCCGGCATATGGATTGGTCAAGCGAAAAAACCCTGCCCCGGAAAGATCGCTGATCCGCTTGATCGAAAAGAGAGAACGTCCTGATCCGCGAAACGGTCCATCACCAACGAATGTCTAATGCTCCAACCTCGACATCGCGTCGCGCTTCGTTACAGCGAATTAATTTCCCGAACAGGAAATCTTAATTCTCCCGACAGCATCCGGTAATAGCGCCGGCGTTATCTCCCTGAAGAAGCCAATCGGCTTGATCACCTTTGGAGATGCAATCATGACAAACACCAATCAACAGCCTCGCCGCAGAGTATGGTCGGCGCGGCGACTGACGCTCCTTTGCTCCGCAGCCGTGCTCGGCTCGGCACTCATCGTTGGAGGACCGTTCGGATACGGGCGGCTTGCCGGGCGTGCCTATGCCGCGACACCTGCGCCGGTGACGATGAATCAGCCAGGACAGAGCGGCTTTGCCGACCTCGTCGCCAAGGTCAAACCCGCCGTGATTTCGGTGCGCGTTCGCGTCGACCAGGGCACTGAGTCCGACGGCCCCCAAACGGATGACCAGGAAGCGTCGCCGTTCATGCCGGGTTCGCCCTTCGAGAAATTCTTCCGGCAATTCGACAATGGCCCGCAGGGCCGGATGCAGCGCCACCAGATGGTTACCGGGCTCGGCTCCGGGTTCTTCATTTCGGCCGATGGCTATGCCGTCACCAACAACCATGTGGTCGACCATGCCAAGTCAGTCCAGGTCACGACGGATGACGGCCATATCTACACCGCAAAGGTGATCGGAACCGATCAGAAGACGGATCTGGCGTTGATCAAGGTCGACGGCAAGAGCGACTTCACCTATGTCGAACTCGAGACGGCAACGCCGCGGGTCGGCGATTGGGTGGTCGCGGTCGGCAATCCCTACGGACTCGGTGGCACGGTAACGGCCGGCATCATCTCGGCCGAGGGACGCGCGATCAGCTCCAGCCCCTATGACGACTACATCCAGATCGACGCCCCGATCAACAAGGGCAATTCCGGAGGCCCGACCTTCGATACCAACGGCAAGGTCATCGGAATCAACACCGCGATCTATTCGCCGTCCGGCGGATCGGTGGGGATCGGGTTCGACATTCCGGCCTCGACCGTGAAGATGATCGTCGCCCAGCTCAAGGACAAAGGTGTTGTCACCCGGTCCTGGCTCGGGGTGCAGGTGCAACCCGTCACCGCCGGTATCGCCGAAAGCCTCGGCATGAAGAAGGCCGAGGGCGCGCTGGTCGACGAGGCGCAGTCGGATACGCCGGCCGCCAAGGCGGGAATCCAGCCCGGCGACGTGATTACGGCGGTCAACGGCACAGCCATCAAGGATTCGCGGGCGCTCGCACGCGAGATCTCGGGGATGGCTCCCGATAGCTCCGCCAAGCTCGACATCCTGCGCAAGGGCGAGGCAAAGTCGATCACGGTGACGCTGGCGAAAATGCCTGACCAGCTGAAGAAGCAGGCGAAGGCCGACGAGCCGAATGGCCGAACCGAGCGCGGCGTTCCCCATCTCGGTCTGTCGGTAGCGCCCGCGGACGAAGTTGCGGGCGCGGGTAGCAACGGCGTCGTGGTCACCGGCATCGATCCGAATGGCCCAGCCGCCGAGCATGGCGTGCAATCCGGCGACATCATTCTCGCTGTCGGCGGCAAGAGCGTTTCGAGCGTCACCGATCTTCGTCAGGCGCTCTCGCAGGCCAAGACCGACGGCAAGCACGACGTGCTGTTGCGGGTGAAGACCTCCGACAACACGCACTTCATCGCCATGCCAATTGGCTAAAGCATGGTGAGCAAGCCCGCTGCGGTGCATTCTCCAGGCGCCGCGGCGGGCACTTCACGCCAAGGACAGGTTCAGCGATAGCAGCATTGCGACTCTCTCCTTCGTCATGGCCGGGCTCGACCCGGCCATCCATCTTCGAGGGCATTTTTTGTTTGATGGATGCCCGGATCGAGTCCGGGCATGACGACCTTGTTTGTATCGGCGCCTTGATTCCAGAC
>NZ_JBAVCF010000264.1:0-3037 GCF_049586575.1 Bradyrhizobium sp.
AAAGGTAGCGCCCGCCGATGGCATTTTTCTCTGCCAATCACTTAATGTCGCCTGGGCTTCGGCAAGCCTGGATTAAGGCAGCTAACAAAACATTCTACGGCACCTGATCGTCACGCACAATGACGTAGGCCCTGAGCGGCTATATAGTTTCGGTGTAGTATCGAGCGAAATCACGCGCGGCGCGATAGACAAAATGTCGGGTGAAGTGGTCCGGTTGTCTAAACAGATTTTCCACGTCGATAAGTGGAATCTCTGCCAGGGTTAGGCTGCCAGGCGGAGAGGCAGCGGGGTGGAGTAGGCGTGATCGGGCGTAATGTGGGCGGCGTCCATTGTAAAAGTCCAGGTAGCAGCCGATCGAACGGCGCGCCTCGCTAACGCTGTCGTAGGCCTTCAAATACACCTCCTCATATTTGACGGTGCGCCACAGCCGCTCGACGAAGACATTGTCTCGCCAAGCCCCTTTGCCGTCCATGCTGATCGCAATGCCGTTGCCGGCGAGCACGCCGGTGAAGGCTGTACCGGTGAACTGCGAGCCCTGGTCGGTATTGAAGATGTCCGGCTTGCCGTGACGAGCCAAGGCATCCTCGAGCGTCTCGACGCAGAATGCCGCTTCCATCGTGATCGATACGCTTCACGACAGCACGCGTCGGCTGAACCAGTCGAGCACCACGACCAGGTAGACGAAGCCTCGCGCCATCGGGATGTAGGTAATGTCCATCGCCCACACCTGGTTCGGCCGTGTGATCGCCATCCCGGGCAGCAGATACGAGTAGATCTTGTGGCCCGGTTCCGGCTTCGTCGTACGTGGTCGGCGATAGAGCGCCTCTATCCCCATCCGCCGCATCAGCGTCTTCACATGACGACCGCCGATCTTGCTCCCCTCGGCCACCAGCAAGCCTTGCAACATCCGCGATCCCGCGAAGGGGAACTCCAGATGCAGCCGGTCGAGCCGCCGCATGATCGCGAGGTCGGCGTCCGGAACCGGCCGCGGCAGGTAGTAGACGCTGCCGCGGCTGATGCGCAGAACCTCCGCCTGCTTCAAAATCGGTAGATTGTGCTCACGGTCGATCATCGCTTTGCGCTCAGCAATCCCTCCTTGGTGAGCGCGCCCTCTAAAAAATCATTCTTGAGCGTCAGCTCGCCGATCTTGGCGTGCAGCGACTTTACGTCGATCGCAGGCTGCGCAGTACCGTTGCCGCCGCCGGGACCGAACACATCGACAGCCCCGCCCTCGAGTTGCACCTTCCACGCTGTGATCTGATTGGGGTGCACGTCGAACTGCTCGGCAAGCTGGGTTAGCGTTCGATCGCCCTTGGCGGCGGCAAGCGCCACCTTCGCCTTAAAGGCCGGTGTATGGTTCTGGCGCGGTCTTCTCGACATGGTCTCTCCTGATTCGCAGGCCAAAGCGTGCCCGCTGTCAGGCAGAAACTCCACTTATCGTCCTGTGCAGATTTCCGGGGCCGGCTCTCTGGACGGGCGGCTGGCACCGGGTATGACGGAGACGATGTCTAATACGGGTCGTCGGCGTTATTTTTGGCCTATTTTGGCCATGTCGCCTTCGCCCCCGATCGCGACCATAATTGAAGACATGCGATTTAGAGACCATCGTCGCTGATCGGCGCGCGATTGGGCCTAATCGAAACGTGCCTATAAATGCTGTCTCTACGCCACCAAATAGCTCTGCTAACCTATTGAGAAAAAAAGGCACCTTGACCTTGGTAAGGGAGAGGTCGTCAGTTCAATCCTGACCGGCAGCACCAGAATTCGTCGTCACCTTGGCTACCTTGATCATACCCAATTTGGGTTCTATATATCCCAATATGGGTATGATGCGACATCCTGTTGTTGGCCTATCCAACGCGCTGTTCTCGAAGGTCCAGCAGCGAGTCCTCGCCCTCATTTTCAGCCATCCCGAACGCAGTTTCTATACTTCGGAAATTGTAAGGACGGTACGTTCCGGCGTGGGTGCCGTGGACCGCGAATTGGCAAAACTCGAACGAAGCGGCTTAGTCACGGTCGAACGCATCGGCAATCGGAAGCACTATCGTGCAAACCAAGAGGCTCCGATCTTTGAAGAGTTACGGGGGCTTGTTCAGAAAACGGTTGGGCTGGCGGAACCCATCAAGAGATACTTTGAACCATATTCCGACACGATCAAGGGCGCCTTTGTGTACGGCTCCGTCGCAAAAGGGCTCGACACGGCGCACAGCGACATCGATCTCATGGTCATAGGCAACGACCTGAATTACTCTGATCTCTATACGGCCTCCCAGAACATTGAGAGACTGATTCGGCGAAAGGTGCATCCTTTATTTGTGTCGCCGGCTGACTGGCGGCACAAGACGTCCATCGCCGGATCGGTTTTCAGCAAAATTAGACGTTCGCCGAAAATTTTTATCATTGGCTCCGAAAAGGACTTGGGCGATGAGCAAGCAAGAGCTCGACAACCCCGTTAAAATTGGAAGCCTCAAGAAGGAAAGTCCTTCCCGCTACGAATATGATGGCATGATCAAATCGGCGCGCCGCGGATTGGCCGACGCTCAAAATCCAACCATAGAGACGGACAGCCAATTCGACTTGGCATACGAAGCGGCTCACAAATTTGCGTTGGCGGCCTTGCGCCGAGAAGGCTACCGATCCGAAAATCGGATTACAGTATTTCAAACGCTTGTCCACACGTTGGCTACGGACAAGGCGGACCTTCAAACCCTTTTAAAGGCACACAACGAGCGAAACTTGGCTGCCTATGAGGGTCGTGTGGATATTGATCGAAAGCTCCTTGCGGATCTCGTTGGAGCGACAAAACGACTCCAGAGTGCCGTCGGCAGGCTTTCACCTCCGAAGTAGTTCAGCTACGTCCGTTTCTAATAATCCTTGACGGTGTTCGCCGCATAGCGCGCGCCGCTATTGGCTTCGGCGCGAACGCCGGGAGGCGGCTCCTGCAGGTGGGGCACGACGACGATGCGGTTGACCTCGCCGCGCCTGAACGCTTGCAGGAAGGCGTCATAGTGCTTGAACGACACGCAGCCGAACGATG
>NZ_JBAVCF010000265.1:0-8250 GCF_049586575.1 Bradyrhizobium sp.
CCTGTACGACAAGATCTGGAACGACCACCTGGTTCACGAAGCCGATGACGGCACCTGCCTGCTCTATATCGATCGCCATCTGGTGCACGAAGTGACCTCGCCGCAGGCCTTCGAGGGCCTGCGCACCGCGGGACGAAAAGTTCACGCGCCAGAGAAGACGCTCGCGGTCGTCGATCACAACGTGCCGACGTCCGATCGAACCAAACCCAATCCAGATCCCGAAAGCGCCGAACAGATCGCCGTGCTGGCAGAGAACGCCAGGTATTTCGGCATCGAATACTTCAACGAGTTCGATCGCCGTCAGGGCATCGTCCACGTGATCGGCCCTGAACAGGGCTTTACCCTGCCGGGCACCACCATCGTCTGCGGCGACAGCCACACTTCGACTCATGGCGCGTTTGGCGCACTGGCGCACGGCATCGGCACCTCCGAGGTCGAGCACGTGCTGGCGACGCAAACCCTGATCCAGAAAAAAGCTAAAAACATGCGCGCGGTCGTCGACGGCAAATTGCCCGACGGCGTCACCGGCAAGGACATCATCCTGTCGATCATCGGCGAGATCGGCACCGCCGGCGGCACCGGTTATGTGCTCGAATACGCCGGCGAGGCGATCCGCGCGCTCTCGATGGAAGGCCGCATGACCGTCTGCAACATGTCAATCGAAGGCGGCGCGCGCGCCGGCATGATCGCGCCAGACGAGAAGGCGTTTGAATTCCTGAAGGGCCGCCCGAAATCCCCGCAGGGCGCGGCTTGGGATGCAGCCTTGCACTACTGGGAGAGCCTGCGCAGCGACGAGGGCGCGCATTTCGATCACGAGATCCGGCTCGATGCCGCCACGCTGCCGCCGATCGTCACCTGGGGTACTTCGCCGGAAGACGTGGTTTCGATCGCCGGCCTCGTGCCCGACCCCGACAAGATCGAGGACGAGGCGAAGCGGATCTCGAAGCACCGGGCATTGAGCTACATGGGGCTGAAGGCCGGGACGAAAATCACCGACATCAAGCTCGACCGCGTCTTCATCGGCTCCTGCACCAACGGCCGGATTGAGGATTTGCGCGCGGCGGCGAAAATCGCCGAGGGCAAGACGGTTAACGCCAACGTCTACGCGATGATCGTCCCGGGCTCGGGGATCGTGAAGGAGCAGGCGGAAGCCGAGGGCCTCGACAAGATCTTCGTCAAGGCCGGATTCGACTGGCGCGAGCCGGGCTGCTCGATGTGCCTCGCCATGAACCCGGACAAGCTCAAGCCCGAGGAGCGTTGCGCGTCGACCTCGAACCGCAACTTCGAGGGCCGCCAGGGCTTCAAGGGCCGCACCCATCTCGTTTCGCCCGCCATGGCGGCGGCTGCCGCGATTGCCGGGCACTTCGTCGATATCCGGGAGTGGCGATAAAGCGTCCATCGCCTCAACATCGATAGATCGTTGAAGGAAGTCGTTAAGCAGTTGGGCGCAGACTTGCCGGCCTGAGAAGGCGTTTGCGTGTCGCGAGGGAAGCCCGTCATGGCCGACAAGTCCGAATTCGTCGATATGATCAGCGAGGCGACGCGGCAAGTGCGGCGGCGTGTGATGATGCGCGTCAAGGAGCCGGTCGCCAAGGAAGCGTCGCGAATGGGCCACTGGCCACCGGATCGCCTAGAGCAATGGCGAATGGAAAATCTGACGCCCTGGAAGCTCAAGCCCTGGAAGATCAAGGACTGGGTTTGAAGGCGCTGTCGCGCGGCGCGTGAACGAGACCTGCCGCGCCATCTGCCCAAAATGATCGGCTTCGTAGCAAAGGGATCAGGCGCCCCTTCGGGCGCCTGACTCACCTCACCTACCGTGTCTCGAACCTCAACGCTAGGCGCGATGATGTCTGCGGTGATGGTGGCGCCGATGGATACGATAGTGACGTACGGCGCGATGATGACAGACGACGCGCGGGCCGTGCACAGTCAACACCCGGTGGCAGCCTCCAGCAGCGACAAAGGCGGGGTAGACGGGGGGATAATCGTAATAATCGGGATAGTCATACGGGTAGTCGTCGTAATAGACGCCGCCGATAAAAGCTCCGCGGAAGTGACGCCGGTGGCCAAAGGCACGGCCGGCAAATCGGGGAGACCCCGCAACGGCAACTCCCGCGCCGATCGCACCGCCTCCAATGGCAGCGCCACTAAAGCCGCGACCAAAACCCGCACCGCCGCCGCCACGGCCGCCACCACCGCCCCCGCCATGACCACCGCCGCGGACTTCAATCATCCGTCCATCGACAACCGCCTTGCTGACGGCAGCCATCCCCGGATTGACCGGCGACAGCGCTTCGGCGCGCTGGCCGGCGATAGCCGATACCATCAGCAGCGCCGCAACCGCGCCCAACGAACGGCGCGCGAAAACTGAAATCGTCGACATGGACATCGTCCTTCCGGTTGCTGCTGCAAAACAAAATTCTCAGACGTCTGTGACCGGCGCTTTCAAAGCGTCGTTTTCGACGTGCGATATTTTTAGCTGGATCGGGTTCTTGGTCTCAAATTAGAAACCGCTAGCTGAACGCGCCATGAATGTGCGGGTCACAGTTTGAGCTAAAGCCGATGCGGCGCGCTCACGCAAAAACACATGATCGTCATCATATGCGGCACAGGGGATGCGACCTAGCGACACCCACAAAAACCAGGTCCGCGTGTTGCGGACCTGTTTGAGCTCGGATGAGCTTACCAGTGGCGACGATGCCAACGGTGATGCCAACGGACTTCCGTCGTCGAAGCCTTCGAGCTTTGCTGGATCGCAGTGGCGGTGGCAGGATTTGCCATCGTCAGCGCCTGGGCTTGCTGAGCCGGAGCGGCAAGGACCAATACCGCACCAATCGCAGCGAGGCCCAGAACTCTCGTCATCCTCATTAATATCTCCCTTTGGTGATCGGATGCCGTGCCAGCAGCCACGCGACCGACCTAACTAGCCGCTCACCGCAGCGCAGACCGTAAAGCTGGAGGGGAGCGACGCGAATTGAAAGCGATTACCTGCGCCAGCGACCTCAATGCACGGCGCGCCTTCGAGTTCCATGCTTTCGGCGCAAGATTTAATATGCTGCTAAAAACCTGAGCGGGCCCACAGCCGTATCTCGCGGCAAACACGGTCGGAGATCGCGATGCGCTTTCCTCCTTGGTGGCGGGCACGTCACACCGCCACGGCAGTATTCTTGCCGACGTTGACGTTGGCCTCTGCGGCGCTCGCCTCTCAAGGCCCCGGCGGACGTCCTGGCACCGCTGGCCCATTGACGCAGCTCGTGATGGCGATCGTGGTTTACGGCGGCGCGGCCTTGATTCTGGCCGCCGCAATTTTCGAGTCGCTCAGGCGAAAGGTTTAGAGAAGCGTTCAGCGCCACACGCAGGTCATATGCGGCACAATGACGGTGCCGCTCGGCCGGTATTCCTGAACATAGGATGCATTGCATACCCGAACGGCATTCGGGCCCGGATTATAGCGCGGATAAACACCGTCGGGCTCGGCCTGGGAACGGGGATAAATACGAAGCCGCCGCGGCGGGCGGGCTGGCTGCGCGAAGGGATACCCGGACGAGGCTGCCTGCGCGGTTCGCGTGAGCTGCGACGCCGCCTGCGCTTCGGCGTCCGCGGCAAGCAGTGAAAACGCGCCGGCAACGACCCCCAATATTGCTAACTTCCCGATGCGCATGATGACGCAGGCCCCAACCAATTATTTCCCCTACGGTCTCCGATTGCAGCGGCAACGTCAACCGGCAAAGAACGCGCTCCTGCCGGCGAAAGCCGGTTCCAACGCCACTGCGAAGGTGCTCTAAACGGGGCATGTGGACTTCCGCCAAAGCGCCCTCGCTCGCCGAACTGGAGACGATCGCGCACGACATTCTGGCGCGTCTGCCAAAGACCTTCCGCGACCTCTGTGCGGGCGTCGTGATCCGGGTGGAGGATTTTCCGACGGAAGAGATTCTCGACGAGATGGGCGCGGAAAGCGAATTCGACCTGCTCGGCCTGTTCCAGGGCACCGGCCTGCCGTACCAAAGCGATAGCGACATCGCCCGGTTGCCCAATCTGATCTGGCTCTACCGGCGGCCGATCCTGGACTACTGGGCCGAGCATGACGAGGCATTGGGGCGGATCGTTCGTCACGTGCTGATCCACGAGATCGGGCATCATTTCGGCCTCTCCGACGAGGACATGGCTGCCATTGAGGCCTCGGCGGATTGAGGCGGCTTTTTGCCCTTTTATGCGGGCTGCATTCGCGATAAACCACCGATCCAAATTGCTTCTCATCCATTCCAACCAAGAAGTGCACCGATGGAAAAATTCACGACGCTGGAAGGCGGCGCGGCGCCGCTGAAGATCATCAATGTCGACACCGACATGATCATCCCGAAGCAGTATCTGAAAACCATCAAGCGCACCGGCCTTGGCAAGGGTCTGTTCTCGGAGCAGCGCTACAAGGATGACGGCAGCGAAAATCCGGATTTCATCCTCAACAAGCCAGCCTATCGCAACGCCAAGGTGCTCGTTGCCGGCGACAATTTCGGCTGCGGTTCAAGCCGCGAGCACGCGCCATGGGCGTTGCTCGATTTCGGCATCCGCTGCGTGATCTCGACCTCGTTCGGCGACATCTTCTACAACAACTGCTTCAAGAACGGCATCCTGCCGATCCGCGTCAGCCAGGAAGATCTTGATAAGCTGTTCGACGACGCCGAGCGTGGCGCCAATGCGACGCTGACCATCGATCTTGCCAATCAGGAAATCCGCGGGCCCGACGGCGGCACGGTGAAGTTCGAGATCGATCCGTTCCGCAAGCACTGCCTGATGAACGGACTCGACGATATCGGTCTCACCATGGAGAAGAAGTCGTCGATCGATGCCTATGAGGCCAAGCTGAAAGAGCGCGCCTGGGCCTGAGAGTTCGTCCTGACGCGTTTTCTCGAACCAGTTTCCCCTTCGCTTGAAAACGCCGCGTGGGTGACGCTTGCCAATTGACATTGTCACCTTCTGGCACGGTCCGCTCGATAGCTTGCGCAGGCTATGCCTGCGCTCGCAAGTCGCCGCAGGCCACAAGGTAACCATCTATAGTTTTGAACCGCTCGCGCAATTGCCTGACGGCGTGGCCAACGCGGAGGCCGAAGCGATCCTGCCGCACGCTTTCGCTGAACGCTTGCGCCCCGCAAGGCCCGATGGCGTCTGGATCGACCGGACCATGCTGCAATTTTCGGATTTCTTCCGGATGCGGCTGATGACGAGAAACGCCGGCCTCTGGCTCGATGCCGACGTTCTGCTGCTCAGACCTGTGGAGCTCGATCCGGCAAAACCCTATTTTGCCTGGGAGCGCCCGCGCCAGCTCGGCAATTCAGTTTTGTATCTGCCGCCAAACGATTCGATCGCCGCAGCTTTTGAATCCTTGATGGCGCAGGACGAACTGACGCCGGACTGGCTTTCATTGCAGCATCGCCTGACTTTCATGCTGCATAGATTGCGCGGAACCAAGCGCATCTCCGACGTGCGATTAGCGATCTTTGGTCCCGCGGCGCTGACTGCGCTCGCCCGCCGTGCCCGCGAGTTGAACTACGCCTTGCCGAAAAAATCGTTCTATGCCGTTCATGCCGAGCCGAAGCTGTTTTTCGAACCGCGCGATTTTTCAGCCCTGATCGGCGACCCCGACATCACAGGCTTTCACATTTCACCCAAGGGGCGCGGCAATCAGCAACCCCTGCCCGGCAGCCTGCATGCATGGGCGGCGGAGAAATTCAAGTAGCTCGCTTGGTCGTCTCCAGCTCTCGCCATAGCGATGAGCGAACGAGACGAAGCCATCCGGCATTTTGCTTTACCTCAGCCTATTGGATCGCGGAGCCTGTCATCGGGCGCGCATTTCGCGCGACCCGTTGGCTCGCGCTCGCGATGACGAGGTTAGCTCCCCATCGCCGCGATCGAATCCGCAATCGCAATGGTTCGGCGCGCCATGTCGGCGTGCAGCCGCTCCACCATCTGGCCATCGAGCGAGATGGCGCCGCGCGAGGCGTTTTCCGGCCGCTCAAAGGCCGCAATGATCTTGCGCGCCCGCGCCACTTCTTCTTCCGGCGGCGTGAAGATCACGTTGCAGGCTTCGATCTGGCCGGGGTGGATCAGTGTCTTGCCGTCGAAGCCGAGATCGCGCGCTTGCACGCATTCCTGATTGAAGCCGTCGATATTGCTGAAATCGCTGTAAGGCCCATCAAGGATTTCGAGGCCATAGGCGCGGGTAGCGAGAATGCAGTGGATGATCATCGGCAGCATGATCGCCCGCCCCGGCTGCATGCGGATCCGCGTCTCGCGCGAGATGTCGTTCGGACCGAATACAAAACCCGCCAACCGCGGCTCGACGTCGCGCGAGGCCGCCGCAAGCTCCTCGGCATGAAGTACCGCGCGCGCCGTCTCGATCATGGCCCAGAGCCGGATCGACGGATCGGCCTTCGCGTCGCGCAAGGCAGAGGCAATGGTAGCAAGATCGGCCACGCTGGAAACCTTGGGCACCAGGATGGCGTGGGGCCGCGCCTTGGCCGCCATCTTCACGTCGTCGGCCCAAAACGGCGTATCGAGCGCATTGGTCCGGACCCAGATCTCGCGCTTGCCGAATCCGCCGGCCCCGATCGCCTGCGCAATCTGGTCGCGCGCCAGTCCCTTGGCCTCCGCGGCCACCGAATCCTCGAGATCGAGAATGATGGCATCGGCCGGGAGGATACGCGCCTTTTCCAGCGCACGCGTGTTCGATCCGGGCATGAACAGGAGGCTGCGGCGCGGGTGGGTCATTTTTCCGTTCCTTTTTGATGACCAGCGCGTGACGGATGAAACCAGAACCGGCGTGGCCCATTATTTGAGCGTGATCTTTTCCGGCCACGGCTTAACATTTCAATCCGCCCTTCGAAAGGCTTGTTCCGGCCTGCGGCATATGGTTAGCAATCGACATGTCATCGTTTCCGCCACTCCTGCTTGACGGGTACCGGACTTTCCGGACACAGCGGCTACCGACCGAGCAATCGCGCTACCGCGAATTGTCCGAACGCGGCCAGTCGCCGGAAATCATGGTGATCGGTTGCTGCGATTCGCGGGTTTCGCCGGAAGTGATCTTCGATGCCGGCCCCGGCGAACTGTTCGTAATGCGCAATATCGCCAATCTGGTGCCGGTCTATCAACCGGACGCCAATGCGCACGGTGTATCGGCGGCCTTGGAATACGCGGCTTCAGTGCTTCGCGTAAAACACATCGTGGTGCTTGGCCACGCCCAATGCGGCGGCATCCGCGCCTTTATCGACAAAGCCGCGCCGCTGTCACCCGGCGACTTCATCGGCAAGTGGATGGCGATGTTCATCAAGCCCGGCGAGGTCGTCGAGCAGCGCAGCCATGAGACCATGCAGAAATTCGTTGAGCGGATCGAGAAGGCCGCGGTGTTCCGCAGCCTGGAAAACCTGATGACGTTCCCCTTCGTGCGCAAAGCGGTCGAGCGTGGCGACATGCGTTTGCATGGCGCCTATTTCGGCGTAGCCGAAGGATCGCTGTTCGTGCTCGATGAGGCGACCAAGGAATTTCGGAGCGTCGTCAAAGCGGCGTAGCCGGACGACTGGGGAATGCCAGCAGCGAATGGAAAATCAAGATTCCCTATTCGCTACCGTGATTGCTGCCCCATCGGTCGGATAAAGCCAGAATCAACGCCGAGATTACAAATACCAGGTGCACGCCGACCAGCCAGGCCAGTTTCTGGGGTTCGAAGACCGTGTCGATGCTCATAAAGGCCTTCGCGACGATCGGGAGGAACTCGCTGCGAGCAATGCCGGGACTTCAGATCGGCGGCACCAGGATTTGGCCGATAGGGAGCCGGTTGTTCGGTCACCGCGATCCAGCTCCGTATCTCGTGCCGCCTTTATGCTGCTTTTTTACGCGGCCTTTTTCTTGGCGCTGAGCAGTTTGCGGTTGATGAGCACTTCGGCGATCTGAATCGCGTTCAGCGCCGCACCCTTGCGCAGGTTGTCCGAAACACACCACAGCACGAGCCCGTTATCCACCGTCGCATCGGCGCGGATACGGCTGATATAGGTGGCGTCCTCACCGGCGGCCTCGTAAGGCGTGACGTAACCGCCGGGTTCGTGCTTGTCGATGACAAGACATCCGGGCGAACGGCGCAGGATATCGCGCGCCTCATCCGGAGAGATCGGATTCTCGAACTCGATATTGACCGCTTCCGAATGCCCGACGAACACCGGCACGCGCACGCAGGTGGCGGAGAGCTTGATCTTGGGA
>NZ_JBAVCF010000266.1:0-29902 GCF_049586575.1 Bradyrhizobium sp.
GCTTGAGGGCGAATTTCGATCCCACCATCGGCCCCGCACGCCTGCTCTACGCTTTTGAGGCCGTGATCATCGGCGGCCTCGGCAGTTTCTGGGGCACGCTGGCGGGCGGCATCGTGCTCGGCGTGGCGCAGACCATCGGCGCGCGCATCAATCCGGAGTGGCAGATCCTGTCCGGGCATCTGGCTTTCCTCATCGTGCTGGTGATCAGGCCGCGTGGCCTGTTTCCGCGCGCGCTGGATTAAGGGGAAACGGCGATGGAGGCTGACACCCGCGAGCTGAAGCAAACGTTCCACATCGAGACACCAGGCGCCGCTTCGCGCCTTTCCGCCGTCATCATAGGCATTGCGTTGCTCGTGGCCGTGATGTTGCCCGTCTTTGCCGGCCGCGACCTGATCCAGAATCTGATCTTTCTGTTCTACATGATGGCGCTGGCGCAATGCTGGAATCTGCTTGCGGGCTATGCCGGCCTGATTTCGGTTGGCCAACAGGCCTTTGTCGGCCTGGGCGGCTATCTTCTGTTCGCGCTGACATTGCCGGGCGGCATCAACCCGCTGCTGGCGATTCCTGTGGTGGGCGCAGTTTCAGCGGCATTGGCCTTGCCGACCGCCTTAATCGTGTTCCGCCTGCGCGGCGCTTATTTTGCGATCGGCAGCTGGGTCGTTGCGGAAGTCTATCGTCTCGTCTTCGCCCAGTTCAGGATGCTCGGCGGCGGCACCGGCACTTCGCTCGATCCACAAGTCACATCGTCCGTGCCCGGCATCGAATGGGTCAAGGGGATGTTAAATGTCCGCACGCCGGCCGCGCGCGACATTATCTCGTACTGGCTGGTGCTGGCGCTGACGGTCGGCACCCTAGCGCTCGTCTATTTCATGCTGCGTTCGCGCCGCGGGCTGGCGCTTGGCGCGATCCGCGATAACGAAACCGCGGCCGCGGGCCTTGGCGTTGACATTTACCGCATCAAGCTCGGCGTCTATGTCGCGGTCGCCGCCATGACCGGCATGATCGGCGCGATGATCTATCTTCAGAAGGCGCGCATCTCGCCGGATGCCGCTTTCTCGGTGCTGGACTGGACCGCCTACGTCATTTTCATCACGGTGATCGGCGGCATCGGGACGATCGAGGGGCCGATAGTCGGCGCGGTCATCTTCTACCTGATGCAGCGTTATCTCGCCGACTTCGGCGCGTGGTATCTCATTGTGCTCGGCGCGCTCGGAATCTTCGTCATGCTGTTCGCGCCGAAGGGCCTTTGGGGCTTCGTCGCCGAGCGCTATCATCTGACGCTGTTTCCGACACGGCGTAAACTTGTCGTCAGTGCCGGCGAGGGCGATCGCTGAGTTCGCGGCGTCAGTGAATCGGCTCGACCGTCAGCGCCAGCCGAGGGCAGGCGCGATGTGGGTCAGTATCGCCTCGATCACATGCGCGTTGTAGGCGACGCCGAGCTGGTTGGGCACGGTCAGTAGCAGTGTGTCGGCTTCAGCGATCGCTTCATCCTGCTTCAGCTGTTCGATCAGCACGTCCGGCTCGGCCGCATAGCTGCGGCCGAAGATCGCGCGGGTATTCTCGTCGATGAATCCAATTTGATCCTTGCCGTCCTGCTCGTGCCCGAAATAGCTGCGGTCGCGATCGTCCACCAATGCAAAAATGCTGCGGCTGACGGATACCCGTGGCTCGCGGGTGTGGCCGGCTTCCTTCCATGCGGCGCGATAGCTGCGGATTTGTGCCGCCTGCTGGATATGAAACGGCTCGCCGGTCTCGTCGCTCTTCAGGGTTGAGCTCTGCAAGTTCATGCCGAGCTTGGCTGCCCATATCGCGGTCGCGTTTGAACCGGCGCCCCACCAGATACGTTCGCGCAGGCCCTCGGAAATCGGCTCGAGGCGCAGCAGCCCCGGCGGATTCGGAAACATCGGCCGTGGATTGGGGCGCGCAAAACCCTGACCGCGCAATAGATCGAGAAAAATCTCGGCATGACGCCGCCCCATGCCGGCGTCGTCCTGACCTTCGGCCGGCTGATAGCCGAAATGCCGCCATCCATCGATCACCTGTTCGGGCGAGCCCCGGCTGATGCCAAGCTGCAAGCGGCCGCGGGAAATCAGATCCGCGCTACCCGCGTCTTCGATCATGTAAAGCGGGTTCTCGTAGCGCATGTCGATCACGGCGGTGCCGATCTCGATCCGGCTGGTTCTTGCGCCGACCGCCGCGAGCAGAGGGAAGGGCGAGGCGAGCTGGCGCGCGAAATGATGGACGCGGAAGTAGGCGCCGTCCGCACCCAGCTCCTCGGCTGCAACGGCGAGATCGATGGATTGCAACAGCACGTCCGCCGCCGAGCGGGCGCCTGACTGCGGCGAGGGATTCCAGTGTCCGAAGGAGAGAAAGCCGATCTTTTTCATGCAGACAATTTAGTGAGGCCTGGACCCGTTTGCCACTGTCGATTTGCGAAAGCCGGACGACCCTAGCCGCGCGCCCATTCCCCGACGACGCGGTGCACCTCCACAAGATGCTCGCGGAGCTGCTCGAGCGCGAAGCCGAGTGCAAACAACCGCTCGGCGTCCTCACTTTTCATGTTGCGCGTCAGTCCCCCACGCCGCACCGCCCCGAACGTGTCAATGTAATCCCGGAACGGGGCGTCGACGGCGCCGAGCGGAGGTGGGGGCTTTTGATCGCGCAAAGCCGCGCCACAGGCGCGGAGGAAATCGCGTCCCGTGGTCTCGATCTTCCTGAGCGGCGGCGTCAACCGCGCCGAGATTTCCCCAGGAAACTCGTATCCCACGGCTCGGCCAAGCATCACGACGTCATGGCGCAACCGCAACAACGTGCGCAACAGAGGGCCGGTGTCGGGGCCGGAGGTGAGCCGCGCATTGCGCTCGTGCTCGGCTTCGACCCCGGTTATATTCAATCGCGTCAGCGCCCCGGCGATCCCGTCCTGGATACGCCGGCGTTCCGCAAGGTCGAGCTCGCGGGTGTGGTCTTCCAGAAATCTTGAGAGACCATCCGCCAGAAGGTCGAGCATATCGGCCGCGGCCTGGACGGTGATTGCATTCGCGCGCGATGGAAACAACAAAAAGGACACGATGAAACCGACCGCACCGCCGACGGTGACCTCGAGTATGCGATCGATCGCGGAGCCGGCCGGGCTGACATGCTGCATGCTCGGCACCAGAAGCACGATGATGGCGGTCACCGGCAGCACGTTGAAATTGGCGCGAAACGAAGCGATGAAGGCGAGCGGCGCGATTGCAAGCGCCAACACGGCGAGCAGGGCCCATTCGCTTTCGTGCGGGATCAGGATCGCGAGCGCGCCGCCATAGGCGACGCCGCCGAAGGTGCCGATCAGATAGTCGCTCGCCACTTTCAACGAGCGGCCAAGGCTCATCTGGGTCACGATCAGCGATGTCAGAACTGCCCAGAGCGGCAGATGCAGATGCAGGACCTGCGCCACCGCGAAGGCCAGCACCGCGGCGACCGTCACCCGAAGCGCGAGGATCAGTTGCAGCCGGTAGCGGCGAATCCATTTGCCGATCGGCGTCAGTAGTCGGGTGAAGAGATCTTCGTTGGCAGGCATCCGCACTCTGAAAAGCGTGAGAGTTCCGGTTTAAGCCAGCTTCGGTGCCAAGACAATGAAAGCCGGGCTCCGTTCGCCGTCTGGCGCGGAGCCCGGCACCTTTCAAAGAGTTATCAAAGAACTCAATGTGCCAGCGGATCGGGCCGCATCTGCACCTTGAACACTTTTGGATAGGCTTCCTTGCCGCCTTCGCCATGGAAGTTGGCGCGCGTGCCGGAGGTGGTCCAGATGCCGCGGCCTTTCCACCCCTTGGAGTCGTCGTCGATCCGGCCGTCGACATTCTTGGTGAAGAAGCCGAGCGGGTAGGGCACGTGCAGCGTAACGAACTTGCCTTTCACGAGCGCGATCAGGGCTTCAGCGCCGTTGGCTTCGGCGATCGGCACATTGGCGCCGAGGCCCAGCACATTGTAGCGGTCGACCCACACATAATAAGCGTGGTTCGCGCTACCCTTGGGGTCGAGCCCCTTGAATTGCGGTCCCGGCAGCCGATAGACGTGCCAGCCTTCCGGGCACTGCTTGCCGTCGGCGGTGGTCGGGCCGTTGAGCGGCCCCTTGCACAGTTTGCGGTCGAAGCTCCCGAGATGGCCGCTCGACAGCACGGTCCAGACCACGCCATCCAACCCGATATCGATGCCGCGCGGACCGAACGTGCCTTCCGGAGGCTGATACACTTCCGCAAGCGCCGTGTTGGTGGGATCAGGCCCCGGCATCAAGCGAATGATGTAGCCGGGCTGGTCGACGCGGGAGAAGCCTCGATCCATCGCCTGGCCCCAGATGGAATCGTCGACCGGGCTTGGCATGATGCCGTAGAACGACGCGGCGATGCGCTTGTCCTTGGTCGGATCGACGGGATCCTTGGCGCCGACATATGCATCGCGCTTCCCGTTGCCGTTGGTGTCGATGACGAGCGCAGTCCAGCCTTGCGAAGCGACGCCGTCATGGGTTTCGCGGAACTGCTTGGTGTTGAGCCAGCCGACCATGCCGCCGCCGGCGCCCGGACCGCCAGCGCTCATCCACAGAGTGTCGTTGGCGTCGTGTCCGAAATACAGATGATGGGTCGAGAAGCAGGTGTTGATCAAATCCCATTTGCCGGTGGCGGGATCGAAGCGCGACAGCTCGCGTGCCGCGGTCGCCTGCGGATCGGCCTTGGCCGAGGGAAGGTTTGAACCCTGCTTGCAATAGTCCGGATTGGCCGGCGGGCGTAGTTTGGCGGTGAACCAGACCTTGCCTTGCTCATCCATCATCACGTTGTGGATTGAGGTGTGACCGTCCCAGATCGCCTCGTCGCCCCAATAGGCCGAGGTACCGTGCGGCGCGTCCGCTGAACCCGTCATCTTGGGATCGAGGTAAGGCTCCTTGATGGTGGAGGCCACGTTCTTGACCGGATCGAGCGTGGGAATGAGATCCGTGCTCTCTTCCGGCGATCCATAGATCAGCCCGTTCGCATTCAGATGCGGATTGCGTTTGTCGGTCGAGACCGCGTCGTGCTGGTAATGCGTCGGCGAGGCCCAGTCCCACTCCGTGTAAACGACATTGCGCTCGATGCCCTTGGGGCGCTCCGGCTTGTCGAACGGCAACGCGCCGGCTGCGATCTTGTCGGTCCACTTGGAGAAGGTTTCGTAGACCTTGTCGGGTCCGACGCTGTTGATCGCGGTCGCCATGTATTCCATGGCTTGACCGGCTTGCGTGCGCATCGCCCACGCGGTCTGCGAGTCGTGAGCCTGGTCCATGAAGAACTTCGGGATTTCGCGGATGCCGCGCGTGCCGAGGGCATGGCAGGACTGGCACATGTTCTTGACGGTATCGACAAACTGCGCCTGGCTCTTCATCGTTTCCGGCATCTTGTTGCCCTTGGCGCCGGTGCCGGGAAATTCACTCGAGGGCGGAATGTCGAGCAGGGAGTACCAGTACATGCCGGGATAATGCTGCGCATCGGCGGCAGCAGATGCGGCCGGCTTGACCTTGAAATCGAGCACCTTGCCGGGGCGTGATTCAACGGCAGCGCTGTCGGTCAGGCCATAGCCGCGAACCCAGACTTTATAGTTCGCGTCGGGCAGCTCGGGAATCACGAAGCGGCCCTGATCGTCTGACACCACGATCTTCGCATATTTGGTCGGGAGGTCTTTGGTCTCGGCGATGATCCAGACGCCAGCCTCCGGACCCTTCTCGCCAGTCACCTGGCCGCCGATGTCGTGGGCGGAGATGTTGACGTTGGCCGCGATGGCGGCGCCACCGTACATCAGCGCGAAAGCGCTTGCGCCTGCCGCGATCCATTGATTGAGCTTCATGACTCGTTTCCCCCACTATCCGACTGTCTCGCCGACGGTCGTCCGCTTGTCATGACATACCGTCTGTCATTCCCGCTATTTCGACCATAGTCCTCTCGTTGTCGAGGGCTTTTGAAAAGAGTTGCCTCTAGCGCCGTCCGCTTCTCACATGGTGAAAAACGACCTTATCGTCTCTGACCGCGGGTTGCGCCTGCGATGCGCGCGCCTCAATGTGCGGCGGGATCGGTCGTCGCGGTATCCTTGACCTGGACCACCATCGGCTTTGGCGGATCGGGCATCGCCTGTTCCCAGCCGCCGCCGAGCGCCTTGAACAGCGTGACCAGATCGAGCGCGACGTTAGTGGTCGACGCCGCCAATTGCTGTTCGTTCTGGAGCAGGTTGCGCTCGGCATCGAGCACGGTGAGGAAATCGGCGACGCCGTCGTTGTAGCGCGAGCGGCCGAGATCAAGCGCCGCGCGGGTATGCCCGAGCTGGTCGCGCAGCCGCGCGCGGCGGATCTGTTCGAGCCGAAGTGACGCAATCGCGTTGACGACTTCATGCCAGGCTTGCAGCACCGTCTTGTGATAGGTGAGGGCGGCTTCCGCCTGCTGTACTTCGCTCAGGTTGAGCATGCTCTTCAATCGAAAGCCGTCGAAGATCGGCAAGGTCACGCTCGGGCCGGCCATGTATTGCAGCGAACTTGCGTTGTACAGGCTGCTGAACTGGAGCGAGTCCAGCACCACCTGGCCGTTGAGCTGGAATTTCGGATAGAACGACGCAACCGCAACGCCGATATTGGCGGTTGCGGTATGCAATTGATCCTCGGCTTGGCGAATGTCGGGCCGGCGCCGCGCCAATTCCGACGGCATTCCTAGGGGGACGTGCGCCGGTAGCCTCAGCGCGTGTCCCGGACCGAGTGTGGCATTGAGCGAGCTCGGCGGCATGTCGAGCAGCAGGGCGATCGCGTTCTGATACTGGATTTGCTGCTGCTGCAGGCTCGGCAGTTGCGCGCGGATGCCTTCGACTTGCGCCGCCGCATTTTCGGCATCGAGCCCGCTGCGCACGCCCTTTTGCTGCAGCTGCTGGGCGAGCTGAAGAATATCCCGATCGACCCTCAGATTGCTTTCTGCAATCCGGATCTGATCCTGCGTGCCGCGAAGCTGGATGTAATTACGCGCGAGTTCCGCGAAGCTCGACACCAGCGCATCCCGCCTTCGATCCTCCGCCTGATCGACCTGCGCGTCGGCAGCTTCGACCTGGCGGCGAACGCGGCCCCAGAGATCGAGCTCCCAGGACATGTCGAGGCCGACCGTATACTCGTTGATCGGCTGAATGGGGACGCCGCCCGATCCGGCGGGGCCGAGCAGAGGCGCCAGCAGGCTGATGATGCCGTTCTTGGAGTAAAGTTCGCGTTGATACTTGCCGTCGCCATTGATGCTGGGAAATTCGGCGGCAGCCGCGGCGCCGCGCTGGTAGCGGCTTTCGGCAATGCGGATGGCAGCGGTTCGCACGTCGAGATTGGCTTCCGCAACGCGGCTTTCGAGATTGGTCAGAACCGGGTCGCCAAAGATGTTCCACCAGTTCGGATCGGTCGGCGCCGGCAGATGCGCGTCCGAGATCGTCTGACCGTTGAAGGTCTTGTTCTCAGGCAGATGGGCGTTCGGTTCGACGAAGTCGGGCCCGAGCGTGCAGCCGGAGAGCATCACGAGCATGGCGGCGAAAGCGCCGCTACGGCAGCGGTAGAATTTCGGCATCAATGGCCACCTCCGGCCCGCATGCCCCCGGTCTTCGGCGAAAGCAGGAAACAGAGGGGGACAATCAGAAAGGCCACGATCGCGCAATAGAGGAAGACATCTCGATAGCCGAGAATCGCGGCCTGTGTCCGGAACACCTGATAGACCCGGCCTACAGCCGCGTCATGCGCCGCGGCGCCGACGCGGCCCATCGCCCGCAGCGCCTGTTCGTATTGCGCGACGAGTGCCTGGTATGGCTGGTTGAGCGGCGTGATCCATTGCGACAGATAACTTTGATGCACCTGCGAGCGCTGCGTCACCTGCGAGGTCGCCAGCGCAATTCCGATCGAGCCGAAAATATTCCGGAACATCGCAAACAGCGCGGCGCCGTCGCCGTTGAGTTCCCGCGGCAACGTCATGTAGGCGATGGTGCTGATCGGCACAAAGAGGAACGCCAGTCCGGCGGACTGGAAGGTCCGCATGTAGACCAGTGTCTTGAAGTCGATATCCGGGACCAGCGTGCTCGAATAAACCAGCGCACACCCGATGATCGTGAAGCCGGTCGCGATGATGAAGCGAATCTGTACCTTGGTCATCAGCCGGCCGACGAATGGAATCAGAAGGATGACCGCGATCCCTCCCGGAGAGAGAATCATCCCAGCCCAGGTCGCGTTGTACATCAGCACGGTCTGGGCGAATTGCGGAATCAAGACGGCGCTCGCATAGAGAATGCCGCCGGTGGCCCCGATCATGACGCACCCTCCGGCGAAATTCCGGTCGGCAAACACCGAGAGATCGACGATAGGCTTCCTGGCGATCAACAGCCAGCCGATCGCTCCCGATATCCCAAGGAAAGCGAGTATCGCCATCAGGCGGATGAAGCCGGAATTGAACCAGTCGGCATCCTCGCCGCGGTCCATCATGATCTCGAGACAGCCGAGGCCGATCGCGATCAAGGCGAGGCCGATATAGTCGATGCCGCGGCTGCGGCGGTTCTTTTCCCACGGCGGATCTTCGACCAGCACGGAAACGAAGAAGGCCGCGATCATGCCGACGGGAACGTTGATGAAGAAGATCCAGCGCCACGACACCTGATCGGTGATGATGCCGCCGAGCGTCGGGCCCAATACCGGCGCGACGATGGTTGCGATCGCCGTGACGCCGAACGCCGCGCCGCGTCGCGCCGGCGGAAAATAATCCAGAATGATTGACTGCTGGTTCGGCTGTAGTCCGCCGCCGAAGAATCCCTGCATCAGGCGAAAGATGATGAGCTGGCTGAGGCTCTGCGCGATGCCGCACAGGAACGAGCACACCGTGAACATCACGATGCAGATGATGAAGTAGCGTTTGCGGCCCAGGAGGTCGCCGAGCCATCCGGAGATGGTCAGAACGATGCCGTTGGCGACGAGATAGGAGGTCAGCGCCCAGGTCGCCTCGTCGTTGCTGGATGACAGGCTTCCGGCAATATGCGGAAGCGCCACGTTCACGATCGTGGTGTCGAGAATCTCCATAAACGCGGCCGACGTCACGATGACCGCGATGAGCCATGGATTATATTGCGGTTTCCATGGTTCTTCGGGTTTTGCGTCGCTCATTGCACCGCGACCCTCGGCTCAACCGAAATCCCGAGCGGCAGCGGAATGTTGGGATCGAGCCCCTTGTCGATCACGATCTTCACCGGCACGCGCTGAACGATCTTGATGAAGTTGCCGGTGGCGTTTTCGGGCGGGAAGGCCGTGAATTTCGAACCGGATCCAAGCTGGATGCTGTCCACATGTCCTTCGAGCCGCAGCTGCGGATATGCATCGACGCGGATGCTGACGTGCTGGCCGGGCCGCATGTTGACGAGCTGGCTCTCCTTGAAGTTGGCGGTGATCCAGATTTCCGGCGCGACGATTGAAAATATCTGCTGGCCGGGGGCGACGTAGTTGCCTTGCTCCACGTTGCGCTTGGTGATCCAGCCGTCCTGGGGTGCTGTGACCACGGTCCAGGACAGATTCAAATCAGCCTGATCGAGCTTCGCTTGCGCCTGCTCGACCTGGCCCTTGAGCTGGCCTACGGCGGCGTCGGTCTCGCCGACGCGTTCCGCGACTGGCGAGTTTTGGGTCACCTGGGCGTCGGCCAACGCCACCTGCGCTTCGGCCTGCTTCAACGCGGCTTCCGCGGCATCGACATCCTGTTGCGAAGTCGCAGCCTTTGGCAGTGCCTTTTGCCGATCGTAATCAGCCTTGGTCCTGGCCTTCGTCGCCTTGGCGTTTTCGAGCTGCGCCTTGGCTTGTTCGAGTTGCGCAGGAAAATTCTTCTTCGCAACCTCCAGCCCGTATTGCTGGCCGCGATACTGCGCTTTCGCGGTCGCAAGCGCGCCTTCCGCCTGCTCACGATCAATCCGGTATTGCCGTGGGTCGATGTGGATGAGCGGCTGACCCTTTTTGACGAACTGGTTGTCGTTGACGTCGAGCGAGACCACCGTGCCAGCGACCTGCGGCGCGATGGTGATGGCGCGGCCGTCGGTAAAGGCGTCGTCGGTTTCTTCGATGCCTCGGGTCGTGAGCCAATAATAGAGGCCGCCGATGGCGAGCAGCGTCAGCACCACGCCGCCGATGATGACGACGGTGGGCCGCCGTTTCTTTCTGGTTTCTTCGCGGGCGGCCGCAGTCGCAGCCGCCTTGTCGTTCTCGGGTGTAGATTTGGAGGCGTCGGGCTTCGCCTCCTCCGGTTTGGGCGCATCCTCGCCGCGCCGCTCGGCGCGCTTCACTTGGGGTGAGCTGCTCTCCTGCTGGACATCGTCAACCGGCATAGGGCGCGACCCCCTTCAAACTGCTAAATCCGTCAGCCTTGCCACGTCAGTGGCGCCCCGGATATAACCGTACCTGATGGTTCGTTTAGTGACAAGGGTTGCTCCGACCGTTCGGTGACGCTGGCATGCCTACAAACCCGGCCACTCGAAAAGTTCCGCGCGGCGCCCGGCGGCGCAAGCAACTGATTGACATTGCGGAGCAAATGCTTCTTGAGCGCGGCTTTCCCGACACCACGATGCAGATGATCGCTGAAGCGGCCGGGGCGTCGAAGGAAACGCTCTACCGGCACTTCGAAAGCAAGGAGCTTTTGTTTGCCGAGATCATCAGCCGGAAGGCCCAACAGATTTCCGGACCCGACACGCCGATGGCGCGCGGCGGAAGTCCGGAAACGGTGCTGACGGAGCTCGGTGTCAATCTGCTTCGCACTATCGTCACCGGAGAGGCCTCGTTTCTGTTCAGAACCGTCGTGGCCGAGGCGACGCGCACGCCGGAGCTCGGCGATCTCTTCTATCAGCGCGGTCCGGGGCTGACGGTCGCGCGGCTCACGCAATATCTTTCCGAGGCGTCTGCAAGGGGCGAACTGCATTGCGACGAGCCGACACTGGCAGCGCGGCTCTATCTCGGCGCGGTGGTTTCGCAATTTCATCTGCGCCGTCTGTTCCAATCGACATGGAAACCGCCGACCGAAAAGGAAATCGGCCGTCACGTCAAAGCGGCCGTATCGATGTTCCTGGCGCAGTTCGGCCCGCGATGAACCAGAATGCGATCGGCTGTCTAATACTGATTGACCGCGGCTCGCAGCGCGACCCGGAGCGCGGCAATGCCGGATTGCATGTCGGCCATAAAGAAATTGACGGCCAGCAAGGGCCAGAGCCGGCGAGTCTGGCTTTTGCTTTGCCGCATGCGGGCACGCGTTTTCTGGATCGGGCCTTTAAGCCGTGTGACCGGGATCAAAGTCGGTCGGCGTTTTCTTCTTCCGTTGCGGGACCATTTTCGCCGGATATGGCTTGCCCGGCACCCCGCGCGGGCCGAACAACTCCCGCTGTTGATCGTCCTCGGACTGCCGAGGGCGGCCATCGTCGAGCTGTGGACGCCATCTGCTGCAGCTCTCTTCATAGATCTGCCAGCTTGGCTTCAGTTTCTTGTTGGCAGCCGCACTGCTTTTCTCGGTCATCGCGAGTTCCTCCATTGCCGGTCTTGATGGAAGGTGTTGCCTCAAGAAGCTAACCGCGCCAGTGCAAGAGTTGTTCCCGGTTTGCTTCGGACGATTGCTGGATTGCAGGCTCAAGTCGCCGGCTTCGGCGTTGTCACGCGTGAAATCGGGGAGCGCGCGATGGAAGAAATCCAGATGCCGCTTGCGTCCTTGAACGGCGCGCAAGCGCCTGACCCGTTCACAAGCTACCGGCATGGTCCATGTGACTTCGGGATGAACACATCATACCAAATTCAGCTTGACCCCGGCCATCCAGCTCAGAACAATGCCCGTGTGTCTGGAACCTCGCTCGCCGGCAACGATTGCCGCGGATTCATCTCGCCCGGACCTGCCGATGAACATTCTCGATCCACAAGGTCCGGTTGCTGCGGCTGACAAGGCCATCCTGATCGATTCGATCGCGATCATGCTGGCGATCGTGCTGCCGACAATCGCGGCAATCTTCGCCTTTGCCTACCACTTCCGCCAGTCGAACGGCCGGGCGTCTTATCTTCCCAATTTCGCCCACTCCGGCCGCATAGAACTGGTCGTGTGGTCGATCCCCACGCTCACCGTCATCCTGCTCGGCGGCGTCGCCTGGATCGGTTCACATCAGCTCGATCCGGCGCGGCCGGTGGAAGGGACGGGTGCGGGTGTGACGGTGCAGGTCGTCTCGCTCGACTGGAAATGGCTCTTTATCTACCCCGACCAAAGGATCGCCTCGCTGAATTCGCTGACGGTGCCGGTCGGCGCGCCGCTGCATCTCCAGCTCACCTCTGGCAGCGTGATGAACGTGTTCTTCGTGCCGTCGCTCGGCAGCATGATCTACACCATGAACGGCATGGTGACGCGCCTTGAGCTGCGCGCCGACGGTGTCGGCGACCTCCAGGGCCTGTCGGCGATGCTTAGCGGCGACGGTTTTTCGGACATGCTGTTTGACGTGCACGTCGTCTCGCAGCCGCAATTTTCGGAGTGGGCGAGTGGTGTAGCCAAAAACGGCAAGACGCTCGATCGCAAAGCCTATAGCGAACTGGTCAAGCAGTCGGTGCCGAAAGACAAACAGTCCTACAAGCTCACCGATCCCTTGCTGTTCCACGACATCGCGACGCAGGCGATCCCGCCCGGCCCTGGACCGAAACCGGTCGACAATCCGGCAAGACCCGAGCCTGAGAGTGGAGCAGCCAGTGTTAGGTAAATTGACCTGGGCCGCGATCCCCTTCGATCAACCGATCCCGCTGATCACCGGTGCTGCGGTGCTGGTCATCATTCTGGCCGTGATCGCGTGGATCATCATTGCCGGCCACCTGCCTTATCTCTGGCGCGAATGGATCACCAGCGTCGATCACAAGCGGATCGGCGTGATGTACTGCTTGCTCGCCCTGGTGATGCTGCTGCGCGGCGGCAGCGATGCCATCATGATGCGCGCGCAGCAGGCGGTCGCTTTCCATTCGCAAGGCTATTTGCTGCCAGAGCACTACAACCAGATATTTTCCGCGCACGGCACCATCATGATTTTCTTTGTGGCGATGCCGTTCGTCATCGGCTTGATGAATTTCGTCGTACCGCTGCAACTCGGCGTGCGCGACGTGGCGTTTCCGACGCTCAACTCGGTGGGCTTCTGGCTCACCGCGACCGGTGCGCTGCTCGTCAACGTCTCGCTCGTGGTCGGCGAGTTCGCGCGAACCGGCTGGCTGCCTTATCCGCCGTTGTCCGAACTGACCTATTCGCCCGGTGTCGGCGTCGACTACTATTTGTGGTCCCTGGAGATCTCCGGCGTGGGCACGCTGGTGGCGGGGATCAATCTCGTCGCCACCGTCCTGAAGCTGCGCACCAAAGGCATGACTTACCTGCGTATGCCGATGTTCTGCTGGACCACGCTCGCATCGAGCCTCCTGATTATTGCGGCGTTTCCGATTCTCACCGCAACGCTGGCAATGCTGATCCTCGATCGTTATCTCGGTTTCCACTTCTTCACCAATGAAGCCGGCGGCAATGTCATGATGTTCATGAACCTGATCTGGGCGTGGGGGCATCCCGAGGTCTACATCCTGGCGCTGCCCGCGTTCGGCATCTTTTCGGAAGTGGTCCCGACATTCTCCAGCAAGCCGTTGTTCGGTTACCGCTCCATGGTGATTGCGACCATGGCAATCTGCATCATCTCATTCTGCGTCTGGCTGCATCACTTCTTCACCATGGGCGCCGGCCCCAACGTCAACGCCATATTCGGCATCGCCAGCATGATCATCGCGGTCCCGACCGGCGTGAAGATCTACAACTGGCTGTTCACGATGTACGGTGGTCGCGTGCGCTTTGCGACGCCGATGATGTGGTCGCTCGGCTTCATGGTGACCTTCATCATCGGCGGTCTGACAGGTGTTCTCGTCGCGGTGCCGCCGGCGGATTTCCTCCTGCACAACAGCATGTTTCTGATCGCGCACTTCCACAACGTCATCATCGGCGGCGTGCTGTTCGGGGTATTTGCGGGTTACATCTACTGGTTCCCGAAAGCCTTCGGTTTCCGCTTGCATGAGGGGTGGGGCAAGGCCGCGTTCTGGTTCACCCTGACCGGATTTTACGTCACCTTCATTCCACTCTATGCGGCGGGCTTTCTCGGCATGACGCGGCGCATGCAGCACTACGATGTCGCGGAATGGCAGCCCTTGATGATCGTGGCGGCGATCGGCACGATCCTGCTCTCGATCGGAGTGATTTGTCAGGTCGTACAGCTTGCCGTCAGCATCCGCGATCGTGAGTCCCTGCGCGATGTCACCGGCGATCCCTGGGACGGGCGATCGCTGGAATGGTCCACTTCCTCGCCGCCACCGGTGTTCAATTTTGCGGTCATGCCGGACGTCGGAGGCGAGGACGCCTACTGGGCGATAAAGTCGCGCGCCAGGCAGCAGGGCTCGCTGAGGACTGAGCCCGAATATAGAGATATCGAGATGCCGAAGAATTCGCCGACTGGATTTGTCTGCGCCTTCTTTGCGACGATCATGGGCTTTGCCCTGATCTGGCACATCTGGTGGATGGTCATTCTCGGCGGGATCGGCGCGTTCGCGACCTTCGTGGCGTTCGCCTGGCGCGACCACGACGAATACGTCATTCCCGCCGCTGAGGTCGCGCGTATCGACGGCCTCAATCGCGAGGCGCGCCGCGCCGCCCTCAACCAGCTTGCGGGGAACCGGCCGTGACAGACGCAGCGTTTTACGAACAAGGCGATCCGAATCTCCTGGGCGGCCGGCCGCACGAGGGACCTGCTTCGAAGCGGATCGTGACCGGCTACGGCTTCTGGATATTCCTGCTCAGCGACATCGTGATGTTCTCCTGCTTCTTTGCAACCTATGCGGTGCTGCTGGAGAGGACCGCGGGGGGCCCAAGCGGCGCGGAATTGTTCGATCTCAGGAGCGTCGCGGCGGAAACGGCCTTCCTGCTGCTGTCGAGCTTCACCTGCGGCCTTGCGATGATTGCAGCCGACGTCCGCAATCTGCGCTGGTACCAGATCAGCATGGCCGTGACCTGCCTGCTGGGCTTGGGTTTTCTGGCGCTTGAATTTCGCGAATTCGCCGATCTCGTCGGCCGCGGCGCCGGACCGACGCGCAGCGCCTTTCTCAGTGCGTTCTTCACCCTGGTCGGCTGCCATGGCATGCACGTCTCGGCGGGCATTCTCTGGCTGCTCACGATGATGGCGCAGGTGTTCGCCAAGGGATTTCGCGCCGACATCATGCGGCGCCTGTTGTGCTTTGCGCTGTTCTGGCATGCGCTCGACATCATCTGGGTCGCGATCTTCTCCGTGGTCTATCTGCTCGGGAGCGCTGCATGAGTGATCAACATCTGCATCATCCCATGGATCTCGCTCCCGGCGATGAGGAAGAAGTCCGCATCGGCCCGCGCCTGCTTGGTTATTTCATCGGCTTCGGACTGGCGATCCTCCTGACGGTGACCTCGTTCTTCATCGCCGGCACCAGCCTGGTCTGGCAGCCGTCAATTCCAGTGGCGCTGGTCGTGCTCGCAATCGCGCAGATGGGCGTGCATCTGGTGTTCTTCATCCACATCACGACCGATCCCGACAACACCAACAACATCCTGGCGCTGGCCTTCGGTCTGCTGATCGTGTTCCTGGTGGTCGGCGGTTCGCTTTGGATCATGGCCAATCTGAACCAGAACATGCCGCCGATGGATCAGATCATGCAGATGCAGCGCTGATCGGAAGCGTGCGGGAAACCGCCGGGCGCGATCCTGCCTATGCGGCTTCGAGCCGCCTTCAATTTCAGCAAGGTGTTGCCGACGCTGCAACACCATCTCCAGCGCGGTGGACGGATTCCTCGCCAAGGTGCGCGCCGCTTAGGGCGCGCCCTCGGGCCGGCATTGCCGGAACGGCCGATTGCTGTCACTTTACCGTGTCACGTTTGTTCCAGGCGACGACAGAGGTGAGGGCGCGTCATGGCGCGATTTTTCGCAGCGATAGTGTTACTCGCGATACTGCCGGGCTGGACCGACACCAGGGGTATGGTGCGCGTCGAGGCTGCTTCGCCCGACAAGCCGTATGACTTCGTGGTCCACGTTCGGAATATCCCTGACATCAAGTACAACCCGCTGGTGCGGCAGGATCGCAACCGCATGGCGCTCGATCTCGTCCGCGGTGAATGCCGGGGCGGCCGCGTCGTCGGCGAGGACACCGTCACGACAGAGATCTACGGGTTGACCTCCAGTCTGCCGGACTATGTTGTCCTTGTCAGCTGCGCGCGTACAAGGAGCTCGCGCCGCCCGGGCTAGGTCTGTTGGGCGCAAAGGCATAGCGGTGATTCTCCCCGTCACGCCATGCGACATGATCTTGTATTCGGCATAATGGCGGCGCCAGCGAATCAGACTTCCGGGGAAAGCTACATGGATACCGAGCGACCGCGCCGCGCCGTGCGGGTGGCAACCCGGAGCGCCGAATGGGACGCGATGTCCGGCGTCACCAGGCAGGCGATGCGGGTGACGGCCGAGATGAACAAGCTGTCCTTTGACGACGTCGCCAGGGTGAGAGAGCTGTTCAGCGAATTGACGGGTCGAAAGGTGGACGACACCTTCATCCTGATCCCGCCCTTCTATTCAGCCTACGGTCGCGATATCCGCGTCGGACACAAGGTGTTCATCAACCAGTGCTGCACGCTTTACGACATGGGCGGCGTTGACATCGGCGATCGCGTCATGATCGGGCCGAACGTGAATATCATCACCACAGGTCACCCGCTCGAAGTTTCGCGGCGACGGGCCTATGTCGAGGGAAGGCCGATCATCATTGAAGAGAACGTCTGGATCGCAACGGGCGCTACTATTCTTGGCGGCGTGACGGTGGGTGAAAATTCGGTGGTTGGAGCCGGCGCGGTTGTCACCAAAGACGTCCCGCCGAACAGTTTTGTGGCGGGCGTCCCCGCCAAAGTTATTCGTTCGCTTGAGGAAAATCCCGGCGACGCCGCGGAGGGCGGCCGGTGAGGGGTTAGAGAATCCGCGAATTGTTGGTGCTAGGCTCACAGCGCGGCAAGCCGATACGGCGTCGCGCCTTCGCCGTCATCGAGGCCGGCTTCGGATAAAAATCAGCACCGGGAGAGACGTAACAGCAGAAGGCGGGCGGTATCGGAATAGATTGCGATGGTCGTTTGAGCCCCTGATGCCGTCTGATGCGCGATCTTCGTTAAACGAAGGCAACCGGTAGCTGCGCCGGTTCGGAGTATCCAAGAACCGCCTAAAACAGTTGCGTGATCGCAAAGATGATCAGGCCGACGAGCCCCCCGACCAGCGTGCCGTTGATGCGGATATATTGCAGGTCGCGGCCGACCGTGAGCTCGATCCGCTCGGTCAGCGTTTCCGTATCCCAGTTCTCGACCACCTTGCGGATGAATTCGGCGATTTCGGTGCGTCGTGGCGCCACCGTGCGCAGCACCGCGACGCGGAGCCAGCGGTTGATGCCGGTGCGAAGGCTCTCGTCGTTCTGAATTCGCCTTCCGATGCCGGTCAACAGGCGCGCCAGCACCCGCGTCAACTGGGCTTGAGTCTCGGGCGACTCCAGTCTGTCCGCGATCGAGACCCAGAGCGTGTCGATCTGACCGATGACCGCGGGCGTGGCGAGCATTCTTGTTTTCAATTCCTCGCCCTTTTCGATCATCTCAGGTTTTGTGGCGAGGTCGCCGATCAGTTGCTCGATGGTCGAGGTCATCTCGATCCGCCAGGGATGGCTTGGCTCGCGCATTTCGTCGAGAATGCGCGCCACGCCGTCGATGATCTTGTCGGCGACCATGACGTCGATCCATTTCGGGATCAGGCGCGAGGTGCGCTTGGACACCTTTGAACGGATCGTCTCGCGGTTCTCGGCGAGCGCCGTGGAGGCCCAGGCGAGAAGCCTTTCGGCCAAGACCTGCATCTCGCCGTGAGCCCAAAGCAGGGACAGCAGCCTTGAGGCGAAGGGAGCGGCCGGAACGTTTTCGATCCCTCCCCGCACGGCGCCGCTCAGGAAAGCGTTGAGGTCTTCGCGCGGAAGGGCTGCGATCGCCTGATTGAGCGACGAGGTGGCGCGCTGCGCGACGTTCCTCGCATTGTCGCCGCGCAGGATCCAGCGCGCCGCCCAGCCGGAGATGTCGACATCCCTGATCCGCTCAGCCAGCACGCCCGGCGACAAAAAGTTGTTGGCCATGAAACGGCCGATCGCAATGCCGATGCGTTCCTTGCTGTTGGCGACGATGGCCGTATGCGGGATCGGTATGCCGAGCGGGTGTCGAAACAGGGCGACTACGGCGAACCAGTCGGCGCAGGCGCCGATCATACCGGCTTCGGCAAAGGCTCTGATGTAGGCAAGCCACGGCCAATGCTTCACGCCAACAGAGGTTGCGATAAAGATCGCAAGCATCAGAACCAGCAATGAGGTCGCGAGCGTCCGCGCCCGGCGCAGCACGCGCCGCCGTTCTTCCACGCTGCCGCCGGCGATCAAGGCGCCGATGGAGGCCTTGGCTGTGTTTTCAGGGGGTGCAAGATCGGGAGACCGCATTGGGTTTTGGCGCAGCCAGTTCCGCGTAACGCTCTTTGATATGACAGCTGCCAAAGATAAGTGCTAGCCGGCGAAGAGTGAAGTACGCCTGTCGGCCCGCGCAACTTGAATGGGCCAAATTTGGAGGCATTGTCGTTTGGGATCGCCGATTCTGGTGTTAAAGGGTCGGGTGATAAAGAGCCTCGTGATAAAGGTTGCAACACCTTGGAGGACGACCGGCGCTTTCGCTACCTGCCGGCATCGTATTTTACCTGCGGGAATTTTCTTCTGATGGATGACACAACAAAAGGGCCGAAGCCCTCTTCGCCGAGGGCGCGATCCTTCGCGGCCATGCGCCATTCCGGCTTCCGCGCCCAATTCATCACCTTCGTGCTGGCCATGATGGCCGACAATATCGAGCACGTGATCAGCTATTGGGTCGTATTCCAGAAATTTCACTCGCCGGCCCTGGGAGGCTTTGCGGTCGTATCGCACTGGCTGCCGTTCCTGCTGTTCTCGGTCGCCTCCGGGGCGCTGGCCGAACGCTTCGATCCCCGCCGCGTCATTCAATGCGGCATGGCGCTGTTCATCGTCGCCTCGCTGAGCTGGGGCTATTTCTTCGTCACGGACAGCTTGCAGATGTGGCAGGCGATGGCGATCCTGGTGGTTCATGGCTGCGCCGGCGTGCTGTGGCAGACGCCGAACCAGATGCTGCTTTACGACATCGTCGGTCCGACAGAACTCGAGAGCGCGGTGCGGCTCAACGCGATGGCGCGTTACCTTGCCGTGCTGGCGGGCCCTGCGGTGGGCGCGGCCATCTTGCTCGCCTTCGGGCCGGCCGCGGGCATCATGCTCAACACGGTGTTCTATCTGCCGTTGGTGCTGTGGCTGATCGCGGCGCCCTACGGTCCGCGTTTTCGCAAAGGCGCAGCCGCGCCGCGCCGTGCGGTGCGCGGGCTCAACGATGTCATTTCGACCATCCGCGACATCAAGGGCCATCCGACCATCGTTTCGATGGTGCTGCTGGCCGGTGCGGCGTCCTTCTTTGTCGGCAACGCCTACAGTTCGCAAATGCCGAATTTTGCCAGTGATCTCCAGCACGGCGATCCCGGCATCGCCTACAGCATGCTGCTGGCGGCGGACGCCGCTGGCGGATTGCTCGCGGGCCTGATTCTGGAAGGAGGGGGCCTGCTGCCGCCGAAACCACGCACGGCCGTGATCCTGGCGTTGTTCTGGGGCGGCGCGCTGACGGCGTTTTCGCTCGCGAATACCTACTGGCTCGCGCTCGGTTTCCTGGTGGCGGCGGGCTTTCTTGAACTGTCCTTCAATGCAATGGCACAGAGCCTCGTTCAACTCGATGCACCGCTGGACAAACGCGGGCGCGTCATCGGACTGTTCAATATGGCAAGCCTGGGCTTGAAGACTTTCAGCGGCATCTCGGTCGGCTTGTTCGGAAGCCTGATCGGGATTCACTGGTCGCTGGCCGCCTCGGCGCTCGCCGCGATGCTGGTGGCGGCCTCGCTGATGGTCTTGCCGTAGCGAGACTTCGATACACGAAGATAATCGACAAATGCACGAACACCGTACGCGGCACCGAGGTCACGTTGACCTGAATGCCGCGCCGATGCCGGGGACTAACTCGTCAAACTAGTTCATCGCGTCACTTGGCTTAGCCGGCGGGTTTGCGTGCGACTGACTGACCGCCCGGCCGCGCCCGGCTTGCACCCCGAGTGTCCAATCCCGTCGTGGTGCCCGCGCGGAAGTGGGTCCTGGTGGACTTCATCGTGTGGTGCATCGCTTTCGGCTGCGCCGCTTCATGCGTGCTTGGGGCAGGGGTTGTTGTTTCAGACTGTGCGAATGCAACAGCCGGCGCTCCGAGCAACGAAGCCGCCAAGAGAATTGAAGTGAGAAGCTTGGTGTTCATCGCAATCTCCTGGTTCCAAAAATCCGTAACGCAGGAGCCAACCGGCTATCGGAAGTTGCGTTCCAGGCTTTTCACATTTGTAATCCAGGCATGCGTCTCTGATGGTCCTGGAACCATCGCAAGCGTGGGATCCCACGGTATTTCCTTCTCGAATTCGTGATGTACGCTTGCCAAGACGCTCCATGCGATCTGCAAGGCCGGCGCGTGAAGCGGTTTGGCTTCGCCCGGCGATTCCACATGCCAGCTGATCTTCGTGTTCTTTGCGCCGGGCCTGTTGCAACTGTCGTTCTTCACCCGCGCGCTCCGGCTGTCGATTTCGTTCGTCGCCGTGATCGGATTTTATCTGCCGTTCTTCATTGGGGAAGCCCGGCGCCACAGCCCGCCAAATCTCCGGCCTAACGCAGTCTCGTTGAAAATCGGCCGCGGCCGCGATCGTTGGCATTCAATGCGGCAGGACCTATAGTCGCCTCGGGTGAAATCCGGGGGGCGGGTTGAGCGTTACTGTAATCACGGGAGCGGGATCCGGAATTGGCGCGGCGGTGGCGCGCCGCCTGGCCAGGCCCCATGACTGCCTGATGCTGCATGGACAGGGAAGCGATGCGGCAGGGTTCGCGCGCCTGACAAGCGTGGTGGCGGCATGCGAACGCGTCGGCGCCAAAGTGGCTTTTTCAACTGGCGATCTCGCCAAGGCGGGCACGGCATCCCGGTTGATTGATGCAGCACGCGAGACCTTTGGCGATATTGACGCGATCGTGCATGCGGCCGGCTTTGCCGATCGGCGCGGCTTCCAGGAGTTGCCGCGTGAGGCGCTCGAGCGGGCGTTCGCGGTGATGGCGGGCGCGTTCCATGAAATGGCGAGCGCGGCGTTGCCGGATTTGCAGCGAAGTCCGCACGGCCGCGTCGTCGCAATCTCCAGTTTCGCCGCGCATCGCTTTACGCCGGATTCGACCTATCCGGGCTCGGGTTCGGCGAAGGCCGCGCTTGAGGTGCTGGTGAAATGTCTCGCCGTCGAACTCGCAAGTTCCGGCGCGACCGCCAACGTCGTCGTACCCGGCTTCACGCGCAAGGATGCCGGGTTGACCGGCGCGCTCGATGCGCAGGCGTGGCAGGCGGTCGCCAAGGCCAACCCAATGGCGCGATTGGCTGCGCCCGACGAGGTCGCCGCTGTGGTTGAATTTTTGTTATCGGCTGAAGCCGCGCATGTGACGGGAGCGTTGCTGCCGGTCGATGGCGGGCTGACGTTGATCTAACGGGATTGAAGCGGATGTCGGATGGTTTGACGGGCCAACAAGTGGATGTCGCCGTGCTCGGCGCAGGGATCGTCGGCGTGTCGGCGGGCATCGCCGCGCGGCAACGCGGACTCTCGGTTGTTATCATCGATCGCCGCGAGCCCGGCAGCGAAACGTCCTATGGCAATGCCGGCATTCTCTCCTCAGGCTCGATCCTGCCGCTCAACAAGCCGTCGCTGTGGGGCGCGCTGCCGGGTTATCTTGGTAACACCAGCGCCGCCTTGCGCTGGGACCCGCTCTGGGTGATGCGCAACCTCGACTGGGTCGCGCGATTTCTCGGCAACGCGGTTGCCTCGCGCACCAGGCCACGCGCGGTCGCGCTGCACGGGTTGATCGACGCATCGTTGAAGCTGCACCGCGATTGGATCGTCAAGGCCAACGCCGGCAATCGCATCCGCGAGACCGGATGGCTCAAGGCCTGGCGCAGCGACTCGCTTGAGGCAGCCAGGCAAGAGCAGGCGTTTCTCGCCGAATTCGGCATCGAGAGCCAACTGCTCGACCGGCAGGCGATCTCCGCGCTCGAGCCGAACATCCTGCCGGTCTACAAGGTCGGCCTTCTTCATACCCAGACGGCTTCCGTGGATTCGCCGGGCGCGGTGGTCAAGGCTTATGCGCAAATGGTGAAAAGTCTCGGCGGCGAGGTCCGCCAATCCGACATCAAGGCGATCGCACCCGAAGACCGCGGCTGGCGCGTCGTGCTCGGCGACGGCGCGATCTCGGCGCGGCACGTCGTAGTGGCGTTGGGTCCGTGGTCCGCCGATCTGTTGCGGCCGCTCGGCTATCGGGTGCCGCTCGCGTCCGAACGCGGTTATCATCAGGAGTTCGCGCCGAACCCGGCGCGTACCTTGCGGCGTCCGATCCATGATGCCGAGGGCAGTTTCCTGATGACGCCGATGGAAAACGGCATTCGCGTCACGTCCGGCGTCGAATTGACCGATCGCGATGCGCCGTCGTCGTTCGCGCAGCTCGACATGGTGGTGCCGATGGCGCGCGGCGTGGTCGAATTTGGATCGGCCGTGGGCGAGCCCTGGCGCGGGGCGCGGCCGACCTTGCCTGACAGCCTGCCGATGATCGGGCCGGCGCCGCGGCATCCGGGCCTGTGGTGCGCGTTCGGCAATCAGCATATCGGATTCACCACGGGACCGGCGACGGGCGCTGCGGTTGCCGCGATGATATCGGGCGACAAGCCATCCTTCGACGCGAGCGCGTTTGCGCCGGGGCGTTACATCTGATGGGCAATCTCAGCAATAGGTTGATCCCTCCCCCCGCGAGCGATGCGAGCCGGGGGGAAGGAAAGCCGAGGCGAAGCGGAGGCCAGGGTGCGGGCTCTTGCTTACATCCCCACCCCGGCTTGCTTTCGCTCGCCGATCCTCCCCACGCTTTCGCGGGGGAGGGATAAGAGATGAATTACGTCTGGGATTTCGGGATTCTCGCCAAATACAGCCATCTGTTCTGGCTGGGGCTCGGCTGGACCATGGTTTATACGGTCGGCAGCGTTCTGGTCGGCAGCACGATCGGCCTTTTCGTCGGCATCCTTCGTCTGCGGCGTTATCCCGTAATCGACTGGCTCTTGATCGCCTACATCGAGCTGTTTCGCTGCACGCCATTGTTGGTGCAGATCATCTGGTTCTATTACGCGTTTCCGGTGGTGATCGGGGTCAATATCCCCGCGCACGTTGCGGCGATGACCGTGCTGTCGCTCTATGGCGGGGCGTTCTATGCCGAGATCGTCCGCGGCAGCATCGAGAGCGTTGCGCGCGGGCAGTGGGACGCCGCGCGGGCGCTGGGCCTGCGGCCTTGGCGGCTGTTGCGGCTCGTGATCCTGCCGCAGGCGCTCAAACCCATGCTCGCGCCTTACGTCAATCAGTCGGTCACGCAATTGAAGAACACGTCGCTGGTGTCGGTGATCGCTGTGCCCGATCTTGTCTACAACGCAACACTGATCAACGCCGACACCTATCGGCCGCTGGAAGTCTATACTGTCGTCGCCCTGATTTACTTCGCGATCCTGTTTCCGTCGACGCTGGTCGCGCGCCGGCTCGAACGCGGCATGACATACGATAAGGCGTGATTCCTTTTATCCTTCCCCGCGGAACGCATGGGGAGGGTGGCTCTCGCGAAGCGGCGGTCGGGTGCGGGTGTGTAACGCCACGGCAGGGCTCGCTGGAAAGACAGTTTCTGAAAACTCCCACCCCGGCTCGCTTTCGCTCGCTATAGCGAAGCTTTGCTTCCGCGTCTCCTAAGAACGGCCGCCCAAGGCGGCCTATGCCTCCCCGCAAGGGGGAGGGATAAGAAAGCGAGCGCCGTGGCCTGGCTTTATTGCACCGCTACCGTTCGCTTCTTCTTCAACCGGTTCGGCGGTGGAACCACGGGCTGAAGTTGCGCGACCACCGGATTGGGGTTGAGGCTCGTCATTGGCGGCATCAGAGCACTGCCCGGGCTGCGGGTGATTCGCACCGGAATCGTCATCGGCTGAAATTTGTTCAGGGTGAAGCTCACCGTGAAATCGTCTTCGGGGGTGGGCACGCTGACGGAGCAGGGCGTCTTGCAGCTTTGGCCCATCGAGGTGCGGGCTTCGGCTCCCGAAGGCGTCGATTGAAGATCGATCGGAATCAACGGCGGTCCCGGAAAGAAGCCCGAGCAGCCGACAAGGCCGGCGCCGCCAGCCGCTGCGATAGCGATGACGATACAACGCGCGATCGAGCGCCCGGCCAAGCAGACGATATCCGTAGCGAGATTTTCCGTGAGCGGCCTCAAACGTTCAGTTCCACCGGCACGTCCTCCGGCTTCACGCCGGAGAGCGCCAGTCCCTTGACGAACCATTCGCGCATCTGGCCGATGCCGCGATTGTAGTCGATCCATACCGAGAGGAAGTCGCGCCAGCGTTTGTCGGACTCGTGGCGCACCGCACAGCTGCTTGCAACCGTGACGGAGGGCGATTGCAGGATCTTGTAGGTGCCGAGGCTCGGGTTCTTCGCAATCGCGGTGAGGCCAAGCACCAGCGCATTCACGACGCAATCGACGCGGCCCGAGGCCATTTCCAGCATCACCTCGTCGCGCGACTTCAGCGACTTGATCGTCGCGTTCGGCGCAAAGCGGCGGGCCACCGCTTCGTTGGCGGAGCCGACATCGACCGCGATCTTCACCTCGGGCTTGTTGACGTCGGCCCAGTTCTTGGCCTCGAGGCCCTTTCTCAGCATCGCGCCGAACGGATGCGGGAAAACGAGACTGGTGAAATCGACCACCAGCGCGCGCTGTGGCGTCGGATTGAGCGCGAAGCCGAGATCGATCTTGTTGGCCTGCAAATCCAGGATCGAATTGCCGTAGGTCGATTCGATGTATTCGAGCTTGACGTCGAGCAGCTTGGCGATGTCGTTGGCCATATCGATCGAGAAGCCGGACCACGTGCCTGACGCGAGGTCCTTGTTGAAATAGGGCAGTTCGCCCGGCAGCACCGCGATCCGCATCACCTTGGTCGAGCGAATCCGATCGAGCGTGTTGTCGGAAGCCGTCTGCGCCGAGGCTGGGCTTGCGAGCGAAGAAGCCAGCGCCGCCCCGCCGCCGATCGCGAGCGCGTACCGCAAAGCTTCGCGGCGGTCCTCAGAAATCCTGCTCTCGTCCGATGGGGTCACGCGTGCCTCCTGCCATAATATTCGAGGAGCCTAGCGCGCGTGTCGCATGGCAGCAATACCGCGAGGCTGCGCTTGCGGCCGACTTTGGGATGACGAATAGTAGCAGCCAGCAGCAGAACGCATCAGGGTAGAGAGATCATGTCAGCAGAACTCAACATCTATAATCCGGCCGAACTCGGAGCTCCGATGGGACAGTACACCCATGTGACGCGGGTCAAGGCGAACGAGTTCCTGTTTATCGCCGGGATGCTGTCGGGCGATTCCGCCGGCAACGTGATCGGCGACGGCAATTTCGACGCGCAGGCGTCACAGGTGTTTCGCAACATCGAGGCGGCGCTGAAGTCGGCCGGCGCGTCCTGGGCCAACGTCGTGCAGTTCACGACCTATCTGGTCCACTCGCAGGACATCCCGAAGTTCATGGCGTTCCGCCTGCGCGAATTCCCGAAAATGTTTCCGAACGGGAAATACCCGCCGAACACGCTGCTCATCATCGACCGGCTGGTGAAGGAGCAGTTTCTGGTCGAGGTGCAGACGATCGCGGCGGTGTGATGTTTTATCCCGCCCCCGCAAGCGAAGCGAGTGGGGAGGGTGGATCATCGAGAGCGCGAGTGAACGATGAGCCGGGTGGGGGATTGCAAGAACAAAAACCCGACCCTGGCCTTCGCTTCGGTTCGGTCTTCCCTCCCCACGCTACGAGGGGGAGGGATCAGCCAAAACTCAAGTCGCAATATTTCGCCGGCTCGTTCAGTTGCATCGAGGGAAGGCCGTAGCGGCTGCGCAAGCTCAGCACGCAGTCGAGCCCGGTGCGATCGATCTCGCACGCCCGCGAGAAACCTCGCGCGGGATCGAGCAACTCACCATAGCTTGCCTCCGCAATCACGTCAGGCATTTGCGACAGGTGATGCCGCAGGATCGCGATGGCCTCGGCGCGGTTTTGGGGTTCGTAGAGCCAGGCGATCGACCGGCGATAGGCGCGGATGTAAGCCCCGATCTTGCCGCTGTTGTCCTGGGCCCACGGCCGGCGCACGGCGGCGACATTGCCCAGGTAGGGACCGATGACGTCGGTCGCCTTCACGAGTTCCTTGAAGCCGGCGTTTTGCGCGATGATGTTGTAGGGCGCAGATAGCAAGGTCGCCGCGTGCTGGCCTTCGCGCAACGCGTTCCATCGCTGCACCATGCCGCCGGCGCGGACGATCTCGTAATCGCCTTTGTCCTTGTCGAGGCCGTGGCAGCGCATGATCTCGTAGAGCACGAACGCGTAACCGGTCGTCATCGCATCGACCGAGACGGTCTTCCCGGCGAGGTCTTCGATTTTTGTAATCGATGGCGTTGCGACCAGGCTAAGGAAACCGCTATCGCTGCCCATGACGGCCACGAAGTCGCCTTGCGGCCCGATCGGCGCCTCGCCCTGGCCCTCGACATAGGCGACGATGTTGTCGACCGCGGTCATCGCGATGTCGAATTTTCCTTGCGAAAAGTCCGTCATCTGGGTGACGGAGTTCGGCGTGCCCTGCACCTCAACCAAAATGCCGGCATCAGTGAAAAAACCCTTGTCCTGACCGACATAGACGCCCCAGTTGAAGCCGCCGGGAAAGACGTTGACGCGCACGGCGGGAAGTTCCTTAAGCATTGGCGGCAACCTGTTCTTCTTGTTTGGTTTATTGTGGTTGGCGCGACATCTGGTCGGGCCGCAGCAGCAGCGAAATCACAGCGCCCGCGAGGCATAGCGCAACGAGCTGGATATTGCCGGCAACCGTCCATCCCACGAGGCCGACAATCCAGCCGATGTCGTAGCCTGCAATCGTCGCCGAGCCGTAAACGCAGGTGACGAACAGACCCGAGGCGCGGCCGGAGAGCGAAGCGGCCACCGACTTGACGTGGCATCCGGCGAGGTTGACGAAAATCGTGCCGCTGAAAGTCGCGCCGAGCACGAGTGACAACGCGGCCTGTGTCGCGAAGTCGGCCGGGCCGTTGAACAGAAGCGCCGAGACCGCGCTCGCCAGCAGAAAACTTAAAGCCAGCACGAGCCGTGGAGAGAAGCGGTCGCCGAGCCAACCCGTGAGCAGCGACACCAGAACGCCGAGCCCGTAAATGCTCATGACGCGGCCGGCGTCGGAAGGTGCGTAGTGGAGGTGCTCGCGCAGGAACGTCGGATACATGCCGAGATAGCCGTAGAGCGCGAGCCCGAACAGGACGCTGAGGATCGCGAGCACTATCGTGTTGAGGTTATTCAGCGACGCCGCGCCGCCGGCCGCAATCCCGGTGTTTTCCTGGCCCCTGGTATTGGTTTCGGAAAGATACGGCCGCACCACGGCTGCAATCAGCACCATCATGGCTAGTCCGATGACACCATAAATGATCATCGGCGCGCGCCAGGTGCCGTAATCGACGAGCAGCCTCGCGCCCAGCCATGGTCCGACCGCAGCACCTCCGGCATAGGCATAATTGAGCACGCCGACGCCCGTGGCGCGATGGCGCGAAAAATAGCTGGAGAAAACCGCCAGCAGAGCGGTGAGCTGCATCGCCTCGCCGACGCCGGTGATCGCCCGATAGAACAGCATGTCGGCAAAGCCGGTCGCGACAACCGTGATGACGGTCGCCGCCGAGTAAATCAGGATGCCGATCTGGATCACCGTCTTGCGGGAATAGCGCGACATCAGATAGCCGGTCGGAAATCCCGCCAGCGCCATGCCCAATGTAAAGATGGTCGACATCAAGCCCGCCTGTGGCAGGTTGAAGCCGTATTCGCGCCTGACATCCGTGAGCATCAGCGGGAACAGCGTGCGGTCCATCGCGTTCACGGCGTAGGAAACGATCAGCACCGCAATGGCGGCAATGGCGATGGCGTTGTCCGTTGTATTGGACGTCGCCCCGGCGCCCGGAGGCCTTGCAGTCTGATCCATTCGTCTCGCCCTTTATGTTTCTTGGCAGGTTTCCGCGGAGGTTTCGTCTCCCCGGGCCTGCGGCCGGCTACTCATAAAGGAGGTAAGCAATCGGTAAACGCGCTGTCAAATCGCCGCTGGCGCGCGGCCGTTTCGGAACATTTTTTTGCTACTGCGGGGCGCATGCCGGCCTTTCTGTGCCGTGGGTGGCGCTCAGCGTTAATGAACGGTAACGCCCGGTTTCGAAAGCCGGGGGGAAGCGAAACCGCACTATTAAAAATTGACGTTTATGGCTGTTCTCATTGCTTCTGCCTTCAGTAGGGCGCGATGATTGAGAACGGCAAAATTTTACAGGACCTGGACGATGTGATTGCGCGGGGCTCTTCCGAGAGCCGCGCCAAGGCGCTTTGGCATGCGACCGATGTTCTGGTCGGTGGCGAATTCAGCGAAGAGCAGATCCGCATCTTCGGCGACGTAATCGTCCGGCTCACCGAAGAGATCGAAGAGGCGGCGCGGGCCGAATTGTCACGGCGGCTGGCGCATTCCAACAATGCGCCGCCCAAGGTCGTGCAGATGCTCGCCTTCGACGATTCGATCGAGGTGGCCGGTCCCGTCCTGCAATTTTCGCCGCGCCTCGATGCGAAGTCACTGATCGCCAATATCAGAAGCAAGGGGCAGCCGCATCTGCTCGCCATCTCGCGGCGTCATCAGGTGCCGGTCGAGGTGACGGACGAACTCGTCACGCGCGGCAATCAGGAGGTCGTTCAAACCGTCGCCGCCAACGATGGCGCCCGTTTCTCCGATTTCGCCTTCCGCCAGATGGTCAAACGTTCGGAAACCGACGCAGTGCTCGCCGAGCGGGTCGGCTTGCGCAAGGAAATTCCGCCGCAGATGTTCGCGCAACTGATGGTAAAGGCGTCAGACGCGGTCCGCCGCAAGCTTGAGCGGGAACGTCCCGAGCTTACAGCGGCCATTGGGGCCTCGGTCGCGAACGCGGCCGGCCAGCTCTATTCCAAGTTCGCTTCGGGGCAGGAAAGTTATCTTGCGCTTAAACGGGCCGTGACCGAGGCGCACAAGGCCGGCCGGCTGAACGAGAAGAGCATCCTGACTTACGCGCTGGCGCACAAGTTCGAGGAAGTCGTGATCGGGCTGTCGCTGCTTTGCGCGCTGCCGCTCGACGTCGTCGAGCAGACGCTCACGCAGAACAATCGTGACATGATCCTGGTGCTGTCGAAGGCGCTCGAGTTCTCGTGGGAGACCGCGATGGCGCTGCTGTTCCTCGGCGCCGAGAATCACCGCATTTCGGCCAACGAACTCGAGGATCTGAAAGCCGAGTTCAAGCGGGCCGATGTCCGGATGTCCCGCGGCATTCTGCAAGTCTATCAGTCGCACTGGCGCGCGGCTGAGCCTGAGCGGGCACTGTCGCCGCAGCTTCACTAGGCTTTCCCGCCGCGCCACCCCGGCGCGCACGACGGCCTGATCGGCAAATAGTGGGGATGGCCGCCACGATCGCGAGCCGCTAGGGTTGTGCTTCCAACGAACGGCACAACATGCTGGCTTCCCAACGCGACCTCTTCGATATACCGCGCGATATCTGCTATCTGAATTCGGCCTCCTATAGCC
>NZ_JBAVCF010000267.1:0-1644 GCF_049586575.1 Bradyrhizobium sp.
TGTGGGCGCCCCACTGGGTCCATCATCTCAAATTCGCCTCGGAAAGCCCGATTTGGAGTCCCTGGCTCGACCTTCTGAGTCGTCATCATGCGCTGGTGCGGTACGATTGCCGCGGTTGCGGCCTCTCCGATCGCGACAACCTGGATTTTTCCTTCGAGCGTCATATTGAAGATCTGGAGGCTGTGGTTGCCGCGGTGGGCTGGGAACGGTTTGTGTTTTTTGGCTATGGCAGCGGCGGTGCAACGGGCGTTGCCTATGTGGCGAGAAAACCGGAAAAGGTCGAGCGGCTGGCGCTCATCGGCAGTCCGGTGCGTGGCCGGCTCGCGCGTGCAGCGACGCCGGGCGATATCGTGGAAGCCGAAACCCGTCTCAAAGTGTTCGAGATCGGATGGGCGAGCGATGCCCCGGCTTACGGCGATTTTATCGCCGCCCTGCACATGCCGGACGCTTCGGCCGATCAGATGCACGCCTATAAGGACCTACTGCGGCTGACGACGTCGCCGGCGACCGCGCTCAAGCTGCTGCGCGGCTATTGGCAGGCTGACGTCTACGATGTCGTACGCCGCATACACTGTCCGACCCTGGTTTGCCACGCCCGGCTTGACGCTCTGATCCCGTTCGAGCAGGGGCGCCTGTTCGCGAGCCTCATTCCCGGTGCGCGCTTCGTTCCGCTCGAGACGCGAAATCACGTCTTGCTCGACAGCGAGCCGGCGTGGTTGCAATTCGCGGCGGCGCTCGATGAGTTTTTGCCCCAAAAGCCCGCGCCCGCGGATTTCGCGCTTGGCGAACTGACCGCGCGCGAACGACAGATTCTCGACGCCATCGCGGAAGGTCTCAGCAATAAGGCGATTGCCAGCCGTTTTGGCACCCGCGAAAAGACGGTGCGAAACCAAGTCTCGACTATTTTGAGCAAGCTCGGGGTGAACAGCCGCGCCCAGGCCATCGTGCAGGCGCGGGACGCGGGATTCGGCCGCTCCTCGCGCTGACGCCCGCGAAGTCGGGAACAGAAAATCATTGCTGAAAAACTGGCGGAGCGCGTGCCGGCTGCGAACCTTAAAGGGTTGATCACGCATGCAAAGGGGAATCCCGGCAAGCTCAATTTCGCATCGCCAGGCATCGGCAGCTCGCCGCATCTGACCGGCGAAATGCTCCAGACAGACGCGGGCGTCCGCTTCACCCGCGTGCCCTATAAGGGCATGGGACGGCGGTGGTGGATCTTTTGGCAGGACGTGTCGATATCGCGTTCAACAATCCCGCGAACAGCCTGTCGTTGATACACAGCGGAAAATTGAAAGCCTTGGCGGTCGCCAGCGGGTACGTATTCCTGAACTTCCAGAAGTGCCGGCAGTCGCGGAACTCTAGCCAGGTTTCTATTCGAACAGCTGGTTTGCCTTTATGGCAAGCTCGGTGTCAGCAGCCGGGCGCGGGCGATCGTCCGGGCGCGAGAGGCGGCCTTCGGCTATCGGACTGCCGTGCCAGCCGGCTGAGACCTCGGGCTTCTTCTGCCTTGATTTTTGCCCCTCAAGCCCTGATATGCGGGGGCACAAAGCGATGGGAAACACTGGGAAAAACCATGACGAAACAGACCGCTCGCGAGGACGAAGCGGCGCAGGCCGGTGAGGGCGCCGCTGCGGCGGCCGATCC
>NZ_JBAVCF010000268.1:0-15126 GCF_049586575.1 Bradyrhizobium sp.
ATCCCAGGCGCCCCTGGCGGCCGCGTCCGTGATCTGCCCAGAATTCGGAAAGGCGACATATTCGACGGGAACGCCGAGCTGATCGGCCAAGGCTTTGCCGAGGTCGACGGGCACACCGGCATAACCGCTTTCCGTTTTCGTCGACCAATATGCGCCGCCGGCAGGACTGATTCCGATCGCGACCCGCAGCTTGCCGGTCGGCGCGATTTCATCCTTCAAGCCATCGGCGTGTGCGAAACCCGTCATCGCGATCAAAACTCCCAGAAGAAACCCGCCCATGCGCGGCAAAAACATGTGACGCATAACCCTGCTCCCGTCGGCCCGTCTTCAAACATCTATTATGGCCGATCGGCGCAAGCCGTGACACCATGTCTGGAATGAAAATTCGGTAAGGCAGCCATTCGAGCCTGCGGCCAGAGTCTAGCCGGGCTGCGCGGCCGGTGTCCGGGCTTCGACCGGCAGAATGACCGCGGCGGCGATCACGAGCAGGCAAAGGCCTGAAAAGGCGTGCAGCATGGTGACAAATCCACCCTGCTGATAGAGCCAGGCCACGAGCCCGACCGATACACCGGCTGCGGTAAAGCCGACGAAATAACGCACGGCATAGGCCCGCGAACGCCATTCCTCGCTGGTGTACTTGCCGACCATGGCGTCGTTGACGGTTACCTGCCCGAACGCGCCCATCACGATGCCGATGGCGGCGATGATCAGCGGCAGGTTGGAGAGTTCTGCCGCGACGTACAAGAACGGCGCCAGCACGAACGACAGCGGCAACGAGACCGCTTTCAGCGAGTGGCGGTCGATCAGCTTGCCGATAGTGTATTGCGTCATCGCGCCGAACACGTAGACGCCGGCCGCGATCACCCCCAACAACGCGGGGCTTTGGGTAAGGCCGTTCAATCGCTCGGCAAAGAGTTTTGGCAACACCACCGTCACCGCGTTGAAGGTGGTGGAAATCGCGATCACGACAATCAGCAGCGCCACGATCACCCGCCACATATCCGCTTTGGCCACGCGCGCCTGCGCCGCCGCCTGCTTCGCGTTGGTGCGGTCTTCGTGGCTCACCATCGCCATGAAGCAAAGCCCGATCAGGATCGTGACAGCGCCGGGCAGAATAAAGGCCCAGCGCCAGCCGAGATACTGGCCGACAATGCCGGTGACCAGCGCCGAGGACGCCACGCCAAGGTTGCCCCACACGCCGTTGATGCCCATCTGCCGTCCGAGCGTTTCGGCGTAGGAGACGATCATCGCGGTGCCGACGGGATGATAGATCGAGGCGAATATACCGATCGACAGCAGCGCGGCGCCGAGTTCGAGCCGGGTGTTGACGAAGCCAACCGCGATCATCGAGGCGCCGATGCCGATGAAGAAAATCACCATCATGTGGCGGCGGCTCCAGCGGTCGCCGAGCCAGCCGGTCAACAGCGAGCCGGCGCCGAAGGCGACGAAGCCGGGCGTGGCGTAAGGCAACAATTCGGAATAGGTCATGCCGAGCGCGGGCGCCATCACGATGACCGCCGCCGCAAAGATCAGCATCGAATAATGGTCGATGAAGTGCGCAGCGTTGACAAACGAGATGACCCGGGTGGGATTGTTCATGGACGATTCCTGCAATGACCGAAATAGGTTATACGGTCTTGAGCTGACGAGATGCGGCCAATGAATATCGTCGAAAAGCCAATTGCTGCGATCCAGGGGCGCCGGACTTCGACTGGCGACGGCGTTCATCTGGTTGCGAACCACTACAAGAAGGGCGTGCGGCTCGACACTCACATGCATCGCGAGGCGCAGCTCGTGTACGCCGCCAAAGGCACGATGCAAGTGACGACCCCGAGGGGACGCTGGCTGGTGCCACCGGATCGCGCGGTATGGGTGCCGGCACGGCTCGGGCACGCGATCGACGTGCTCGCCGACATCGAGATGCGCACGCTGTATTTCGACCTGAAGTGGCTTGGCCGCGGGAAATTCAGTTCAAGCCTGGATTCCGAATTCGTCGTGCGGGTTTCCGGCTTGTTGCACGAGTCGATCCTCGCTCTGTTCGACGAGCGCGCCGACCCGAAGCGCACGGCGCTCTTGATCCGGCTCGTGATGTTCGAACTGCATCGCGCCGAGGATTCCGCGACCTTCATCCCTCTACCCCAAGAGCCTCGCTGCCGGCAGGCCGCCGAGATCGTGCTGGGCGATCCCGCTGGCTCGCATGAAATCGAGACGCTGGCGCGCAAGGTCGGTACTTCGGCGCGAACATTGTCGCGGCTGTTTTCGTCTGAAACCCAACTAAGCTTCAAAAGCTGGTGCCAGCGGGCGCGGATTGCGGCCGCCATCGAGCGGCTGTCAACTGATACCAATGTCTCAATCAAGAAGGTCGCAGGCGAGCTTGGGTACGGCAGCCTGCCTGCATTTTCGCATGCCTTCCGCCAGGTTACCGGCCGGACGCCAACCGAATTTACCAAAAGGCCTGATTACCGTCGTTAGTCGCAATCAGCATGACAAATTGTTGTGCTTGATACAGGCTCGCTTTGCCTTAAATCAAGGTAACATCCACGCCCACCCAGACGGAATCGATCAGTCAGCGATGGCCAACGCCTTCTTCAGCGACCTGTTAGCAACCATTTCGGAGCGCGGGCGTACGCTGCTCAACCGCGGCAAGCCAGACGACGGAAAGGAAGACGCCGCCGGCCTGATCGAACTCTGCGAGGCGGTATTGTCCGGCCGTGGCGAGGCCTCCGGTACCGCGATGGCCAGCGAAGTTCTCGATCGCTATCACGATCTCGATGCCACGGAACGGCGCAGCTTCTTCCTTGCGCTGGCGCGGAATTTCGGTCCCGACCGAGACAGGGTCAACAAGGCCATCGAAACCTGGATCGCCGAGCCTGGCGAAGGCAATGGTGGCGCCCTCCACTTTGCTTCCGAGCCGAGGCGGCAGGAATTGATCCGGCGGCTGAACCGTGCGCCCGGTGGCACCGCTGATCTGGTCGCGATGCGCGCCGACCTGCTCGGCTTGATAAGCGGCGACAAGGACCTTGCCGCGCTCGACCGCGACGTCGCGCATTTGCTAGCGTCCTGGTTCAACCGGGGATTTCTAGTGCTGCGCAGAATAGACTGGTCGACGCCGGCCAACATTCTGGAAAAGATCATCCGTTACGAGGCCGTGCACGAGATCCGCGATTGGGACGATCTTCGGCGCCGCATCGACCCTGTCGACCGCCGTTGTTACGCGTTCTTTCATCCGGCGCTTGTCGATGAACCCCTGATCTTTGTCGAGGTGGCGCTGACCGAAACCATACCGGGTGCGATTGCGCCGCTCCTTGCCGAAGACCGCGAGCTGGTCCGCGTTGAACGCGCGCGCACGGCTGTGTTCTATTCGATCTCCAATACCCAGCGCGGTCTCGGCGGCATCTCGTTCGGCAACTTCCTGATCAAGCAGGTGGTCGAGGAATTGCGCCGCGAACTGCCGAAGCTGGAAGACTTCGTGACGCTGTCACCGGTGCCGGGCTTCATGTCATGGCTGAAAAACGCGGATGACGTGCCTGTATCCGACGAAGATCGGCCGCTGCTTGAACATCTGGATACGCCTGACTGGTGGAAGAATGTCGAGCTCGAAGGCCAGTTGCGTTCGATCGTCGAGCCGCTGGCGGCCTACTACTTCCTCAAAGCGCGCTCGTCGAAGGGACGCCTGATCGATTCGGTGGCGCGTTTCCACCTCGGCAACGGCGCGCGGCTGGAGCGGATCAACTGGCTGGGCGACACCTCGGCCAAGGGCCTGCGCGAGTCGGCCGGCATCATGGTCAACTACCTCTACCGCCTCGACGACATCGAGAAGAACCACGAGGCCTATGCGAACGAGGGCACGGTGGTCGCCTCCAGCGCCGTGAAGAAGCTGCTCAAGAGCGAGGGCCGCCGGCGGCTCGGGTAGTAGGCACAGCTTGATCGTTTCTTCTAATTCCTCCCCCGCGTAGCGTGGGGGGATTAGAGAGAGTGCGACACGGTCACGCCGCCGGCGCCTTCATCTCCCGTCACGACTGCGGCTTGTCGCGAAAATACGGCTCGACCGGTCCGTGCACCTTGATGGTCAAGGGATTGCCGTAACGATCCTTGGCGTTGCCGGCGGAGACGCGTACCCATCCCTCGCTGACGCAATATTCCTCGACATTGTTCTTTTCGACGCCCTTGAAGCGAATGCCGACGTCGCGCGCCAATACTGCTTCATTGTAATAAGGGCTTTTCGGATCGACACACAGGCGGTCCGGCAATTCATCCGACGCCGTCATTTCATTCTTTTCGTTCACAGCAACGCCTCGATGTCCTTGGTGAGTGACTCCGGTGTCGTGGTCGGCGCATAACGCCCGACCACCTTTCCCGAACGGTCGATCAGAAATTTGGTGAAATTCCATTTGATCGAGGAGCCGAGCAGTCCGGATTTCTCGCCCCTCAGATACTTATACAGCGGATGGGCATTCTCGCCATTGACGTCGATCTTGTCGAACATCGGAAAGCTGACGGCATAATTCGAGGAACAGAATTGCCCGATCTCGGCGGCATTGCCCGGCTCCTGGCGTCCGAACTGGTTGCAAGGGAAGCCGAGCACTGAAAAGCCCCGCGCGCCGAAGCTCTGCTGCAAGGCCTCGAGGCCTTTATATTGCGGGGTAAAGCCGCAGGCGCTCGCGGTGTTGACGATCAGGAGCACCGTGCCCTCGAATCGCTTGAGCGGCGTATCCTCGCCCGCAAGCGATTTGGCGTTGAAATCGTAGATCGAAGCCATGTCCTGCCCCTCTAGCCCGTGACGGGATCGACCACCGAGGACGGCGTGCCCCCGGCCTCGATCGCTTCGCCTGCCGAGAGACAAAGATCTTCCCGATAGCGGCCGGCAACGACCTGAACGCCGACAGGTACGCGTCCCACCAGCCCGGTGGAAACAGTCAGGCCCGGCAGGCCCATGAAGGGGATCGCGATCTGCGGCAGTTGCGCGCGCCAAACGCGCGCGAAGGAAGCGTCGTCCCTGGTGTCGAGCTGATCGGGGAACGGCAGCTCGCCGGACACCGGCATCACCAGCACGGCATATTTCTCGAGAAAGAGCGACCATTCGCGAACCAGCGTCGCGCGCCGCGTCAGCGTCTTCGACAGTGCATCCGTGTCGAACGGAAAGACTTTCGACCGGTTACCACGCAGACAGGCCAGTGCGCCGGGATCGCCCTCTCGCTCGGCGGCCGCAAGCTGGGCTTCATAATTGTCGCCGAGCCAGAGCTTGGTCTGAAGTTCGGCCGCTTCCTTCAGCGGCGGCAGCGATGTGACTTCTTCTACCGTCCAGCCTGCGCGTTCCAGGCGCTTGCCGGCACCGACAACCGCGGCCCTGACCTCGGCCACAGGATCGAGCCCATCCGGATTGATGCACAACGCCGCACGCCTTTTCACCGGCGGGCCTTCCAGCGGCGCCGGCACCCACCAGGGATCGCGCGCGTCGTAGGCGGACATGGCCGCGAGGCCGATCCGCAAGTCGGCGATGGTGCGCGCGAGCGGACCCGACACCGCCGAGATTTGCGGGCCGATGGTGCGCTCGGGCAGTGAGGCGTTGAAGGCCGCAATCCGGCCCGTGGTAGTACGCAAGCCGTGAACGCCGTTGACATAGGCCGGATAACGGATCGAACCGGCGATGTCGGTGCCGTGCGCAATATGGCCGATACCGGCCGCGACCGCAGCCCCCGCACCGCCGGACGAGCCGCCCGGGGTAATGGACGGATCGCGCGGATTCTTGGTGTTGCCGTGGACCAGATTGGTGGTGAACCAACGATAGGAAAACGCCGGGCAATTGGTGCGTCCGAGAATCACCGCGCCGGCCTTGCGCAAACTATCCACCACCGGGCTGTTGTGCTTCGCGATCAGTGCGGCTTGCATCTTCAGCCCGTTGGTGGTGGCAAAGCCGGCCTGGTCGATGTTGACCTTGATCGTTACCGGCACGCCTGCGAGCGGCCCGGCATCCTTGCCTGCCGCGATCGCCGCGTCGACTTCGGCTGCCTGCGACAGCACATCATCGGGGCGATGGTCGACCACCGCATTGATAGCAGGGTTAACCGCATCGAGCCTTTGCAGCGCCGCCAAGGCTGCTTCCTTGGCCGAAACCTTTTTCGTCCGGATCAGGCCGGCCAGTTGCTCGGCCGACAGACGCCAGAGATCTTCCATATGCAACTCCCTTGATCGCGCGGGAAGTTGTAGCGCTGCCGGGACTACAGCGCCATAGCACCCTAGCGATAGTGCGAGATGTAATAAGCGAGCTCGGGGATCTGCTCTTTGGTGACCGAACCCATAACGTCCGCCATGGTGCCGTCATAGCCGTGGCGGCTATTGTCCTTGTATTCGCTGAGCGTCTTGTTGAGATAATCCTCGCGCTGGTTGGCAAGCCGCGGCACGTTTTCCTTCCCGGAAAAATCGGCGTTGTGGCAGCTGTTGCAGCGGTTCGCCCGCGCGAGCGCAAGGCCCCGCTGCATGCGCGCGGGATCGCCGACCTCAGCCGGCGGCTGCGGCTTCGGCAGCTTGGCGATGAAATCGGAAAACTTCTGAAGGTCGTCGTCGGTGAACGACTTCGCGATCTCGTTCATCGGCTCGAAGGTGCGCAGCTTCTCGCGAAACATGAAAAGCTGGATCAGCGCATAGGGCGCCTGCTGGCCGCCGAGCGAGGGGGTGTTTTCCGTCTCCGACTGGCCATGCTCGCCGTGACAGGCAAAACAGGTGACCGCCCGCTGTTCGATGGTTTCCGCCGCGTTGACCGAACCCACCAGCGATGCGAGCGCCAGAGCCGTGAGTATTGTTGCTGTTTTACGCATCATTGGATGCCTCAGGTGTCATTTACAAAATAAAATCGGGGGCGAACCATAAAGGTCGCCCCCGATTGCGGTCCGCGCTTTATTGCGCGGCGACCTTTGCCTTGCCGTAGAAGACGCGATAGACCGCGCCGTTCCAGTCGTCGGAAATGAGCATCGAACCGTCCTTCAGCTGCATCACATCGACCGGACGACCGACATACTTGTTGTCCTGAAGGAAGCCGGTGACGATCGGCTCGAGGTTCTTGACCGTGCCGTCCTTGTTGAGATGGGCGACGACGACATCACCACCGAACTTCTTGGTCCGGTTCCACGAACCGTGGCGGGCGATGATGATCTGGTCCTTGAAGCTCTTCGGGAACATGTTGCCGGTATAGAACCGCATACCGAGCGACGCCGCGTGGGGTCCCATCAGGCCGACCGGAGGCGTGAACTCGCTGCATGAATGGCCCCAGCCGAATTCCGGATCCGGAATGTTGCCCTGGTAACAATAGGGCGCGCCGAAGTCCTCGCCGACCTTGGTGACGCGATTGAGTTCGTCGTTCGGAACGTCCTCCGACAACCAGTCGCGGCCGTTGTCGGTGAAGTAGAGCTGCTTGGTTTCCGGATTCCAGTCGAAGCCGACGGTATTGCGGACGCCAAGCGCGACCACTTCGGCGCCGCTGCCGTCGAGATTGATGCGTCGGATCTGCCCGTGATCCTTGTCATGCAGCACGTTGTTGCCGGGTTGGCCGACCGGGACGTAAAGCTTGTTGTCCGGTCCGATGGCGATGAACTTCCAGCCGTGGGCTTCGTCCTTCGGCAGGTTGTCGTAGATCACCGTGGGCTTCGGCGGGTTGTCGAGATTGTCCTCGATCTTGTCGATCTTCGAGACCTTTGAAAGCTCGGCGATATAAAGCGTGCCGTTCTTGAAGGCCACGCCGTTCGGCCGGTAAAGGCCGGACGCGATGATCTTGACCTCGCGCTTGCCGTCCTTGTTGACGATCGCGTAGACCTTGTCGACCGTGCGGCTTCCGACGAAAACCGTGCCCTTGTCGCCGAGTGCCAGCGAACGGGCATTCGGCATTCCGGCCGCGTAGACCTCGATGTGGAAGCCGGCCGGGACCTTGAGCTTGTCGAGCGGCAGCTTGTCGGGGGCCGCCGCAAGCGGCGGAGCCGCAACCGGCGCCAATTTTTGCGCCGCTTCGCTGTCGGGGCGGCCGATCAGCGGCGAACCCGGCGGAAGTGGCTGGGCCGTCTGCGCGAACGCGCCATAGCTCAACACACCGATAAAGGCACCCGCCAGCAACAGGCTGTGCGGCACCGATGAACTGATCCTCATAATTTTCTCCCTTGATGGAAGTCTTCGACCCATGCACGGGACAAACTCGTCCCTTGCCGGCGGACTTCGTGGCCACACTCTTGAATATTTTTTCGCCCGCGCGCAATCGGAAAACATCTCGAAAGGTCGACTGTGCCGGGCATCGCCTCGCGGAATCGGAGACGCGGGCACCTTGGCTGGCTTCAGCGGCTTCCGGCTGACGGCGCCATATCAATGCTTCGTTGGCATGTCGCTCGTATCGGTGTCGTCAAGGACAGCCTCGGCGAATGGAAATTCGAGCACGATGTCGCCTTCGTCATCGGTCACCTCAAGAACGGCGCGCATGAGGTTCTCCATGCCTTCGATCCTCAATAGCTCGTGGATCATGGCGCGGGCGATCTCCCAGGCGCGATCTGGATTATGCAGTTCTTCACCCTCGGGGTCGGCAATCACCTCGTCGCCGATTCGGGTATTGAAGAAGTATCGCGGCATGGTCGAACCTGTCGGCTTGAGGGTCAGATTCCGGCAGGCGACAGCCCGGCCGTCTTTCACAGTTGCTTTATCTGGGAGTTGGTCGTGCGGGCCGACGGTCCTCTGCGCGGATAGTCTCAAGAAGAACCCGTTGATACGTCATTGGTTTGACGGAAGTCGGGCCCCGATCCGAAATATATGGTGCAACGCAATATTTTCACGGAGATGGTTCCGTCGGAGAAGATTCTACTGGCTAACTTCCCGTTCTCTATATTACTTTGTCAGTAGGGCGGAGTTCGTCCGGTTTCACCCGAGGAGAGTCAAAATGGCTTGGAAAGCACCGAAGATCGTCGAAGTGCCGGTTGGCATGGAAATCAACATGTATGCCTGCGCCGCCCGCAAGTAAGCGGACGAAACAGCTTCATTCTGACCAAGGTGGATTGCTGGGAGTGACGCGTCCCCGGTTGGGAACGTTTCGCACCTGCATCCACCTTTGTAATTTTGAGAATACTTAGTTTTCAGAATACCTCGACGGCCAGGGATCGGGGTTCGAGGGATTCCACGGGAGACGGATCATGTTGCGCGTCGTCATCCTGGGCGCCGCGGCAGGTGGTGGCGTTCCGCAGTGGAATTGCGGCTGTCGGATTTGTCAGGCCGCGCGTACCAAGCACACCGAACTTCAGAGCACGCAGGCTTCGCTCGCGATCAGCGCCGACGGCAATCACTGGTTCTTGATCAATGCTTCACCAGACCTGCGCCAGCAACTGATCGCAACACCGCAGCTTCACCCTGCCCCCGGCAAACTGCGTCACTCGCCGATCGCAGGCGTGATCCTGACCAACGGCGAAATTGACGCGATCGCCGGGCTATTATCGATGCGCGAGGGATGGCCTTTCGCGATCTACGCACACGCCAAGGTGCTGGCGACGTTGAAGTCCAACAGCATCTTCAACGTGCTCAACGAAAAGACCGTGCGCCGCCAGCCGATCGAGATCGAGCATACCTTTGAACCGGCGCTTCCTGACGGATCGCCCTCGGGCCTTGATATCCTTCCGTTCGAGGTCACCGGCAAGGGCGCGTGGTATCTCGAAGGACAGCCGCGGGCCACGAATGAAGCAGGCGATACGCTCGGCCTTCGCATCCGCGACAAGGCAACGGACAAGTTCTTCTACTTTCTGGCCGCTTGCGCCGAGGTAACGGACGATCTCAAATCGAGGTTGAAAGGCGCGCCGCTGGTGTTCTTCGATGGCACGGTCTGGCGGGACGATGAATTGATCGCGGCCGGCCTCGGCACCAAGACCGGGCAGAGCATGGGCCATATCGCGATGTCGGGCGAGCGAGGCGCGATCGCCTCTCTCGGGAGTCTTGGCATCGAGCGGAAGATATTCTTGCATATCAACAACTCGAATCCCGCGTTGTTGCATGAATCCGAGGAGCGCCACGCCGCCGAACACGCGGGCTGGTGCATTCCCGCGGATGGAACGGAGATCACGCTTTGAATGCCACGACCATGAAGCTGGAAGGGATGACCGCGCTGTCGCTCGGCGGCAAAACCGTACTGAACAACGCGGCGGAACTGGAAGCCGCGCTCCGCTATATCGGAGAGACGCGCTATCACAGCCTGCATCCGTTTCACAAACTGTTGCACGGCGGCAAGCTCAACAAGGGACAGGTGCAGGCCTGGGCGCTCAACCGATACTATTATCAGAGCACGATCCCGATCAAGGATGCGGTCGTGATCTCGCGCTTTCGCGACCGCAACACCCGTATGGAATGGCGGCACCGGATCGAGGATCACGACGGCGATCTCGGCGCCGAAGGCGGCATCGAGCGCTGGCTGAAACTGACCGAAGGCCTCGGTTTGGATACCGCTTACGTCGAATCCACCGAAGGCATTTTGCCGGCGACGCGCTTTGCCGTGGAGGCCTATGTGCACTTCGTGCGCGACAAGAGCCCGCTCGAGGCCATCGCTTCGTCACTCACGGAACTGTTCGCGCCGAACCTGCACGAGGAACGCATCTCCGGCATGCTGGCGCACTATAGTTTTGTCAATCCGGACATCATGAGCTATTTCAGCCGCCGCCTCACCCAGGCGCCGCGCGATGCCGGTTTCGCGCTCGATTACGTCAAGGCCCATGCCAAGACGCCGGAACAGCGCGAGGCGGTTTGCAACGCGCTGATCTTCAAGACGAACGTGCTATGGGTTCAGCTGGATGCGCTGTATCATGCCTATGTCGAAGGACATGTTCCGCCGGGAGCCTTTGTTCCAAAGGCTTGAGCGAGTTGCAATCGGGAAAGACAATGCCGTCAGGCCGTAACATCAGTGTCAACGAGGCGAGCCGGCCGAAATTGCCGCGCCACGCCAGGCTGAAATTCGATGAGACGCGGCAGGTCTGGGTGCTGCTCGCGCCCGAGCGGGTGCTTGCGCCCGACGAAATCGCAGTCGAAGTGTTGCAACTATGTGACGGCGCCCGCAGCGTTGCCGATATGGTGGACCTGCTCGCCGCCAAATATGCCGCGCCGCGCGAAGCAATCGCCGCAGACGTGGTGGTCATGCTGCAGGACCTCGCCGACAAAGGCTTTCTCACCGAAGCGCGCGAAAAAACATCATGAGCCCGACGCTGACCGATGCAAACCAGACAGTGGCCGATCTCAATGACGGGCTCGCGGCGCTGGAGCGGCGTGGCTCGACGGCAGAGACCTATGGCATTCCGCTCGCGGTGCTCGCTGAGGTCACGCATCGCTGCCCGTTGCAATGTCCGTACTGCTCGAACCCGGTCGAACTCGATCGCGCGGGCAACGAACTCACCACCGTCGAATGGAAGAAAATCCTTTCGGAACTGGCCGAAATCGGCGTGTTGCAGATTCACTTCTCCGGCGGCGAACCAACGGCGCGCAAGGATCTGGTCGAACTGGTCCAGCATGCGAGCGATGTCGGCCTCTATTCCAACCTGATCACCTCGGCCGTCCTGCTGACGCGCGAAAAGCTTTCAGCGCTCGCCGGCGCTGGTCTTTGTCATGTGCAGATCAGCTTCCAGGGCAACGAGCCTGTGGTGGCCGACCGCGTCGCCGGCTTCAAAGGGCATGCCAAGAAGCTCGAAGTCGCCAAATGGACGCGCGAACTCGAACTACCGCTGACGGTGAACGCGGTTATGCATCGCCAGAACCTGCATCAACTGCCTGACATCATCCAGATGGCGGTCGATCTCGACGCCGACCGGCTGGAAGTCGCCAACGTGCAATATTACGGCTGGGCGCTGAAGAACCGCGCCGCGCTGATGCCGACGCTGGAGCAGATCGAGGAAACGAGCCGTATCGTCGAGGAAGCGCAAGTGCGATTGAAGGGCATTCTCGCCATCGACTATGTTGTGCCGGATTACTACGCGCTACGGCCGAAGAAATGCATGGGCGGGTGGGGACGTCAGTTCTTCAACATTTCGCCGGCCGGAAAAATCCTGCCGTGTCACGCCGCCGAAAGCATCACCGGGCTCGAATTCCTCTCTGTGCGCTCGAATCACTCGATTGCCTGGATCTGGCAGAACTCGGAGGCCTTCAACCGCTATCGCGGCACCGGCTGGATGCCCGAGCCGTGCAAGAGTTGCGAGTTCAAGGAGGTCGATTTCGGCGGCTGCCGCTGCCAGGCCTTCGCGCTGACCGGCGATGCCGGCAATACCGATCCGGCCTGCACGTTGTCGCCCCATCATGAGCGGATCTTCAAGGTCGCGGCCGAGGAAGCAGCCGGCAACCACAATCGCTTCATCTATCGCAATTTTGCAGGCGGTACGCCGGAGACGGACGATCTTGCCTGACGCTGGCAACCGGCGCAGCGATCCGTTCGCGCCACTGACATCTGAACTGCTGCCGGTCGGCGACGGCCACGACATCCATGTCGAGAGCGTCGGTCGCGAAGGCGGCATTCCCGCCGTCTACCTGCATGGCGGCCCCGGTAGCGGCTGCCAGCCCGATCATCGGCGCCTGTTCGATGCCGAGCGTTTCCACGCGGTGCTGTTCGACCAGCGCGGCGCCGGCCGCAGCCGCCCGAAGGGGCGGCGCGAGCACAATACTTTGCCGCATCTGATCGCGGACATGGAAACGATCCGCGAGAAATTCGCCTTCGAGCAATGGATGGTGGTCGGCGGCTCCTGGGGCGCCACGCTGGCGCTGGCGTATGCACAAACCCATCCCGATCGTGTTTCAGGCATCGTGTTGCGCGCCACATTCCTCGGCACCCGCGCCGAACTCGAAGGCGCCTTCCTCGAAACGCTGCCGCGCTTCTATCCCGGGCTCAGCGAAGATTTCATTAGCTTGTTGCCGGCGGCTGAACACAGAAAGCCGCTGGACGCCTACTGGCGCCGCATTCTTGATTCCGATATCGTCGTGCACGCGCCATTCGCCCGTGCCTGGCACGATACGGAGCGAATTTTGTCGGAGCACGTGCCCTCGCGCACAAGGCTGGATCTAGCATCGCTGAAATCGACAGGCGCCCTGCCCGCCACGCCCTTCATGGAAGCGCATTACTTCGCCAACGATTGCTTCATGAAGCCCAACCAGCTTCTGGATGACGTGCAAAAACTCAAGGGCATTCCCGGCTTCATCGTGCAGGGGCGCTTCGATCTGTTGTGCCCACCCGCGACCTCGCACGCGCTTGCAGCCCGGTGGCCAGATGCCGAGCTTCGCATCGTGCAGGGCGCCGGCCATACGTTGTATGATCCAGGCATCCGCGATGCCGTGATGAAAGCGATCGCGGATGCTGCGTCGAAGGTCGAGCGCTGACACCGTCATTGCGAGCGCCAGCGAAGCAATCCAGAATTGCTTGGGGCACTGGATCTTCGTCGCTAACGCTCCCTTGCGCAAACGCTTTGCGTTTGTCCCACGCAATGACGACGATAGAGCATGGAGACTCTGAAAAATGCCGATCGCCGGAAAAGGCATGTTGCTGACGTCGATGGATATCGACCCCGACCACGAGACCGATTTCAACCGCTGGTATGATCGCGAACATCTGGAAGAACGTGTCGCGATCGAAGGTTTCATCGAGGCGCGGCGTTACGTGGCCATCGAAAGCTCTATGCCGAAATATCTGAGCCTCTATTCGACCGAAACGTTTGAGGTGCTCGACAGTCCCGCCTATCGCGCGGCGCTCGCGAACCAGACCGTCTGGTCGAAACAAAATATCGCGCGTTTCAGGAACATGATCCGCGGCGTGGCGCGCATCACGGTCAGCCGTGGCAAGGGCCGTGGCGCGGCGCTCGGCATCATTCGCTTCCGCCCCGCACGCGGAAACGAAAATCTGTTTCGTGGCGCTCTCGGCGAGGCCTTCGATCCAGCCTCCCACGACAATATTATTTCGATGCACCTGATCGAAAATGATGCCGCGCTGTCGAAGTCCCTGGCCGATAATCCATCTACGTCCCCGGGAACCAACGATTGGTTCGGCTTGATCGATGCCACCGATGTAAGTCCGGCGCATACCGCCGTAAGGCGTTTAATCGACAGCATGGGTTTCAAGTCTGAAGTGATTTCGAACGGCGTCTATCGCTTGCTGTGGGACATCGCCAAAACTGACATTTAAGGCGGACATTTCATGGGAAGAAATGTTCCTAACAAGCGGACCGCCATTTTGTCATGTTGCACCGCCACATAAGCCGGATTCTATGCGTTGGTATTACCCAACTCACTAAAGCTGATGATCGCGCAAAATTGGCTTTGGAGATCAGCTTGATTGGCTTTAATACGAGAAACCGATGAAGCCATTCAAGAACCGGAAAGAACGCCGCATCGAGCGTTCGCAAGCAAATAAGGCCGCGCTGTTCTGAAGTGTTGCTGGGCGCGGATAAGGTAGGAATGAAACCGACTGATATCTCGGCGCCGGACTACTTCCATAAAGTCGTCGACTGCCAATGGGCCTGCCCCGCGCACACACCCGTCCCGGAATATATCCGCTTGATCGCCGAAGGCCGCTATAGCGACGCCTACATGATCAATTGGAAATCGAACGTGTTTCCGGGAATTCTCGGACGCACCTGCGATCGCCCGTGCGAGCCCGCCTGTCGCCGCGGCCGGGTCGAGGAAACTCCGGTTGCGATCTGCCGCCTCAAGCGCGTCGCGGCCGACTTCAAGGATGACGTCAAGGGACGCATGCCGCGCCCGTCATCCAAGAACGGCAAGCACATCGCGATCATCGGCGGTGGTCCGGCCTCGCTGACGGTAGCGCGCGATCTCGCGCCGCTCGGGTATCACTGCACCGTGTTCGACCAGGACCCGAAGGCCGGCGGCATGATGCGGACGCAAATTCCGAAATTCCGTCTGCCGGATTCGGTCGTCGACGAGGAAACCGACTACATCCTCAACCTCGGCATCGAGTTCAAGGCCGGCACGCGCATCGACAGCCTGAAGAAATTGCTGTCTGAAAATTACGACGCGATCTTCATCGGTTCCGGCGCGCCGCGCGGCCGCGAGCTCGGGATTCCCGGCCGCAAAGAGGCCGCCGGCCATATCCATATCGGCATCGACTGGCTTTCCAGCGTGTCGTTCGGCCATGTC
>NZ_JBAVCF010000269.1:0-15105 GCF_049586575.1 Bradyrhizobium sp.
GCTTTGGCCAGTGTTTGATCGATGATCCCGCCTCGACTCGCGAGCGACGCGGTGTATGTCTCGAAACTCAAAAGCCCGTCCTTGATCGTCGATTGATTACCGACAAGGAAGTTATCAACATTGTGCAGGGTATCGCGGATCGAGTGGAGTTCGCTCAAATCCGCGGTCAATGTCGGAATGCCGTCCTTGTCGGCCGGCACGGGCGGATCGGATGACTCTCCACCGATCATTGAAATGGCCGCAATGCCGGTGAGCCCCTGAAACTCCAGTCCCACGACGGTGTCCTTGCGGATCGGGGCGCTCTTGTCGACCCTGACAACGGCGACAACCTTGCGCGGGTTGTCCAGTTTGAGCGAGATGACCTTGCCGATCTGAACGCCGTCGAAATTCACACTGCCGCCGCGGCGTAGACCGCTGGCTGAGCCGCCCTCGAACACGATGCGCATCCGCGTTTCCTGCGAGACCGCGCGATATTTCCGAACCCCCAAAAGGCCGACAAAACCTATCGCCACGATCGCGAGCGTCGTGGTTCCGATCATGAGGTTGCTGGCCCGCATCTTCACCCGGGGAAACCCGTTCGATGGATGGTTGAGAGCATCAAGCTCTCGGCGCGGCACCGATTGTACGGGCAAAGCCAAACTGGCGAAAGGCCGATTCCCCAGTGCCGCCTATTTGAAGTTCCTGCACCACAAGCGGCGAATTGGATCCAGGAACTTCGAATAGTAATGCGGCACCAGAATCAATAGGTTTGCCAGTGCCCATAACTTTCCGAAGTTCGCATAAGTGGGTGCAGCGATGGCGCACGAACTTCGGAAAGTGGGCAGTCTTACGTCAGCGTCCATTCCTCGGCGCTGGCGCCGGCCAGCGCCCGGACACGCGCATCGTCAGCGGCAAGTTCGGCGGCCGATCCCGAATAGACGACGATCCCGTCGTCCAGCACATAGGCGTCGTCGGCGATTTCAAGGCTCATTCGCGCGTTTTGTTCAACCAGCAGCACCGAGATGCCCTCGGTCTTCATTTGCTGGACGATGCGGAACACCTCACGCACGATCAGCGGCGCCAGACCCTGCGATGGCTCATCGAGAATCAGTAGCTTCGGATTCAGGAGGAGTGCCCGCGCAATCGACAGCATCTCTTGCTCACCGCCGGAGAGTTGGCGTCCGCGATTGGACTTGCGCTCCTCCAGGCGGGGAAACAGTTGATAGATCCGCGGAATGGTCCACGGTCCGTCGCGCTCCAGCGGCACCTTGAGATTTTCCTCAACGCTGAGGTTGGCAAAAATACGCCGGCCCTCGGGGACATAGCCGACCCCCTCGGCTGCGATGCGGAAGGTCGGCCAATGCGTGGTGTCCTGGCCGAACACGGTAATTTTGCCCTCGCGCGCCGGCGTCAACCCCATCAGGCTTCGCAATGTGGTGGTCTTGCCGGCGCCGTTGCGTCCAAGCAAGGCGGTGATCTTGCCTTCAGCGGCGGCCAAGCTGACGCCATGCAGGATGTGGCTCTTGCCGTAGTAGGTGTGGAGGCCTTCGGCCTTAAGGGCATCGGTCATGCGGCATTGCCCAAATAGGCGGCTTGAACAGCTTCGTTGGCGGCGATCTCCTGCGGCGTGCCTTGCGCCAGCATCCGGCCCTGATCGAGCACACAGATGCGGTCGGCGAGGTGAAACACCACGCGCATATCGTGCTCGATCAGCACGATGGTGTAGTTGCTGTCGCGGTGCAGGCGGCGGATCAACTGTGTGATCTGGTAAGTTTCCTGGTCGCCCATTCCCGCGGTAGGCTCGTCGAGCAGAAGTAGATGCGGCTTGAGCGCCAATGCCATCGCGATTTCGGCGGCACGCTGATCGCCATGAGAAAGCTCGCCCACCAGCCGAGAAGACTTGGCTTCGAGCGACACCAGCTTGAGCGTCTCCTCGACGTTGTGGTGCAGCGTCGTGCTCTCCGCGCGGCTGATCCACGGCCGAAGACGATATCCGCCGGCGACCTCGGCCGCGATCCGGACGTTTTCGAACACGGTCAATTCGGGGAAAATTTCGGTGATCTGGAAAGTGCGCGCCATCCCCCTTGTTACGCGCTCATGCGTTGACAGGCGCGTGATGTCGCGGCCGTCAAAGACGATGGTGCCGGCGGTCGGGGGAAAGAATCCGCTGATCAGGTTGAAGAAGGTGGTTTTTCCGGCACCGTTCGGCCCGATGATCGCGCACATCTCCCCTTTCGCGACACTGAGCGAAACATCGCGCACGGCCACCAGGTTTCCGAAGCGCTTGGTGACGCCGCTGATTTCGAGAACGTTCATGCCTTGCTCCGCTGCAGGAAGCCCAGTAATCCGCGCGGGAAAAACAGCACGACGAGGACGAAAAGCAGGCCCAGAAACGACATCCAGTTGACGGTGACGCTGGAGAGGTAGTCCTGCACGGCCACAAATACGGCGGCGCCGAGCAGCGGCCCCCAGAAACTGCGCATCCCGCCCATCACCGCCATCATGACGAAATCGCCGGACTGGCTGTAGTGCAGCCCGCGCGGGTCGGCGAAGTTGTTGACGAGCGCATAAAGCGCGCCGGCAAATCCCGCGAAGAAGCAGGACATCGTGAACGCAATCCAGATGTGCCGCTCGACGGGAATGCCAAGGAAACGCGCGCGCCGCTCGTTTTCGCGAATCGCGATCATGGTCCGGCCGAAAGGTGATTGCAGGATGAACCCCATGACACCGACCGCAAGCGCAAAGCAGAACAGCACGAAGTAGTAGAAATTGTTGGCGTTCGACAGGATGTCGAGCTTGAACAGGCCGAGATCGATCGGCTGGCGCGAGAATCCGCGCAGTCCGTCGTCGCCGCCCGTTAGCGAACTCCACTGAAAGGCGATGTAGTAGAACACCTGGCCGAAGGCGATCGTCACCATGGCGAAGTAGACGCCGCGCCGCCGTACGATCAGCATGCCGAGAATGGCGCCGCAAACGCCGCCGAGCAGCATGCCCAGCACGAGCGCGAGCGGGGTACTCGGCGCCAGAAATTTCAGGGCGAGCCCGGTCCCATAGGCGCCAAGCCCGAAATAGGCGGCATGCCCGAACGACAGGACGCCGGTAAATCCAAGAAGGAAATTCACCGACATTGCGGCGAGGCCCAGCACCAGTATTCGGGTCGCCAGCGCGGTATATCCGCCGAGCGGCGCCATCCAATACGGAGCAAAGATCAGCAGCACCCAAATCGCCGAAAGGACGATGAGCTTGCGGGTTTGTTCGGCACTCAACTCAACATTCCTTCTTCGCCGAACAGTCCGCGTGGACGCAGCAGCAGCACGACCGCCATCATGACGTAGATAATCGCTTCGCTCGCGGCTGGATAGAATACCGCAGTCAAGCCCGAAGCTACCCCGATCAGCAAGCCTCCCACCAGTGTTCCGGGCAGGCTGCCGATGCCGCCGACAATGATGGCGATGAAGCTTGGCATCAGGAGTCCCGTGCCCATGGTCGGTTCAAGGCCCAGCTGGCCGGCGGCGAGCACGCCGCTCAAGCCAGCAAGAAAGATTCCGACGGCGAAATTGAGCGAACGCAGCATCTGCACGTTGATGCCGAGGGCTGCGACCGTTTCGAGGTCGAGCGTGCCGGCCCGAATCCGGACGCCCAGACGGGTATAGCGAAGAAGTACAAAGAGCAGCGCAACGGCAACCATCACCACGGCCACCATGAAGAGGCGATAACCGGTGATGAAGAACAGGTCGTTGCTCAGCGGCTGTGCCAGAAAAGGCGGAATGGTGACTGGCTTGCCTTGCGGGCCCCAGATGAAGCGGGTGCCGTCCTCGATCATGAAGGCGAGACCGAAGGTCAGCAGCAGGCTGTAGAGGGGATCCCGGCCGTAAAGCGGGCGGATCAGAACGCGTTCGATGATGAGTCCGAGGACAGCTGTCAACGGCGGCGCCACCAGCAGCGCGCCCCAGAAACCGATATAGGGGGTGATGGTGTAGGCAATGTAGCCGCCGATGACCAGAAATCCGCCATGGGCGAAGTTGATGACGTTGCTCAGGTTGAGGATGAGCGACAGGCCGAGAGCCATCAATACATAGAAGGCACCAATGATGAGCCCGTTGGTGACGTTAAATAGAAGCAGTTGCGTCATAATTCACCGATGATGTCCCCTTGCACTTTCCCGGGAGACGCACGCTCCCGGGCCCATGACCGGCTAACGCGATGCTATGTTGGCCACTGGATCGTGCAGCCGGTCTCACTCACGGCCGGGGCCGTCTTGTCGCCGGGCACGACTTCGTCGACGCGGTAGAGATCTTCGGGATCGTCCTTGCCCTTGGATTGCGCCTCGCCGACAAAGGCCGAGGTCATCAGCTGATGATCGCCCTTGCGATAATAAACCTTGTTGGGTTGCAGCTTGACGTCGTCCGGCAATTCGAAGTTCTCAAGGGCGGCTGCGAGCTTGGCGGCGTCGAGGCTCTTTTCGCGGTTTGCCACCAGCCCAAAGCTCATCGCCGAAACGTAACCGAACCAATGCCTGGCGGTCGGCACGTGTCCTTTATTGACTTTGCGGATATCGGCGACGAATTTGTCGACGCCGGCAACGCCCGGCTGCTTCCAGTACCATTCGAACATCCAGACGCCGATGCGCGCCTCCGGCGGCAGTCCAGCAAGCGATTCCAGTTCCTGCTGAGTGCCCGCCACATGAATCTGCTTGTCGAGGCCGAACTGCACGACTTGCTTCAAGCAGTTGATCATGTCCGAGCCCTGCACCAGGAGGAGCAACACATCCGGGCTCGCGGCGCGCGCTTTGATCAAATAGGCGGAGAAATCTGTGGTGCCGAGAGGCGTGAGCTCGTTGCCCGTCACGGTGCCGCCGAGCTTCTTGAGGTCTGCCGTACAAGCGTCATACAGCGTATGACCGAAGGCGTAGTCGGGCGTGATGAAGTGCCATTTCTTGCCGTATTTCTTGAACAAGACGTCGCAAACCGAGTTTGCTTCCATGCGGGTGGTGTTGCAGACACGGAAGACGTTCCACTTGCAGTCCTTGCCGGTAATCGAATCGGTGTGGCCGCCCGAAACGATGTGCAGGATTTTCTTTTCGTTGGTGACCTGGGCGATCGCCGCGGCGATGCCGGAATTGACGTCACCGATCATGAAGTTGACCTGGTCGCGCTCGATCAGCTTGCGGGCCTTCTGCACGCCGGTGCCGACGTCGTTGGCGGAGTCTTCCACCAACAGCTCGACCTGACGCCCGAGGATGCCGCCTTTGGCGTTGATCTGTTCGACCGCGAGCTTGGCGCCCATCACCTCGTTGCCGGCGGGCGCGGCGTAGACCCCGGTGAGAGGATCGACCATGCCGATGCGGACCGGCGTCTCACCCCGTGCCTGGATGATGAACGGAGATGCCACCTGAAAGGTGCCGAGCGCGGCAGCGCCCTTGATCAGGGTGCGCCGGTTGAAGTTGAAAGTTTGTGACGTCATTAAAGCTTCCTCCGAACGGTTATTATTATTCTGCCCAAGTCTACATGGAGACCGGAGCGTCGGGCCGAAAATCTTCGATGGTTGATTGGTGTCTCGGTCAGGCAGGCCATTGTATCTTGCAGCCGGTGGCTTCCGCCGGCCCGGCGGCCTTCTCGCCCGGCACCGGGGCACGTACCGTGAACATATTATCGGGATCGCCCTTGGGTGGGTGTGCCTCGCCGACAAACACCGTGCTCATCAGTTCGTGGTCTCCGGCGCGGAATTCAGGCGCGCCTGGTTGCAAGGCGATTTCCGGCGGCAGTTTGAATCCGGATAACGCGCGTGCCAGCTTCACCGAATCGAGCGTCTTCTCCCGATTGGCGATCGCTGCGAGTGTTTGTACCGAAACGTAGCCGAACCAGTTGCGAGCGGTTGCCGAAAGGCCGGTGATTTTCTTGATGGAAGCATTGAATTCCGCGACATGCGGGACGCCCGGCTGGTCCCACCACCATTCCATGGTCCACCAGCCGACGCGCGCGCCATCGGGCACAGCGCGTATGCTTTCAAGCTCGAACAGGGTGCCGCCGACCGCCATCTGCTTGTCGAGGCCGAACTGTACGAACTGCTTGAGGCTTGAAACCTGGTCGCCTCCGCCCATGACGTTGATCAACACCTGTGGGCCATAGGCCTTTGCCTGGATCAAATAGGCCGAATAGTCCGCGGTGCCCAACGGCACCAGTGCGCCGGAGGACGTACCACCGGCGGCCTTCAGCAATTTTTCGAAGCCGGCCTGGACCGAGTGTCCATAGGCATAGTCCGGCGTCAGGAAGTACCATTTCTTGCCGAACTTCTCCATTAGCGTGGTGGCGATGGCGTTGGCATCCATGGCAGTCGAATTGCAGACCCTGAACACGTTCCACGAGCAATTGGCGCCGGTGATCGGATCGGTATGGCCCCCGGATACGATATGGAGCACTTTCTTCTCGCTGGTGACTTGCGCCATCGCGATCGCGATCCCGGAATTGACGTCGCCGATGATGAAACTCACCTGGTCGCGCTCGATCAGCTTGCGGGTCTTTTGCACCCCGGTGCCGACATCGTTCGCGGAGTCCTCAATCAGGAGCTCAAGGGGCCGGCCCAGGATGCCGCCCTTCTTGTTGATCTCCTCGGCGGCGAATTTTGCGCCTACGATCTCACTCTGAGCGATCGCAGCATAAACCCCGGTCAGCGGGTCGACCATGCCGATCCGTACCGGCGTTTCGCCTCTCGCCTTGATGATGAAGGGTGACGTAAATTGCACTGCAGCAAGCGTAGCGCCCGTACGCAAAACGGTCCGCCGGTCAACCGGCCATGATCGTCGCGAGGTACCCATGACTGTCCTCCCAGACTAGGTCGCGAATTTTCCGCTGGCACTCTTCGGTGCCTTTTGCGGGCGGAAAGGTAGCCTTTCCGCAACGGCTTTGCCAATGACCATCCGGGCCAAAACCTGCAACCTTCGACCTAAGTTGCAGAGTTCTGGAAGGCCGATCGCGGCATAGCGCCGCAAGCTACGGCGTTAGCGACGAAACATAGGCGGCGAGCGAGATCATGTTGTCATGCGATAGCCTCTCAACGACGGGCGCCATCAGTGCGCCCGCGCTTCCAGCCCGCGCATGCTGTTGGAAGTCGTAGAGTTGGCGGACGAGGTAACTCGGCGATCGTCCCGCAATTCCAGGGATCGAAGCAACGCCCTTCAGATCCGGACCATGGCAGATGGCACAAGGCGTGGTGACGCCCGCGCCGCCGGTCTTAACCAGGGCCTCGCCCTTGGCGATGCTTCCTTTCGGTACGTAGGCGATGAACTGCGAACGCGTATCGCGATGTTCGAATTGCGCGGCATCCGCCGGCACCTCGACGATGCGCTGCCCGATCGGTTCGGTGCCGCCGTCCTTCACCAGCATGTAAAACACCCGCGCGATCTGGGTCGCCGGGACGGTGTCGGCCTCCACCACCTTGATATTGGCCTTGGGCTTCAGCGAGGAGAAATAAGCCGCCGCAGCCTTGATCTCTTCCGCATTGCTGGCTTTGGCAATGGCCATCATTGTGACGCTCGGGCTGCGCTGTGGGCCGGCGAATTTCCGCGCCCCGCTTTTGTAGTCCTCGATCTGCTGGACGATGTAGGCCGCGGGCAGGCCGGCCAGGCTGGCGTTTTCCGGCCCGCCAGTGCCTGCGGCGCGATGACACGAACCGCAGGCTCGCACATCCGGCATCCGGCCGTGCGCCACCACGTCCGGCATCGGGGGATGATCGTCCGGGTGCCAATCCGGCACGAAGAACAGATTGCGCTCCTGGGTGATCGTGAAGCTTTCGGTGCTGTCGGGAACATGCCGCGGCACACCGTCGTCGGGCGCGGCCTTGAAGTCCGGAGCCCATGGATAGGCCCATGCCGGGAACGAGCCCGGGGCTGCGGAAGCCGGAGTTGGAGGCTGGTTCTGCGCGATCGAAACGCTGCTTGCGGCCATGCCGATTACCGCCATCGCGGCTAACGCCATTCTCATTGGTTTCCCCCGGTAACTATTAGTGGCTGTTGGTGCCTTTCGCAGCTTCATTATTGAGAACGATCAAGCCGTCGACTGCAATGCCGGCGCGGCTGTTGACCAGAAACGGATTGACGTCGATCGAAGCAATCCGGTTTCCGGCGTCCACCATGATATTGGACAGGCCGATGAGCGCCTTGACGACGGAAGCTTCATGCAACGCCGGCTTGCCGCGATAGCCGCGAAGCTTGACGCCGGCCTTGGTGCGGCCGATCAGTTTTTTGGCCTCGATGGCGTCGAGCGGGGCGCCGGCCAATGCGACATCTTTCATCAATTCGATTTCGATGCCGCCGGTGCCGAACAAGACGACCGGACCCATCTCGGCATCGAGCGCGGTGCCGACCACAAGCTCGAGATCGGCCTTGACCTGCCGGGCGATCAGGATGCCGTCGATTTTCGGCTTGCTCTTGAGTTTCTGCACGCGCGCGGTGATCTGGTCGAAGGCTCTTCTGACCTCGGCGTTGCTGTTGATGCTGAGAACCACGCCGCCCACGTCTGATTTATGCAGGATCTCCGCGCTCACGACCTTGGCGACGACGGGAAAGCCGATCTTTTTGGCGATTTTCACCGCCTCTGATGAGGTACGTGCAATGGCTTCCTTCGACACTGGAATGCCATAGGCCTTCAGAAGCTTTTTGGAGGAGACTTCGTCAAGCGCCGCATCCTTGGTGTTCTTCAGGAGGCGCTCGAGCGTGGCGCGCGCCGAGGCGGACGAGCTTGATGTGATCTCCGGCACGTCCTTGGCAAGGGCCGCATATTCGATCAGCGCCTTGATCGCGCCCACGGCACGGTCGAGGCCTTGCATCACCGCAATATGTGGTAGCGATTTTCGCAGGTCCTTGGTGAATTCGGTAAAGCCGATCGACATCGTCGAGATGTAGATCACCGGCTTGCCTGCGTTGGCGGCCATCTCGTCGACGCGGCGCAGGTTGCGCTCGCGCAATTCGTGCGGTGCTTTTGGCAATTCGGCGTCGATGATGACGATATCGGTGTCGGGATCGTCGATCATGATCTTGATCGACTGGATGTAGACCGATGGATCGACCACTGCCGCAAACCCCGCATCGAGCGGGTTGCCGACGATCGAGCCGGGGCCGAGCATTTTCGCAAGCTTCTCGCTGGCCGCGGGACTTAAACTCGCGAAGTTGAGGCCGGCCGCCGAGAACGCGTCGATCAGCAGGCCGCGCTTGCCGCCCGACAGGGTCACGGCGGCAAGCCGCGCGCCTTTCGGCAAGGCCGCGTGGACGAAGCATTCCGTGGTTTCGACCAACTCATCGAGGCCGCGGGCGCGGATCACGCCTTCGCGCGCCGAGATCGCATCGAAGCTTTCGATCGAACCGGCCAGTGCGCCGGTATGCGCCATCGCGGCCGCACGACCACCTTCGGAAGCGCCGAGCTTGATCGCGATCACCGGCTTGCCGGCGGCACGCGCGGCCTTGCAGGCTTCGCGGAAGGCTTTGGTGTTGCGAACGCCTTCGAGGTACACGACAATGGCGCGGACCGAGGGATCGATCGCGAAATAATTCATCAGGTCGGTGGTCTCCAGGCCGGCTTCGTTTCCCGTCGTGACCATATAGCCGACGCCGACACCGCGATCCTCCAGCGCCTGGCGGATGGCCATCACGATCGCGCCGGACTGGCCGGCGATCGCGACTGGACCCGCCTCCATGGTCACGACACGGTCGTCGATATTGGTGAAGAGTTTTTCTCCCGCGCTCAAATTGCCGAGGCAGTTCGGACCGGTGACGGCAAGCCCGGTTTCGCGGATCGCTTGTTGCAGTTCGACAGCCAGCCTCTGGCTGTCGCCATCCTGAAGTTCGCTGAAGCCGGAGGTCACGATCGTCGCCGAACGTGCGCCGGCCGCCGCGGCATCCCGGATCACCTGAACCGCAAAACGTGCGGGCACCAACACCAGCACATGATCGGGTTTGTCCGGCAGGCTGGCGAAATCCTTGTAACAGGGCACCCCCCAGATGGTTTCGCGTTTGCTGTTGACCGGATACAGGCCGCCCTCGAACCCGTATTTGATCAGGTTGTTCCAGATCCGCTCGGCGTAGTTGCCCGGCTTATCGGTGGCGCCGACCAGCACGATATTGCGCGGGTGCAGCATGGCATGAATTTGCTGGACGACGCGGCTGGCCTGAGGCGACGGCGACCACTTCCCGGCCGCATGTTTTGAACGGGCTTCCATGATCCTTGACCGTTACCTCAGATGAAATTTTGGACGTTGGTTGAAAAAAGCGGGGTTTCATTTCTTATTATTGGTAGTCGGCGGGGGTGGCAACTCGCGCGGGGCGAGGACCTGTCCCGCTACCAAGCTGGCCGCGGTCGCGATGGCGAGACGATGCCGGCGAGCAGCACCGCGAGAATGCCGGTCAGGAAGATGCCGTCGAAGGTACCTGCGCCCCCGATCGAGGCGACCGGTGCGCCAAGGCCGGTGATCTTGTCGAGGTTGGTAAGGTCGGCTCCGATCAATGTCCCCATCGAGCCGCCGATATAGGCGAGCGGGGCAGCGTATTCGCGCGACAGGATAAAGGCCAGGATCGCGGTCGCGATGACCGGTGCAAAGACCGGCACTGCAATGCCTAGTCCGTGCACCGGCGTTGCCATCGAATGGATGATGAAGGCGACGACGACGACGGCGATTGTTGCCTTGCCCCATAGCTGGTAGCGGAGCATGAGATAGCTCGACATCAGCGTCGGGATCACCGCACCGCCGACATTGACCGCAAGCACCGTGCCGGCCCATTGGTGGACCACCGGCACGACATATTGCATGCCGAAGAAATCGACCACCTCGCCGGACTTCACCATTTCTCCGGGCAGGATCGTCACCGGGATGTTGAAATAGCTGCCGATCAGCGAGCCGAACAACAGGAGCATCGCTGCTCCCGGGCCGACGCCGAGCTTCATATAGGCGTATCGGAGAATCCGGAGCTGAATCAGGATGATCAGCCCGACGAACAGCAGCACCAGGACGGAAAACAATGCCGGCGTGAGCGGCAGATAGTGAACCTGAGAGCCCATAGCAAAAATCGGCGGTTGAGAATCGGTTGCTTGTCCCACTTAAATTGGGAAGCTGATCGCACCCTCGCAAGGTTCGAATTTCGCTTGGTCGCGGCGATGATAAGGTAGATTTTGGCAGTCGGACCACGGGGAGATTGCGTCGTGATTACACTCTATCACTGCACGGCAGCGCGCTCGTTTCGGCCGCTTTGGGCGCTGGAGGAACTCAAGCTTCCCTATGAGCTCAAGATGCTGCCGTTCCCGCCGCGGGTATTTGCGAAGGAATATCTCGCCCTCAATCCGCTCGGTACCATTCCGCTGATGATCGATGGCGATGTCCGCATGACGGAATCGGCAGCGATCGTTCAATATCTGGCCACGCGCTATGGCCCAACGCCGCTTGCGGTAGGCCTCGACGAGCCTGCCTTCGGCGCCTATCTCAACTGGCTGCATTTCGGAGAGGCGACGCTGACCTTCCCGCAAACCCTGGTGCTGCGTTACTCCAAACTCGAGCCGGAAGGTCGGCGAAACCCGCAAGTGGTGGCCGACTATTCAAAGTGGTTTTTCGGCCGGTTGCGTGCCGTCGAGGCGGCGGTTGCCAGCCGCGAGACGCTGTGTGGCGGCAGGTTCACAGTCGCCGATATTTCCGTGGGCTATGCGCTGTTGGTGGCGGAGCGTATCGGTCTTGCGAGCGATTTCGGCCCGGCGGTCGCGGCCTACTGGCAGAGATTGCAGCAGCGCGACGGGTTTCGCCGGGCAGTGAAAGCCGAAATATCGGCGGGCGAGCAGCAGAAAGTCGCGGGCACTTCGTGGTGATGGACGAATGCGCTCATTACTCAGGTTGCGTCGAGCAGTTTATCTAGCCGCAACCGCGTGATGATGTAGACGTTCTGCAAGTCGTTGGCGAACTCGGTTTGAGTGTCGTTTTTCAGACGGCGTTTGAACTCGAAGAAGATGCCTTCCTTGGTGTACATCCTCACGGCGATGATGAACGGAAATCCGAACTTCGCCCTGTAGGCCGCGTTGAGGCCTGACAACTCCGCGAATTCGTCCGAAGAAAGCGTATTAAGTCCGGCGCTCGCCTGCTCGGCGACCGAGGAGGCGGTCATGGTGCCGGCCTTGGCTTCCTTGCCGGCGAGATCGGGATGGCTTTGCAACAAGGCAAGCTGCTGGGATGCCGGGGCATTTTTCGCAACGGCAACCATGGCGGCATGCAGGTCGTCGAGGCTGGCAAACGGCCGCTTCTCCCAGGCCTTCTCGGCGACCCATGGCGACTTTTCGAAGATGCTGCCGAACTTTTTCACGAAGGCAGCGCGATCCATCGCGTTGATCGGCGCCATGTCGGGCGGGCCGGCAATCGCAGCCGGCCCGAACATCAGCGCGCAAACCAGGGAAGCCACAAAGGAGAAGCGAGCGATCATGTTGGGCATCCTCGTCCCTGAACGCGTGCCGTGTTAGCTGCCGCGGTAGGTGGTGTAGCTCCAGGGCGCTACCAGGATCGGCACATGATAATGCGACTTGGCATCCGCGATGCCAAACTGGATGACGGCCTTCTCCAGGAAGGGCGGGTTGGGCAGCTGGGTGCCGAGCTTGGCGAAGTACTCGCCGACATAGAATACCAGCTGGAATTTGCCGGTCTTCATGTTCTCCGGCGTCAGCAGAGGTTCGGCATTGCGACCGTCCGCATTGGTGTGCACCGTCTTGAGCAGCTTGTAGGTGTCGCCCTCGAGCTCGCTGAATTCGATCTTGATGCCCTCGCCAGGCTTGCCGTTCGCCGTATCGAGAACGTGGGTAGTCAATCCTGGCGTTCCGGCCGCCAGCGCGGTCTTGCTGGTGAATGCCGCCAGCGCCAACATCGCCGAACCCGTTCCCAGCAGACCCCGTCGATTAAGTAGTGTCATTGTCCCTGCTCCGTTTAGGTTTGGCCTGCGCGTGATGGCAAAGGCCGATCCAAATTAGCGCTGCAAAAAAAGCGCCAAGCAAGACATTTCTCCTGCACCAGCCGGTGCGAGGAGGTAACTGCAATCAGCGCTTGAGCGACGGATTGTCACGCCCTTTGGCGGCCTGCTCGGTCACAGCACGGACCTTCGCCATCATCGCATTGCAATATTCGTCGCGGTCGCGATGAAACGCCTGCTGGCGGGCGCGGAAGGCAGCAACCCTCCGGCCGATTTCATCGCGCAGGTCGCCATGGCTGATCGGAGAGAGACGGGTGACCGGCAGGATGTCAGTGCGACGTTCCACCGTCGAAGGCCGAACCGGGGATACCGGTGGAAGGCGGGTTTCGAGCCGGCGATCGGCATCCGCCGTTTTTCCGGCGACGGACTGCACGAACGCCATCGTTTGCGCAACCAAGAGATCGCGTTCTTGCTTCCACGTCATGCCGCCCCTCAGCCCGAAAGATATTTCGGCAAAAAGCCGATCATCATTCAAGCGATGGACTGCGCGAAGTCCAGATGGAAAAACGCGCCGTCCACTGAATCGTTGCGCAAATAGAACTTCAGCGGTGTCCGGGTCTTCTCACACGATGCGGGAGGTCTTGTCGCCCCAATAGCGGTCGCGCAAGAGCCGCTTGTAGAGTTTGCCCGTGGGAAGCCGGGGCAATTGCTCCTCGAAATCGATCGAGCGCGGCACCTTCTGGCGGGACAGCGACTGGCTACAGAAGCCAATCAGCTCTTCAGCGAGTTCCGCACACGGCCGAATCCCGGGCATGGGTTGCACCACCGCTTTGACCTCCTCGCCGAGATCGGCATTGGGCACTCCGAAAACGGCGGCGTCGGCAATCTTCGGGTGGGTGATCAGCAGGTTTTCGCATTCCTGCGGGTAGATATTGACGCCTCCCGAGATGATCATGAAGGTCGCGCGGTCGGTGAGGTGGAGATAGCCATCGTTATCGACATAACCGACATCGCCCACCGTGCTCATGCTGCCGTCCGGCGATCGGGCTTCGCGGGTCTTGCTCGGGTCGTTGAAATACTCGAATGCGCTTGCGGTCTTGAACCAGATCGTGCCCGGCGTTCCGGTCGGACAGGGCTTCATGTCCTCGTCGAGAATGTGAAGATCGCCGAGCAGAACCCGGCCCACCGTGCCGCGATGCGCCAGCCATTCCGCGCTGTTGCAGGCGGTAAAGCCGAGGCCTTCGGTAGCGCCGTAATATTCGTGAATGATCGGCCCCCACCATTTGATCATGTCGTCCTTGACGGCGGCGGGGCAGGGAGCGGCGGCATGAATTGCGATTTCAAGCGATGACAGATCGTAACGGGAGCGCACGTCCTCCGGCAGCTTCAGCATGCGTGAGAACATCGTCGGAACCAGCTGGCTGTGGGTAACGCCCCATTTCTCGACCAGTTCGAGGTAACGCTGCGGATCGAAACTCTCCATGATGATGACGGTGCCGCCCATTCGGATCGTGAGATTGACCGCGGCCTGCGGCGCCGAGTGATAGAGCGGCGCGGGTGACAGGTAGATCATGCCTTCGCGGTATTGCCAGAGCTTCTGCAGGAAATCGAACAGCGGCATTTGCTGCGAAGGCGGTTGATCCGCGAGCGGGCGCAAGATGCCTTTGGGACGCCCGGTTGTGCCTGACGAATAAAGCATCGCGGTACCGATGCACTCGTCCTCGATCGGCGTTTTTGGAAGGTGGGCGGTCGCTTCGTTCAACCCGACGATGCGTTCGCCTTCGCCTGTGCCGTCGGCCACGATGCAGAGCTCAACCTTCGGACATTGCGTGAGCGCCTCGCGGGCGACGTCGAGCTTGGCAACGGAAGTGATGAGAACGCGGGATTCACTGTTGTTGACGATGTAGGCAAGCTCGGCCGCCGTCAGGAAGGAATTGACGCAGGTGAAATAGAGGCCGGCCCTCTCGCCTGCGCCGCAAGCTTCGAGATAGCGGCTGTTGTTCTCCATGTAGATCGCATAGTGATCCAAACGCTTCAGGCCGCGGCTGCGAAACAGATGGGCCAGGCGATTGGTGCGCGCCTCCAGTTCGGCATAGCTCACGGACTCGCCGGAGTTCGCCATGATGAAAGCGGGCTGGAGCGGGCGGAGATTAGCGTGCTTGCCGGTATACATCGTTCAGCAACTCCCCTCGTACGGCCGGCAG
>NZ_JBAVCF010000270.1:0-1817 GCF_049586575.1 Bradyrhizobium sp.
GGCGTGACGTTGCGCAAGGAAAGACTCGCCGAATTCCGCGCCTATATGGAAAACGCGCTGGCGCACGACGTGGCGCAATCGCGCCATGTCAACGAAGTCTTCGTCGACGGCGCGGTCAGCGCGCGCGGCGTGACGACGGAATTGGCCGCAACGCTCAACCGCGCAGGACCCTTCGGGAGCGGCAACCCGGAGCCGGTGCTCGCGCTGCCGTCGCATCAACTGGTTTATGCCGACGAAGTGGGACAAGCGCATTTGCGCGTGCGCTTCAAGTCGGGCGATGGCGCTGTTGTCAACGGCATTGCGTTTCGTTCGATCGGGCAGAAGCTGGGCAACGCGCTCGCCGCGCATCGCGGCCAGGTCTTGCATGTGGCGGGATCGATCGCGGTCGATCGCTGGCAGGGCACTGAGCGTGTGCAGTTGCGCGTACTCGACGTGGCCGTACCGGATCAGGGGCCAGAGGTGATCAGGTAAAGCAACGTAGGAACGAGGGCGGAAATGGTAGGGCAGGTTGCGGGCAAGGTTGCGTTGGTGACGGGAGGCGCGTCGGGCATTGGCCAGGCGATCGCCGAGTTGCTGGCGGAGGAAGGCGCCTCAGTCGTTGTGACCGACGTTGACGAGCTGAAGGGGCCTGACGTCGTAGCCGGCATCAGGAAAGGCGGCCGTGAGGCTGTATTTCTGCCTCAGGACGTGACCAGCGAACCGCGATGGGCGGAAGTCGTCGGAGAAATCGAAGGACGTCATGGCAGGCTCGACGTTTTGGTCTCGAACGCCGGTATCGGAATCGGCGCTGCGTCGATTGTCGACATGTCTCTCGCCGATTGGCGCCGGCAGACCGCCATCAATCTCGACGGCGTGTTCCTGTCGGTGAAATACAGCCTGCCGCTGATGCGCAAAACCGGCGGCGGCTCGATCATCATGATGTCGTCGCTCGCGGGCTTGCGCGGCGCGGCGACGTTGGCCGGCTACTCTGCTACGAAAGGCGGCGTGCGTCTGTTCGCCAAGTCGATTGCGATGGAATGCGCGTCCATGGGGGACGGAATTCGCGTGAACTCTGTGCATCCAGGCATCATCGACACGCCAATCTGGGGCAAGATTCCCTCCGGCGGCGCCGCAAGCGGGCAGAATGCGCCGATCGATTGCGAGACGTTGGCGCAGCTGGCGACGCCTTTGGGGCGCGCCGGTCGCGCGCGAGATATCGCCCAAGGCGTGCTGTATCTCGCCTCGGACGCCTCGAGTTACGTGACCGGCAGCGAGCTCGTCATCGACGGCGGCATGTTCGCTGGCGTTGCACCGCGCCGCCCGTCGTGAGGTCGTCGTTCAAGTTCAGAACGATCAGCGCGTGGTCGGAAAAAACCTCGCGCATCCGAGGGGAGCCGAAAGCATCGCGGAACAGAACAGAGTCGAGAACAGTGGTTGCGGGCGAGGCGGGATGCATGGGCATCTCCAAATTGATGGATTTGTGCGATCAATCGCGATGCAGTCTGATGCTCGCCGCCGATCTCACGAACCTTGCCTCAACCGCGCCAGCACTTTCAAACCGCCATAGCCGTCAGCGGGCAATAGCCCCATCCTGGTCTGGTAGTCCCGAACGGCCTGCATGGTGTCGTTGCCGACGCGTCCATCGGTGCCGCCGGTATTGAAGCCTGCTTTCGTTAGCCGGACCTGCATCTCCTGGATTTCGGCCAGCGTCAGCGCGCGTTCCGAACCGGGGAAGGGCTGAATGAACGGTGGCGCACCGAGGATGCGGTCGCCGAGATGGCAGATCGCCAGCGCGTAGCTCATCGCGGGATTGTAGCTCCGCACCGAATAGAAATTCG
>NZ_JBAVCF010000271.1:0-1575 GCF_049586575.1 Bradyrhizobium sp.
CCAAGTCGGACACCCCATCGCACCAGCTACGAGATTCACACATTTCGGAGGATCCATCCATGCTTGATGGCGTGGAATTGAGTGAGGCCTCTGAGCATGACGATGGGACCCGGTTTTCCGTAATAGCCGGTCCAGCCACCGAGCCTTGCGAAGATCCATGCGGCGTAGGCAAGCGAACCGACAGGGTGCGGGTTCTTCTGCTTTGCGGTCTTGCCTTCGAGACTTTGACAGACCCGTTCCAAGGCTGGCTGGTCGTCGGGATCGAAGACGTCGCTGAGCGGACGCCTGGCTTTGCCCTCGCGCTCGTCGACGAGTTGCATAACTTTGACTGCAGCGATCAAAATGGCGCTGACGAGTTTTTCGAGCGGACCGTCCTGCTCCTGGCGCAGCGCTTCGATGTCAAAGCCCTTTGTCTTCATGGTCCGGAACAATTGCTCGATGGTCCAGCGCAAACGATAGAAGCCAATGATGCGGCGGGCATCGGCGATATCGCTCACCCGATGGGTGGTCAGCAGGAACCACAGCGCCGGCTCTTCGCCGTCAGACCGATTGCTCTCGCGCCCGATGACGAGGGTCACAGTGATGGTTTTGGGCAAGCCACAGGAGGCCTTGCGGTTGGTAGGGCGCACAATCTCGACCGTGCCGAATTTGACGGAAAGCTCGGCGCTGCGTGCCTTTCGACCCGGGGCGGCAGGAAGCTCGACGACCATTCTGCCGGCCTCATCCCAGACGTCGGCTTTGGAGAAAAGCGACGTGCCGTCGGCCAAATGGCGATCCTGGGCTGCCCGCACCAGCTTCTCCACCTTGGCCGGCTTGAACGCGAAGCATTCATAGATATCGCCTTCGCGATCTTCAGCCACCGTGACGCAGGCTGCTCCGGCATCAGCCAGCACGCTGGCGCGTTCCGCGCCGTCCAACCAGCGGCGGCTGTCCTTCTCCGCAAAATCTCGCTGCTTGCGGCTGCCGCGCTCGCCGCCCCGCCGCGTCAGAAAGAAATTATCGACCAGTCCAAGCACCGTGCCTGCGTTGGCATCCACCGCTATCACCGGATGAAACGACAGGCCCACCCCCTTCTCGTCCACCCGCAGCGCCGACGTGTCTTGAATGGCAAGTACGTGCCGGCCGGCAACCTGGGCGCAGGTGCGAGCCAGGACGGTCGACATCATCTCGCCCAGCGTTACCTTGGGATTGTGCAGAAACCGCGCGATCCGCATCTCGCCGGCGCGGTTGCCGCCCAACTGTCTGACACTGACGCCCTTGCCGCCATGCGCGACAAGCCGCTCGTACAAAAAGGCCCCCCTTTTGCCAGACGTGCGTCCCCAAACGATCCCAGCGGCACTTGCACAGCGCTCTCCCAAATGCGAATCACCGTCATAGGGAGTCAGCTTCCGAGCCTTACTGCAAGCCTCCCCAGATGTGTGAATGTCGTAGCCCCTTTCCAGGGAAGGAGTCACTCAGCGACAGGTTAGTTCAGCCGCTTCCACAGGATCGCCGTGTCACAGAGCCGGCCGTCCGGAAACAGCGCCAACGGGCGCGGCGAGCGAAACGATCTCGACGCTTTCGCTCACGCTGCCA
>NZ_JBAVCF010000272.1:0-1605 GCF_049586575.1 Bradyrhizobium sp.
GTTCTCCACCCACTCGATGAATTTCGGGCCGCAGCATCCTGCCGCGCATGGCGTGTTGCGCCTGATCATCGAAATGGATGGCGAGGTGATCCAGCGCGCCGATCCGCATATCGGCCTGTTGCACCGCGGCACCGAGAAGCTGATCGAATACAAGACCTATCTTCAAGCAGTGCCTTATTTCGACCGGCTCGATTACGTCGCGCCGATGAATCAAGAGCATGCCTTCTGTCTGGCGGTCGAAAAGCTGCTCGACATCAAGGTGCCGCGGCGCGCGCAATTGATCCGCGTGCTTTATTCCGAGATCGGCCGCCTTCTTTCCCATCTGCTCAACGTCACGACGCAGGCGATGGACGTCGGCGCGCTCACCCCGCCGCTGTGGGGTTTCGAGGAGCGCGAGAAGCTGATGGTGTTCTACGAGCGCGCCTCGGGCTCGCGCATGCATGCGGCTTACTTTCGGCCCGGCGGCGTGCACCAGGATTTGCCGGAGAAGCTGATCGATGACATCGGCGCGTTCTGCGATCCGTTCCTGAAAGTGGTCGACGATCTCGACCGCCTGCTCACTGGCAATCGCATCTTCAAGCAGCGCAACGTCGATATCGCGGTGGTCAAGCTTGAGGATGCCTGGAATTGGGGCTTCTCCGGCGTGATGGTGCGCGGCTCGGGCGCGGCCTGGGATTTACGCCGCGCGCAGCCCTACGAATGTTATTCCGAACTGGAATTCGACATTCCGATCGGCAAGAACGGCGATTGCTTCGACCGTTACCTGATCCGCATGGAAGAGATGCGCCAGTCGGTGCGCATCATGAAGCAGTGCGTCGGAAAATTAAAAAGCCCGGACGGGCAGGGGCCGGTCACGGTCGACGACCACAAGATCGTGCCGCCCAAGCGCGCCGAAATGAAACGCTCGATGGAAGCGCTGATCCACCATTTCAAACTCTACACCGAGGGCTATCACGTGCCGGCCGGCGAAGTGTATGCCGCGGTCGAGGCGCCCAAGGGCGAGTTCGGCGTCTATCTCGTCGCCGACGGCAGCAACAAACCATACAAGTGCAAGATCCGCGCGCCGGGTTTCGCGCATTTGAGCGCGATGGATTTCCTCTGCAAGGGCCACATGCTGGCGGACGTCTCGGCGATCTTGGGCTCGATCGACATCGTATTCGGCGAGGTTGACCGATGAGCGAGCGACGTCTCGCCCAGCCCGAAGTTCAGCCGAAGGGTTTTGCCTTCAGCAAGAACAATCTTGCCTGGGCCAAGGATCAGCTCGCCAAATATCCGGAAGGCCGCCAGCAGTCCGCGATCATTCCGCTGCTGTGGCGCGCGCAGGAGCAATCCGGCGGCTGGCTGCCGGAAGCGGCGATCCGCCACGTCGCGGAATTCCTCGGCATGGCGCATATCCGCGGGCTGGAAGTTGCGACCTTCTACACGATGTTCAATCTGGAACCGGTCGGGAAATTCCACGTCCAGTTCTGCGGCACCACGCCGTGCCGGCTGCGCGGCGCCGACGACATCGAAAAAGTCTGCCGCAAGCGCATCGGCGAGCCGGGCCATGTCACCAAGGACGGCAAATTCTCTTGGGTTGAGGTCGAGTGTCTCGGCGCCTGCGTC
>NZ_JBAVCF010000273.1:0-14901 GCF_049586575.1 Bradyrhizobium sp.
CGCCTGCGAGGTCCAGCCCATCTTGACGAGATCCGGCAGCGGAATGCCGGCCACCGTCGAATAGCGCACCAGCGGCACCATGGTGTCGCCATGGCCGCCCAGAACGAACGCGGTGACATCCTCAACCGAGACGTTGAATTCATCGGCGAGGAAATAGCGGAAGCGCGATGAATCCAGCACGCCGGCCATGCCAACCACCTTCTTGTGCGGCATGCCGGAAGCCTTCTGCAACGCCCAGACCATCGCGTCGAGAGGATTGGTAATGCAGATGACGAAGGCGTCAGGCGCGTACTTCTTGATGCCGGCGCCGACCTGCTCCATCACCTTGAGATTGATGGAGAGGAGATCGTCCCGGCTCATGCCGGGCTTGCGCGGCACGCCGGCGGTAACGATGCAGACCTTGGCATTGTCGAGCGCTTCATAGGAATTGGCGCCGGTGAAATTGGCATCGAAGCCGTCAACCGGCGAGGACTGCGCAATGTCGAGCGACTTGCCCTGCGGCACGCCCTCGGCAATGTCGAACATGACGACGTCGCCGAGTTCCTTCAGACCGATCAGATGGGCCAGCGTTCCGCCGATCTGGCCGGAGCCAATCAAAGCAATCTTGTCGCGCGCCATGGGAATTGTCCTTTGAACCGATGGAGGTGGAGGAAAGCTGTTTGAGGCTGGTTATCCCTTTCGACCGGCCCGTTCAAGCCGGAGCCCGCTCAATTGTCGGCCCCGCGGCACAAACAATGCGGACTTCTGAACCGCTACACTAGCGTCACGTTTCGACCAGCCCCGTGGTTGCGCCGCTGGCCGCCGAATCCTTGTGGCCGTGCGGCAGGCCTAAGTAGGATTCCGAACCCATCTCGATCAACCGCGACGACGTCCGCTTGAACTCGTTGGCCTCGTTGCCTTCCGCTGCCAGATAAATCGACACAGGATCGGCCTCAGCCGATGCCATCAGTTTCACGCCGTTGTCGTACAGCGTATCGATCAAAGTGATGAACCGCTTGGCGGCGTTGCGCTCGGCATAATCCATGACCGGAATGCGGTCGATCATGAGGGTGTGATAGTCGCGGGCAAGCCGAAGGTAGTCCGATGCGGCGAGCGGCCGTTCGCAGATGTCGGCGAAGGCAAACCGCGCCACACCATTCGCCGAGCACGGCACATGGAGAGTGTGGCCCTTGATCGAGATATCGCGCGCCTTGCACGGTGCATTGCCGGTCATGCTGGCCCAGGCGTTGTCGAGCGCCGTTGCTGCGGCAGCATCGGCAGGCACCAGCCACATTTTTACGCCGGCGAGTTTTTCCAGGCGGAAATCGGTGCGGGCGTCGAGCCGCAGCACCGTCATATGCTCCGCGATCTGTGCGATGAACGGCAGAAAGAGCGACCGGTTCAACCCGCCTTTGTAGAGGTCGTCCGGCGCCACGTTGGACGTCGCAACCACCACGGTGCCGAGTTCAAACAGACGGGCAAACAGCCGCCCCAGAATCATGGCATCCGCAATATCGGTGACGTGGAATTCGTCGAAGCACAACAGCCACGCCTGCTCGAAGATCGCGCTTGCCGTGAGGCCAATCACGTCTTCGTCGGGAATCTTGCCCCGCGCGATGTCCTGTCGAAAGCCGTAAATCCGCTCATGCACCTCGGCCATGAATTCGTGAAAGTGAGCGCGGCGCTTGTACCGGACCGGGCTCGTCTGGAAAAACAGGTCCATCAGCATGGTCTTGCCGCGGCCGACATCGCCGTGAACGTAGAGACCGCGCGGCGGGCCCTCGTTCTTGTCGGCAAACAACCGACCGAGCAGACGTTGCCTGCGCAAGGGCCTGTAGCGCTCTACCCGCTGCTCGAGATCGTCAATGGCCTCCGCGACCTCACGCTGCGCGGCGTCCGGCTCGATAGCGCCTGAAGAGACGAGCGCCTCGTAATGGGGGAGGAAGGAGGAGGCGGGCGGAGGAGACAACATGGCCCTGTTACGGCTCAGGCGTGCAAAAATTGCAAGTCGGGAATTGAAGCAACAGGCATGCCCTTTTCGTCTCCCTCTCCCCGCAAGCGGGAGAGGTCACGGATGTTACGCGCTCAGCGCGTAGGAATCCTCGACCACATAGGGTCCGCCGCCGGTCGAGGCGCGGGAGGAAAACAGTACAAAGCGGGAGGCGGTGAACACCCTGGTGGGGAAATAGCCCCGCACCGAAAGATAGTCCGCGACGTCCTGGGTGGATGCATCGCGCAAGCGAGCCAGCGTGACATGGGGGGTGAATTTTCGTCCCTCCGGATCGAGCCCGATTCGCTGCATCAACCGCTCGAGTTCGGCCTGCAATTCGATCAAGGGCCGGCTTGGGGCGATATTGGCGACAACGGCACGCGGTTTTTTGCTGCCGAAGCTCGAGAGGCCCTGGACTGCGACCTCGAACGGCTTGCGGTTGACCCGAAACAGCATGGAGGCGATCTCATTGGCGGAGACGCCGTCGATGTCGCCGATGAAGCGCAAGGTGACGTGATAATTTTCGGGATCGATCCAGCGCGCGCCTGGCAGTCCGCCACGCAAAGAGGAGAGGGTCTGGCCGATCTCGGCCGGAATTTCCAGTCCCGTGAACAAACGCGGCATCGCTAGACTCCCGATGCTGGAACATGATTCGGGAAAGAGGATAACAGCTTTCCTAAAAGATCATGTTCGCCGACAGGCTCCGGTGACGAATCACCGGCAATTATTTTTTAGCGTAGTTATGTAACTCTGCGAAGCATCTCGCATTAACCGGCCAGAAAGGTTCGCTGGCCCCGACGCACAACGGCCTTGCTGTCCGGCGTTCAGCTCGCGCGCTTCGATATCGAGCCGAGAAACGTCTCAACGGCAGGCAAGATGTTCTTGACGATGATGTCCACTCCCTCCGCGGTTGGATGCATGCCGTCAGCTTGGTTCAGTTTGGGATTGGCCGCTACCCCCTCAAGAAAAAAAGGGTACAACGGCACACCATACGTTTGGGCGATATCTGGATAGATCGAATTGAAGCGGGCAGCGAAATCGGCGCCGTAGTTGGGCGGTGCGACCATGCCGCACAACATCACCGCGACGCCGCGCCCCTTCAATTGCTTGACGATGTCGATCAACGCGGCGCGGGTGACAGCAGGATCGATTCCGCGCAAGGCGTCATTGGCCCCGAGTTCGACGATGACGGCCTGCGTCCCGTCCGGCACCGACCAGTCGAGTCGGTCACGGCCGCCGGACGAGGTATCGCCGGAAACCCCGGCGTTGGTCATATCAACCGCTATGCCTTTGGCTTTCAATGCCTTTTGTAACTTGGCGGGGAACGCGTCCGGCTCTGACAACCCGAACCCCGCGCTCAGGGAATCGCCCAGCACCACCATTTTGATCGGTACGCTGCCAGAGGCAACCGACGACTGGGCAAAGGCTGTGTCCGAAGCGATCAGCAACAGACTCCACACGAGCATGTGCTTGAAGAGGGCATACAGCCTCTCGACCGCGCTGCTGGAAGTACCATATGACCAAACCATGGACAGTCTCATCGAACCCTCATCCTTGTCCGGCCTTGCACCGGACAGCATTTCCATCTCCAACATCAACCTCTCGCTCGGATCGGGCGCGGCACGCGTTCATATTCTCAAGGACATCAGCCTGCGTGTCGCATCTGGCGAAGCGCTTGGCCTGATCGGCCCCTCGGGTTCGGGAAAGTCCACTCTCCTCATGGTGATGGCGGGGCTGGAGCGTCCCGACAGTGGGGAGGTGGTAGTAAACGGCACCCCTTTCAATGCCCTCGATGAGGATGCGCTGGCGCGCTTTCGCGGCCGCCAGGTCGGCATCGTCTTCCAGTCGTTTCATCTGATCCCGACCATGACAGCGCTGGAGAATGTCGCGGTCCCCCTGGAGCTCGCCGGAAATCCTGACGCCGCGCAGCGCGCCGCGCAAGAACTTGCTTCGGTCGGGTTAGGCGACCGGTTGCATCACTATCCCACACAGCTGTCGGGCGGCGAACAGCAGCGTGTCGCACTCGCCCGCGCGCTCGCGCCCGATCCGGCCATTCTGGTGGCGGACGAGCCCACCGGCAACCTCGATGAAGCCACCGGCAAACAAATCGTCGATTTGCTGTTCACCAAACATGCCGAGCGCGGCATGACGCTGTTACTCGTGACTCATGATACCGCGCTGGCGCAACGCTGCGACCGCGTGGTGCGGCTGCGCTCGGGCCGCATCGATGTGCAGATGGCGGAGCGCGACACGGCCTCATGACGATCGCCGCTGAATCCAGGGCCCGCAGCCGGCCGGCTTCCATCCCCTTGCGCTATGCCTTGCGCGAGCTGCGCGGCGGCCTTCGCGGATTCTATGTCTTCATCGCCTGCATCGCGCTTGGCGTCATGACGATCTCCGGCGTTGGTTCGGTGGCCGCAAGCCTCGGCGACGGATTGGCGAGCCAAGGCCGCACACTGCTCGGCGGCGATGTCGCTTTCTCGCTATTCCAGCGTGAGGCGAAGCCGGAGGAAATCGATTTCCTTCGTTCGCGGGGCACGATCTCGTCGATCGCCTCCTTGCGCGGCATGGCGCGCACGGCCGATGGCCGTCTGGCGCTGGTCGAAATCAAGGCGGTCGATAGCGCCTACCCGATGCTTGGCCAGCTCTCGCTCGAACCGGACATGCCGATCGCCGACCTCTTGACCGAGCGCGACGGCGCATTTGGCGCCGCGGCCGATCAAACGCTGTTGACCCGGCTCGACCTGAAGCTCGGTGACCGTATCAACGTCGGTAGCGCGACCTTTGAGATCCGCAGCATCGACAATGGCGAGCCCGACAAGCTTTCCGGCGGCCTCGGATTCGCGCCGCGATTCCTGATCAGCGAGGCCGCCCTTCGCGCCACGCAACTGCTCCAGCCCGGCAGCCTGGTGCGCTGGACCTATCGGGTCAAACTGCCGGACGACGCCAGCAACGGCGGCAACACCACGCGGCTTGTCGATGAAACGCGGCAGGCGCTCCCTCACGCCGGCTGGGAGATCCGTTCCCGCGACAATGCTTCGCCGCAGCTCGAACGCACGATCAGCCGTTTCACCCAATTTTTGACGCTCGTGGGACTTGCGGCGCTTCTGGTTGGCGGCGTCGGTGTCGCCAACGCTGTCAAGAGCCATATCGATCGGCGCCGCGACGTGATTGCAACCTTCAAGGCCGTCGGCGCTACCGGCCGCGACGTGTTTTCGATTTACCTGACGCAAGTGATCGTGCTGGCCGTGATCGGCTCGATCATTGGCCTTGTGGCCGGCGCCGCGCTGCCATTTGTTATCGTCGACGTGTTCGGCAAAGTATTGCCGCTCCCGGTCGAGCCTGCGCTCCATCCCGACGAACTCGCGCTATCGCTGGTCTATGGCTTGTTGACCGCGCTCGCCTTCGGCCTCTGGCCGCTCGGCCGCGTCCATGACGTGCCGGTCGCGGCGCTGTTCCGGGAAACCGTCTCCAGCGTTTGGCATCGTCCGCGCTGGCGCTATCTGCTCTCGATAGCGGGCGTGGTTGCACTTCTGATCGCCGTGATCGTCGGCCTCGCCTACGACAAGCGCGTCGCCGCGGTATTCGTCGTGTCGGCGATCGTCGTCTTCATCCTGTTGCGCGGGATTGCCGCCGCCCTGATGGCGCTGGCGCGCCGCGTGCCGCGATCACGGATCACCATGCTGCGGCTCGCGGTCACCAACATCTACCGGCCCGGCGCGCTGACGCCATCGGTCGTGATGTCACTGGGCCTTGGTCTCGCCGTGCTGGTCACGATCACGCAGATCGACGGCAACCTGCGGCGGCAATTCATGGCAGCATTGCCGGAACATGCGCCGTCGTTTTACTTCATCGACATTCCCTCGACCGAAGCCGATCGATTCACCGCATTTCTGAAACAGACCTCGCCGGGTTCGACGGTGGAAGAAGTGCCCATGTTGCGAGGGCGCATCGTCGCGGCGCGTGGCGTGAGGGCCGAGGATCTCAACCCCACGACCGACAGCGAATGGGTGCTGCAGAGCGACCGCGGCCTGAGCTCGACCGGCGAAATTCCCAAAGGTTCCAAGATCGTCGAAGGTAAGTGGTGGGGCGCCGACTATAACGGGCCGCCGCTGGTTTCGATCGAGAAGAAGATCGGCGACGGGCTCAAGCTCAAGCTCGGAGACGAGATCGTCGTCAACGTGCTTGGCCGCGACATTTCGGCCAAAATCGGCAACATGCGCACGATCGACTGGCAGGGTCTCGGCATTAATTTCGTGCTGGTGTTTTCGCCCAATGCCTTCAGGGGCGCCCCTCATACACATATAGCAACATTGACCGAGGCCCATCCGGATCCCGCCGGCGATGCCGGGATCGTCAAATCGGTTGCGACGGCGTTTCCGATGATTACCAGCGTGCGGGTTCGCGAAGCCCTGGAGACCATCGGCACGGTCGTTACCAACCTTGTGCTGGCCATCCGCGGCGCGAGTGCGGTCACCCTGGTTTCGGCGGTGCTGGTGCTTGGCGGAGCGCTCGCCGCCGGTCATCGCCACCGGGTCTACGATGCGGTCATTCTCAAGACGTTAGGGGCCACCAGGGGGCGCTTGCTCGGCGCCTACGCCCTCGAATATCTATTGATCGGCTTGGCCACCGCCATCTTCGGCGTGGTTGCCGGTTCGATTGCCGCCTGGCTGATCGTGACGCGGCTAATGACCTTGAGCTTCGTCTGGCAGGCGGGTAGCGCAGCCGGCGTGGTGGCATCCGCACTCATCGTCACGGTGGGATTGGGACTGGCCGGAACACTGCTGGCTCTTAATCAAAAGCCGGCTGCGGTGCTGAGAAACCTCTAATATATGAATTATATATAAATTCGAGCGTCTGCCGGCGCGGCCCTCGCGACATTCAGCCGCGCATGAACGCTTGCGGCGGATGTGCTAGTTTCCCAAATATCAGATCAAAGGCCAGATACTGTTCATGACGCAAAATTAATGTCGGTGAACGGCGATATCTGGGTTAATTCTGGCAGGCGAGACGAGACCTTATTGTCTGCCAGACAACCAATGGGAATTCGACCATGTCGGACCTAGACCGCAACTATACTTCTCCTTTCGGCCGGGCCGCCGGGCGCGTTGACGCCGCGACCGTCGACGCCGGTCTGCGCGCCTACATGCTGCGCATCTACAACTATATGAGCATCGGCCTCGCCATCACTGGCCTGGCCGCGCTTGGCGTGTATATGGCGGCCGTGACCACGGATCCGTCGGCGACGGCATATCACTTCCGCGACCTTTCGCTGACGTCGTTCGGCTACGCGATGTATTTTAGTCCGCTGAAGTGGCTGTTCGTGCTGGCGCCGCTGGCCATGGTGTTTGCGCTTTCCGCTGGCATCACCCGGCTGCGCCCGGCGACCGCCCAGATGTTGTTCTGGGTGTTCTCCGCGCTGATGGGCGTTTCTCTGTCCTCGATCTTCCTGGTGTATACGCACACCTCGATCGTGCGGGTGTTCTTCATCACCGCAGCTACCTTTGGCGCACTCAGCCTCTACGGCTATACCACCAAGCGTGACATGAGCGGCATCGGATCGTTCCTGTTCATGGGCCTGATCGGCGTCGTCATCGCGACTGTGGTCAATGCTTTCCTCGTCAGCTCGATGCTGCAGTTCCTGGTGTCGGTGGTCGGTGTGCTGGTGTTTGCCGGCCTTACTGCCTACGATACCCAACGGCTGAAGAACGACTACATTTACGGCTACGCCAGTGCAGGCGGCGATGTGGCGGAACGCGCGGCGATTACCGGCGCCCTGTCGCTCTACCTGAACTTCATCAACCTGTTCACCCTGCTGTTGCAGCTGCTCGGTCAGCGAGACTGACGCCAAAGAGCAGAGCTATCCATCCGAGAAGCCCCGGCCGCAACGCCGGGGCTTTTCTTTTGAGCGGAGCGAAAATAATCTTCGCCAATGTCCTCGCTTCAAATCAGGCCGGCTGACGCCGCCGATCTCCCCTTCGTCACCGATATCTATGCGGATGCGGTTCGCTTCGGGACCGCAACCTTCGAGCTCGTCCCACCCGACCTTGCGGAAATGACCCGCCGCTTTCAGGTGCTGAGGGACGGCGGCTTTCCGTATTTCGTCGCCGTGCTGGACGGAAGTGTGATCGGATACGCCTATGCGGGCGCCTACCGGCCGCGGCCGGCCTATCGCTTCACGGTGGAGAATTCGGTCTATCTGCAGCCCACCATCCACCGCCGCGGGATTGGCCAGCAGTTGCTGCGACGGTTGATCGCCGAGTGCGAGGCCCACGGCTTTCGCCAGATGATCGCGGTGATCGGGGATTCCGCCAATGCCGGCTCAATCGGCGTGCATACAAAATGCGGATTTCAGATGATCGGAACCCATCCCAACGTCGGGCTCAAGTTCGGCCGCTGGCTCGACACGGTGATGATGCAGCGTGCCCTTGGCGAAGGGGCCTCTACGGTGCCCGCGACGGACCGCTAGACCACCGCCAGCTTGCGGTCGATCACCAGCAACACGCGATCCAGTTCGTGGCCGCGGCGCAGGATCAGGCCGCTTGCGGAGATTACGCTGTACATGCCCTGCTTTCGGGCCAGTCGCGGGTCTTTCTCGATCCGGTAAATTGGAACTTCCGACGCGCGGCGGAATATCGAGAAAACGGCGCGGTCGCGCAGAAAATCGATGGCGTAGTCGCGCCATTCGCCGTCGGCGACCATGCGTCCGTATAAATTCAAAATGCGATTGAGTTCGAGACGATTGAACGTCACCCGGTTCGGCAAGGCGCTCGCAGCGGCCTGGCGCGCCGCAGCGCGGGCCTCGCTTGGATCGGCATCCTCCGAGATCAAACTCATGGAACCATCTCCTGTCCTGTCACCTAGCGTGGTGGATTTGACATTCGCTTCAGTATTGCCGCGAATCCTCCGAGAGCGGATGTCAAATCCGAGACCACACTAGAAACCTTGTATCTGCTGGTGTCCCTTTGGTTCTGACATTCGTAAACGAACCCGCTCGCGATGGGGTACGAACGTCAGAACCAAAGGGACACCAGTCCGACATGATCGCGCCGACTGGACCGCTCTGCAAGAGGCGGAGTTCCCGACCCCTGCCTCCCCTCGGCAGCCGGGGTTGCGATTTTGGCGGAATCCGACCGTCGAATGGCGTCACGGGATCGTTAGTTGAATCATAATACCGCCCCACTTCCGCCAAGCGGGTGCCCTGCTAGATTGCGAAAAGAATCACCTACGTTGGCCCGGTCCTTTCGATACCGGATTCCTCAGCCCCCAGCCCCCCGGGGTCGTCGGGACCGGGTCTATCGTAGAACAATTGATCCGAGACTGGACCAACGTGAGTTGGTCCTTTTTCTTTTTCGGCTCTCTTCATTCAGCCAAGAAGCAGAATGAAATGGTCGCGCGCCGGTTCGCGGCGATTGACTCGACACAGATGAAATTTTTGAAAATCTTTTAGTGCAGCGACGTATACGCTGCGCCCAGCATCGGGCCCGGCCGATCGCGGCTTCCGTCCTGGACGAACACAGCCGCAGCATCGATGCCGTCACGGGAAATATTTTCCAGCGGCACCGTCCAGCTCCCGGCTGTACCGTTCCAATCGCCAACCTTCAACACGTCGCGAACGACGTTGTAGTAGGTCAATTCGCGTCCGCTATTCTCCCCGCGTCCGATGGCGATTGGTACCGCCTTGGAGATCGAGTAAATCCAGACTTCGCCGTGCATGGCCGCCGGCGGCTTGCTGGCGTCGGCGACCGACACCGTGATGTGCCCGCCCGAGAGCTTCATCGAAACCGGCACCGACATGACGCCGTCACTCTTTCGGGTGGCGCCGATCGCCCGCTCGATGCCGGCGCGATCGCTGCCGATCACATGGGCCTCGCCGTTGACGATTGCTTGCGGCGTGTAGACATCGCGATCGCCGCGCATCAGCGAATAAGCCTTTTGGCGAGCCGAGAAGCGCGCATCCGCCAGCGTATCCTTCCAACCGAGATAGTCCCAGTAATCGATCGGCATGCTCAGCGCGATGACCGAGGGATCCTTGGCCAGTTCGCCGATGATCTTGTCGGCCGGTGGACAGGACGAGCAGCCTTGCGACGTGAAGAGTTCGACGACCCCGCGCGGCTCGGCCACAGCGGGCCGCACGATGGCAACGATGGCAACGACGCTCAACGCGCCGGACCATCGTGAAATAGAACCATAAGCCATCATCGTCATACTGAGACCGGGGAAGTTGTGGTTGCCGATTCTCGCCGCTAGCACCTAAGGGAGCATCAAGCCATATGGCTTTCGGACAGGGCAAAAGCGGCCCTTTCTTAGGCTGCCTTCTCCATAGCCGCTACTCACTTCGCGGTGAGCCACCGATCACAATCACGCGGCCAGCTTCCGCAACACGTACTGCAGAATGCCGCCGTTTCGGTAGTAATCCAGCTCATCGAGCGTATCGATCCTGCACAGCAGGGAAATACGCTGCAATGCACCGTCACTCGATACGATTTCGGCCGTCAGCTTTTGGCGCGGCTTCAGGTCGCCCTGCAACCCGCGTATGGTTACTTTCTCGTCGCCCTTCATTCCGATCGACTGCCACGACGCTCCGTCCTCAAAGGTCAACGGCAAAACGCCCATGCCCACGAGGTTGGAGCGATGGATGCGTTCGAAGCTCTGGCAAATCACGGCGCGCACGCCGAGCAGACGGGTTCCCTTTGCAGCCCAGTCACGCGATGAGCCGTTGCCATACTCGGCGCCGGCAAACACCACCAGCGGCACGTTCTCGGCCTGATACTTCATCGCAGCGTCGTAGATCGACATCTGCTCGCCGTCGGGCCAGTGCTTGGTCATGCCGCCTTCGGGGATATTGCCGTCGGCGCCCTTCAGCATGAAGTTCTTGATGCGGATATTGGCGAAGGTGCCGCGCATCATGATTTCATGGTTACCGCGCCGTGTGCCGTATTGGTTAAAGTCGGCCGGGCGCACCTGATGCTCCGACAGATATTTTCCCGCAGGCGATGTCAATTTGATCGCACCGGCCGGCGAGATGTGATCGGTCGTGATCTTGTCGCCGAACATCGCCAGTATCCGTGCGTCAACCACATCAACGATCGGCTCGGGCTCTTTCTTCATGCCTTCGAAATAGGGCGGGTTCTGCACGTAGGTCGAACTCATATTCCAGCGGTAGGTCTCGCTCTCGACCGTCTTGATCTTGCGCCAGTTGGTGTCGCCCTTGAAGACGTCGGCATATTTCTTCTTGAAGATCGCCGCGGTCACGAACTTCTTCATGAGCGCGTTGATCTCCTTGGCGCTCGGCCAGATGTCTTTCAGATAGACCGGCGTGCCGTCCTTGCCGGTAGCGATCGGCTCGACCGCGAGGTCCTTCTTGACCGTGCCGGCGAGTGCGTAAGCGACGACCAAAGGCGGCGAGGCAAGATAGTTGGCCTGCACGTCCGGAGAGACGCGCCCTTCGAAATTGCGATTGCCCGACAACACCGCCGCAGCGACGATGCCGTTGTCGTTGACCGATTTCGAAATCTCTTCCGGCAGCGGGCCGGAATTGCCGATGCAGGTGGTGCAGCCAAAGCCGACCAGGTTGAACCCGACCTTGTCGAGGTCGGCCTGCAATCCGGAATTGGAGAGATATTCGGCAACCACCTGGCTGCCCGGAGCCAGCGAGGTCTTCACCCAGGGCTTGGCTTTCAATCCCCTGGCGGCCGCGTTGCGCGCGAGGAGGCCGGCGCCGATCAAAACGCTCGGGTTGGAGGTGTTGGTGCAGGAGGTGATCGCGGCGATCACGACGTCGCCATGACCAAGATCGAAGTCGCGGTTGTCGACCGGATAGCGCGTCGCAGCATCGGCGGTCTTCTTGTACTCACTGGCGAGCGCGCCCGCAAAACCTTCCGCAACCGCCGGCAACGCGACGCGACCCTCGGGGCGCTTCGGTCCGGCCATCGAGGGCACCACGTCCTTGAGATCGAGCGTCAGCGTCGCCGTGAAAACCGGATCGGTGGACTTCGCGGTGCGGAACAAGCCTTGCGCTTTCGCATAGGCTGCCACCAACGCGACCCGATCGGCCTTGCGGCCGGAGGTCTTGAGGTAATCGATGGTCGCGGCATCGACCGGGAAGAAGCCGCAGGTCGCACCATATTCCGGCGCCATGTTGCCGATGGTTGCCTTGTCCGCGACCGAGAGATGGTCGAGACCGGGGCCGAAGAACTCGACGAATTTTCCAACCACGCCCTGCTTGCGCAGCATCTGCGTGACGGTAAGCACGAGGTCGGTGGCGGTGACGCCTTCCTTGAGTTGTCCCTTGAGCTTGAAGCCGACCACTTCCGGCAACAGCATCGACAGCGGTTGGCCGAGCATGCAGGCTTCCGCCTCGATGCCGCCGACGCCCCAGCCGAGCACGGCCAGGCCGTTCACCATGGTCGTGTGCGAGTCAGTGCCGACCAGCGAGTCCGGATAGGCGACCTCGAAAGTGCCGGTCTTCTTGCCGATCTTCATCTTCTCCTTCTTGGTCCACACCGTCTGCGCGAGATATTCGAGATTGACCTGGTGGCAGATGCCGGTGCCGGGCGGCACCACGGAGAAATTCGAAAACGCCTTCTGGCCCCACTTCAGGAATTCGTAGCGCTCCTGATTCTGCTTGTATTCCTCGACCACGTTCTTGCCGAACGCCTTGTTGTCGCCGAAGAAGTTCACGATCACCGAGTGGTCGATCACGAGATCGACTGGCACCAGCGGATTGATCTTCTCGGCGTCGCCGCCGAGTGATTGCATCGCGTTGCGCATCGCGGCGAGATCGACCACGGCAGGGACGCCGGTGAAGTCCTGCATCAAGACGCGCGCCGGGCGGAAGGCGATCTCATGTTCGAGCGCGCGCTTCTTCAGCCATTTTGAGACCGCGACGATGTCTTCCTTCTTGACGGTGCGGCCGTCCTCGTTGCGCAGGAGATTCTCCAGCAGCACCTTCATGGAATAGGGAAGCTTGGCGATCCCCTTCAGACCGTTCTTCTCGGCAGTGGCCAGGCTGTAATAGACGTAGGTCTTGCCACCAACTTTGAGGGTCTTCTGGCATTTGAAGCTGTCGAGAGAGGTCATGTGAGGCAATCCTACATTGTCGGTTTGCACCCGGCAGAGGTATTATAGAACCATTAAACGCCGTGACCGGGCGGCTCGCCGCTCGTGGATTGTGCGGCGAGTCAAGTTCAGGCTTATAGAATCTTTCAACAATCGCCGCCACACCAGTGATCGGTTCGCAGCAATGCGGCACCCATAAATTCCAGTGCGCTACCCTCCAAATTCCTGGCGCCGCCTATTTTGAAGTCCCTGCGTCACAAGCGGCGAGTCGGTTCAGGAACTTCAGATAGAAACGGCACTATAATTATCAGTCTGCCGTGCCCTTGGCTTTTCGAAGTTCGTATAGGAGGGCGCTGAGATGGAGTACGAACTTCGAAAAGTGGGCACTCGTGGGCTCTCAAAGGGGCAAGATGCGGCTCTCAGGACGGGAAGTCAGGTGTGTGCGGGGCGGTCGCGAGGTCTTTTCCGGGCTCGGTTTTGACGCCGCCTCCGGCGAGGCGCTCGCGGTGGTCGGCCCGAATGGATCGGGCAAGACCTCGTTGTTGCGCCTGATTGCGGGCGTGCTCGCGCCTGCCGGCGGCTCCATCGTGCTGGAAGGCGGCGAGAGCGAGCTGACGTTATCAGAGCAATCGCATTATCTCGGCCACCGCGACGCTCTCAAGCCGGCGCTGAGCGTGCTGGAAAATCTCACCTTCTGGCGCGATTTTCTGGGCGGGACGAGGTCGAAGCTAGCCGAGAGTCTTGCCGTCGTGGAGCTCGATCACGCAGCCCGGTTGCCGGCCGCTTATTTGTCGGCCGGACAGCGGCGAAGGCTTTCGATCGCGCGTTTGCTAACGGTGCAGCGGGCGGTCTGGCTGCTCGATGAGCCCACCAACGCGCTGGACACCGCCGGGCAAAAACTGTTCGCGACCCTGATGGGGGATCATCTGGCGCGCGGCGGCCTGATCATCGCGGCTACGCACGCGCCGCTGGGGGTTCCCACCCGAACGTTGCGCGTAGGAGAGGCCGCGTGACCGCGCTTGGCGCCCTGGTCCGCCGCGACATCCGGATCGCACTTCGCGTCGGCGGAGGCGCGTTGATCGGCGTGCTGTTCTTTCTCACGGTCGTGGTGCTGATGCCGTTCGCGATCGGTCCCGACCTCGCGTTGCTGAAGCAGCTTGGGCCTGCCATCCTCTGGCTCGGCGCGCTGCTCGCAAGCCTCTTGACCCTCGATCGCCTGTTCACAGCCGATCACGACGACGGATCGCTCGATTTGATCGCAATGAGCCGGACACCGCTGGAATTGTCCTGCGCGGCCAAGGCGCTGGCCCACTGGATCGCCGCTGGACTGCCGCTCGTGATCGCGACGCCGGTCCTGGGGCTGCTGCTCAATCTCGACGGCAACGCAACCGCGGCCGTGGCGCTGACGCTGCTTGCCGGGACGCCGGCGCTGACCTTTACCGGCATGATTGGCGCTGCCCTTGCAGTGACGTTGCATCGCGGCGGCTTGCTGCTTGCCGTGTTGGTGCTGCCGCTCTCGATTCCCGTGCTGATCTTCGGCGTAGCGGCGTCGGAAGCTGCCGTTACCGAGCCCTCGTCGTTCGGTGCGCCATTTTCTATCCTGTGCGCGCTGTCGCTGCTTGGTCTCGTTATTGGGCCCTATGCGGCGGCCGCGAGCCTCCGGCACGGACTGGACTGATGTCGCCTCATGCCAATCAACTCTCGCTGAACGAATTCATGCTGATTGCCTGTAACGACTTCGACCATTAACAGGGTGCCATGACGCTGATCGATCTCGCCAATCCCACCCGGTTCCTCACTTTCACAGCCCGCCTGTTGCCCTGGCTGGTGGCGGCGACCACGATCCTGCTCGCGGTCGGCCTGTACCAGTC
>NZ_JBAVCF010000274.1:0-4766 GCF_049586575.1 Bradyrhizobium sp.
GAAGAAGCGCTTTCAAAATTCGGGCATTCGCCAGAAGAAGTCGAAGCCGATATTTTTTGATAAGTACCGCACCAATATCAATCTTCCTGCGTCGGTCAGCGACCTCCTTCCGCCGCATGCGCAGGACGTCTATCGTGCCGCCTTCAATCACGTCTTCGCAGCCCATGCAAGACGTTCGCCAACCTGGATCAAGGGATTGAGGTCGGTCGCTTGGCCGGAAAGCGCTTCAGAATAGCCACGACTTCCTGATCGCTAACCTGCCGAAAGTCACGATAAAAATAGCCGATGGCCCCGAATAATTCCGGCGTCTCCAAGCAGATCAAGGCATCGACTTCCCTGCGCATTTGCGTGATCGTGTCGGGTGGCGCGACGGGAACGGCGAGCACCAGTTCTCTCGGTTTCCGGTTGCGGATCGCCTGCAATGCTGCCCTTGTTGTTGCACCGGTTGCGATGCCGTCGTCGATGACGATTACCACCTGCCCTGCGATCTCCGCCCGGGGGCGGTCTCCGAGGTAAAGTTGGCGCCGGCGTTCGATCTCCTCAAGTTCCCTTGCACATGCCGCGTCGAACTCGTCCGCCGTTGTGCCGGAAAGCTCAATCACCTCTTCATTGCGAACAACGATCGGCGCGGTTCCATCCACCACCGCTCCCATCGCGAGCTCCGGCTGGGTCGGCACTCCGATCTTGCGAACAAGGATCAAGTCGAGGGGAGCATCAAGCGCTGCAGCAACCTCCGCTGCTACAGGGACACCTCCGCGCGGCAAAGCAAGGACAACGGGGTGCCGGTGCTTATAGCTTGACAGCGCTTTGGCCAATCTGTGCCCAGCATCCGATCTATCCTGGAAATCCATCATTGATGTGCATCCGGCTTACGAGGATCCGCTTTCGTGGCGCTGGAATTTCCCGCCATCAGATGGCTTTCAAACCAATCGGCGGCGAGTTCAATGACGGCGTCCAACGCGCCTGTTTCTTCAAAGAGATGCGTGGCACCCGGAACGATTTGAATGCTCTTTTCGCCTCCGAGGTGCTCCAAGGCCTGTTGGTTGAGTTCGATCACACCGTAGTCCGCACCGCCGACGATCAGGAGTGTCGGGACCTTGACAAGCGGCAATATGGCGCCGGCAAGATCAGGTCGCCCGCCGCGGGAAACCACCGCGCCAATGCGATCACCGAGTCCGCTCGCCGTGACGAGAGCCGCGGCCGCGCCTGTACTCGCTCCGAACAATCCGATCGGCAGGAAATTAACGTCTGGCTCCTCGATCACCCGGCATACCGCTTGCTTCAACCGCTGGGCGAGCAGAGCGATGTCGAAAACATTCTGCCGATCCTCCTCTTCCTGAGGCAGCAGAAGGTCGAACAACAGCGTCGCGATCCCCCTGCGATTGAGCGCCTCCGCAACCCGGATATTGCGCGGGCTGAACTGGCTCGACCCGCTGCCGTGCGCGAAGATAACCAATGCCCGAGCTCCGTCCGGGCGGTTCAACGTGCCGGCCAGACCGCGTGGCGGTATCCAGACCTCTCGCGAAACCACCGCCGGGTTACGCTTACTGTCACGGCTGAACGCGGAGCTTTGTGGCATGGTTCGATCACCCAATTTTTTACAGGATACCTCCATATCGGGAACCGATCTTGATCAGCCTCAAAGAAGGCCGATCATCCGGCTAATTTAATCTTGCTCGGCGTGGCTCCTTCCGGCTCCGTTGATATTTTCGTCCTCGCAGCAGACGCTTCGGGTTCGACAACTTCGGCCACGATCCGGAACGAGACGCGCGTAGAGTTGTACCAGCTCAACAGCGCACTGACTGCAACCATCACCGCGATGCCGCTTGCCGCCACCAGGAAACGAATGACGGCGCTGCCGGGTGCCTCAATCGCTGCGACCTGTCCGGCGACGGCCAATGTCACGCCGAGGCAGAACACCTCCAGCGAATGCTGTCCGCAAAGAATGAGCGGCCGAAGAACCCGCCAAGCCAGCGGCGGCCAGTCACGCGGAACCAGCCGATCGGCGACGATCGCGAGCGCGAGAAAGTGCAAGAGGCGCAGAACGCCGAGATTGGTCTTGCCGAACGCGTAAAGCCCCCATTCCGGAACGAACGCGGCAAGGTTCAGACCATTCCAGGGGAGAAACCAGACGAAAACCGACACGGCATAGACAGCCGCGAAAGTAAGCACCAGGGGCGACCGCACCAGCGGCCAGACCCAGCCGGCGGCGCCCAGGCCGCACCAGGCGCCGAGCACGAACAAGAACTGCCACGCCAGCGGATTGAAGTACCAGTATCCGCCGGGAAAAGACGGGAAGTTGAGCCCGAACCAATTGGCGGCGGCATAAACGGTGGCGGCAAGCGCCAGCGCCAGCGCCGGCTTTTTCCGCAGCAACCAAACCACAGCCGGCGAGACCGCAAGCACCACGACATACAGCGGCAGCACGTTCATATTCACCGGCATGAACTTCAGCTGGATGAGCGCCAGGATGCTCTCCTCGGGCCGTTCATGCACCACATGGATGTTCGCGACGTGCTCGAGCACGGGCGAGCCTTGCGCCAGCCAGAACACCTCACCGATGAGAATCACGAACAGGAAAATCTGGGCGACGTAGGCCTCGAAGGCGCGCCGTACGATCTGCGCAGCGCCGGCCAGAAAACCGCGTTGCTCCATCACGCGCCCATAGACATAGGCGTTGGCATAGCCGGAGACGAAGATGAAAACCTCGGCTGGATCGCTGAAGCCGTAATTCCACGGTGTGATCCTGTTGAAGATGGTGCCGGGAATGTGGGCCAGGAATATGAGCCAGAGCGCAAATCCCCGATAGAGGTCGAGCCTGAAGTCGCGCGGTATCTCGACTGGATTCACCTTGACCCCGGGCACAGCAAACTATCCCGTCCGATTGATCGTCCGCCGGCCAGCGGTAACCGGCAGCGTGGCCTTGATCGCGCAAAACGAGGCGGCCCGCGTTGACAAAGGTCAATAATTTTACCGCTGGAACGCGCGCCGATTTACCATCGCTGCGCCTTGCTTCCCGCTCCGCCTGCAACCATCTATTCTGGTAATTTGGAGGGGATTTCATGCTTGCCATTTTGCGATTCACCTTGAAATTTTCGAAATGGGCCGGTGCCGCCACGGTGTTGGCTTACGTTGCCGTGTGCGTCGGTATGTATGCGATGCAGCGGTCGCTGGTATTTCCGAAGCTGGCGGACCACGTTACCGCCGCCGAGGCGGGTTTCCCCGAGGCGCAGGAAGTCGCGCTGCACACCTCCGACGGCGAGCGTCTGGTCGCCTGGTACGTGGCGCCCAAGCCCGACAAACCGCTTTTCATCTATTTCCATGGCAACGGCGACACCCTGAACTGGCGCGTCAGCCGGGACCGGATGCTCGTGGCCGACGGCAGCGGGCTGCTCGCGGTCTCATACCGGGGCTACGAAGGGTCGACCGGAAGCCCGTCCGAAGACGGCATGCATCTCGACGCCGCGGCGGCTTACGCATTCGCCGCCGATCATCAGATCAGGCCGGACCGCATCGTTCTATGGGGACATTCGCTCGGCACCGGCGTCGCCGTCTGGCTCGCAGCCGAACGCAAGATCAAGGCGCTGGTGTTGGAAGCACCCTACACTTCCGTCGCCGACGTCGCGGCCATGAATTACCCGCTCCTGCCGGTGCGGTGGTTGCTCAAGGATCAATTCCATTCGGATTGGCTCATCGAAAAGGTGACTGCGCCGGTGCTGATTTTCCACGGGGACAAGGACGACACGATCCCGATCTCGTTCGGGCAGCGCCTCTACAGCCTCATCAAGTCGCCAAAATGTTTCGTCCGTTTTCCGCTCGGCGGCCACGGCGACCTCGACGATGGCAGGATCCTCGCCAGCATTCGCGGCTTCATCACGAGATCGTGGACCCGCTCCGCCGAGTCGGCCAAGGCTGACGGATGCGAGCGCGGCAGTCTCGCGAGCTAGTGTCCCGATTCCGCAGTTCGCAACGTCCTCGATCGTCCAGGGAACGGTGGTGGCAAGGATGGCGCGCACTTGCCGGATCGGCGCCCAGAAAGAGAAGTTCGACCAGTTCCGCCAAGACCGCGACTAGTGCCGGAAAGTGGGCACTCGTGAGTCCAACTTACCTTGGACGTTTCAGATCAAGTAGCCGCTTTCAAGGCAAACCTTGCGCGAGGCAGCCTGCCGTAGGGGCTCAAACTCCTCCGCCGTCAGTGTCTCTTTTGCGATCAAAAGCTGGGCGCCGGTATCAAGATCGGTTCGGCGTTTTTCCAGGATCGCACGGGCGCATGCTCCACCTTCTTCGATCAGGTCGCGCACCGCCAAATCGATCTCCCGTCCGGTCGCCTCTGCCGCACTGACGATTGCGTCCTGCGCAGCCGCCAAGAAGGTCTGCGGCCGGGGCGCATAAGTCCGTTGCCCGACTTTTTCATCCATTCCGTATTTGGTGACCATCTCAATGGCAATTTCTGTCGCCCGCTGCAGATCGTCGGCAGCTCCCGTCGAGAAATCGCCGTCAAAGATCATCTTTTCAGAAGCCCGGCCTCCCATGAGCACGGCAATCCGATTTTTGAGCTCACTCGCCGTCAGCAGGAAGCGATCCTCGGTCGGCCGTTGCATCGTATAGCCCAGCGCGCCGACGCCGCGGGGAATGATAGATACTTTCTGGACGGGATCGACACCCGGCAGGCTTGCAGCAACCAGAGCATGGCCCATTTCGTGATAGGCAACCCGCAACCGCTCGTCTTTGCTCAGTACCCTGCTCTTCTTTTCGATTCCGGCAAC
>NZ_JBAVCF010000275.1:0-15732 GCF_049586575.1 Bradyrhizobium sp.
CGGTTCGGCAACACGACGGCGGATCGCGTTTTGCTGCTGGCTTGATAGGCTGAAATTGTCAGCTCGCGATCGATCGCGGCTTCTCAATCCAGGACGACCGATGGCTGCCCATCAATTGCTGATCAGAAAAGGCGAAGCTTAAGATGCGCCAGATCGACTGTGCACACTTGCTCACCGGAGGAGGTGTCCAGAACGCCCAGACGATCGAAATCGAAGACGATCGAATCCATTCGCTTCGCCCCTTCAACGGCGCGTCAAAACCTCGTCTCCTCGCGATGCCCGCGCTGGTCAATGCCCACGATCATGGCCGCGCGGTTCGCAGCAGCTCGATCGGCGCAAGCGGCAAGCCGCTGGAAACCTGGCTGCCGCATCTGGCGTTGCTGCCAGCCGTCGATCCCTATCTCGCCGCCGCCGTCTCGCTCGGCAACAGCGCACTCGGCGGCGCCGGCATTGTCATGATGCATTATACGCGCGTGCAAGGTTTTACGGACTTGCCGGCGGAAGCTGCCGAAGTAGCGCGCGCGGCACGCGATGTCGGCGTACGGGTCGGATTTGCCGTTTCCATGAAGGATCGAAATCCAGTCGGGTACGGTCCGCCCGAGCTGCTGCTCAATGCCCTTCCGAAGGACGCGCGCGACGAAATCGTCAGCCGTTTTGTCCGCCCGACGCTGGCGCCGAAGGACCAGATCAAACTCGTCGATGACGTCGCCGCAGCCGCGGAGAATCCGAACTTCACCGTGCAATATGGACCCAACGGCGTGCAATGGTGCAGCGATGAGCTGCTGCAGGCGATCGCCGAGGCATCGGCCTTGTCCGGGCGGCGGATTCACATGCATCTATTGGAGACACGCTATCAGCGTGGCTATCTCGATCAGCTTTACGGCGGCGACGTCGTCAAGTTCCTCGATCGGATCGGCCTGCTCTCGCCGCGCCTTTCGCTCGCGCATTGCGTATGGGCCCGGCCCGACGAACTGGAACTGCTGGCTGCCCGCGGCGTGACGATCGTCACCAATTCGAGCTCGAATTTGCGGCTGCGATCCGGCGTAGCGCCGGCAGCGCGGATGTTTGGTTGCGGCTGCCGCGTCGCGCTCGGGGTCGATGGCAGCGCGCTCGATGAGGACGACGACATGCTGCGCGAGGTTCGCCTCACGCACCTTCTGCATCTCGGTTCGGGTTTCACGGCGAAAGTGAATGAGAACGACGTGCTGTCCGCTGCCGCCGCTACAGGCCGTCTGTCCGTGACGAATTCGGCCCAAGGCGGCACTATTGAAACAGGTGCGCCGGCCGATCTCTTGCTACTGGACTATGACGCGCTCGACGACGACCAGCTTCGCGATGACCTCGATCCGGTCAATCTGGTGTTCACGAGGGCCACGGCGCGGCACATGCGCGAACTGATCGTCGCCGGACGCACCGTCGTGCGGGATCACCGCGTACTCGGCATCGATCTGGAAGCCGCCCGCCGGGAAGTCATGCTGCGCATGCGCGCAGGCCGGCCCGCCATGGCGTCGCTTGCGGCGGCGCTGCCGCACCTCGATCACGCTATCCGTGAGCAGATGGAAGGCCAGTTCAGCTGCACGTGAGGCGCGTTGCCCGGCAGGTCATTTGAAAGACTACCAAACAAACGCGAACACCGGATGCATCTCCCATGCTTCTCTCATTCGACGTCTTCGGCACGAGCGTGTCGAGCTGCGACAGCTCTTCGAAATGCTTCTCGACGAGATCGGCGAGTTTCAAAAGCAGGTTTTGCCGCTCGAACGGCTTGACCTTGCTCCACGGTCCTTCGAAGGCGCGGCGCGCAGCGGCAACCGCGCGGTTGAGGTCCTCGGCGTCGCCTTCGGCCACGGTTGCGAGCACCTCGCCGGTCGCCGGGTTGAACGTCTCGAATTTCTTGCCCGACGCCGCATCGACCCATTGGCCGTCGATCAGCATCTTCTTGTAGGAACCGTCGGCGTAAGGATGGCGCGTGATCGGAATTGCCTGTGAAACAGCCATTATGCTTTCCTCGTCCTTCCCTGGTCGGCGCCGCACCTCGCGGCGCCGTTATTATCGCTATTTCCGACATTTTATAACGGCGACGTAAGACCGTAAAGCGACGGCACCGGTACGCGGCGCGATGCCTGTCATGCAGAACAACCGGGCGAGCGCGGCGGCCGCATTGAGAAGCAGAATGTGAAAGCCACAACCTTAAGGTAGCGTGACAAGTGGATTGACAGACTGTAAGACAATCCTCGTTTTTGGCTCCGCGCCGAGCCCAAGCACAATACGAAAGTTCAAAAGGAGGATGCTGCCATGGCGATTGAGATCAGTGCCCAGGGAAAGGGCGTTTCGGTCGTTACCATGGCGGGCCACGATGCCGGCAATTTCGTCTACACCCAGGATTTGCTTGATCTGGCCAACGTTCTCACGACCTGTGCCTCCGACAAGGATCTGCGGGCGCTCGTTATTACCGGCCGCAATAATGCGTTTTGCAGCGGCCGGGTCGGCGCCAAGGGACTGACACGCGCCTCCGAAGTAGCCGAAGACCTGAACGTCATCCTGAAAGTGAATACGGCGCTCAATGCGCTGAGCGTTCCGGTTATCGCCGCCATCGAGGGCAATGCTTTCGGATTTGCCTTCGGCATCACCGCTCAGGTGGACTATGCGGTGGCGGCGGAAAACGCGGTGTTCTCGCTGCCGGAAATGTCCCACGGCCTGCCGCCGCTGATCGTGTTCACTTACCTGTTTCGTTTCGTCCCCTACAAGCGGGCTTTCGAACTGGCCGTCACCAGCCGGAAGATCTCCGCAAAGGAAGCGTCGGAAGCAGGCATCCTGACCGAAATCGCACCGGCCGGCGCCGCGCTGAAAAGGGCGCTGGAAGTCGCCAATCAGATGGCCGCATTCGATCCAAAGGCGATGGGCCTGCTTCGCAAGTTTGGACGGGAAGCCGCAGGCGCGCACTCCAAGCATTTGAGCGAACATGCGGTCGCCTTGATGAGCGTGATGCTGGCCGAACGAAACGTCGCGCATTGAACCCGGTCCCAACCAGCAGGTCGCACCACCGGACGAGCCGATGAACGTATTGGTGACGGGGGGAGCGGGATTTCTGGGCGGCTACATCATGGCCGCGCTACGGCGACAGGGGCATGAATCCTTCGCTTACGACATCGCACCCCCCGGCGCGGACACATCAGCGGTTTCACCTGACATTGCGGGACGTTTTCGAGCCGGGCAGATCAACGACATCGCCCGGCTTTTCGCTATCTGCCGCGCTGAAAAGATCGAGGCCATTGTTCACTCGGCGGGAATGGTCGGCCTCGAGCCGTCGCTGGAGCAGCCCGTTGCGGCTTATCAGACCAACATCATGGGTCTGGTCAATGTCTGCGAAGTAGCGCGCCAATTGACGATGCGGCGGGTCGTCTTCGTCTCCAGCAACGCCGCCTATCACAAGGGTTCCGGCGCAGTCTTGGTCGAAACCGATCCGGCCTTTTCGATCCGCGACGGCAATCCGGCCGGGCACTACGGGACTTCCAAGATGGCCGGCGAAGCCATTGGGCTCGCCTATGCGAGCTTCCAAAACCTCGATTTCCTCGCCTTGCGCGTCACCGCCATCTACGGTTTCGGAATGCGGAGCCCGATGTACATCAAGCCAATGGTTGAGAATTCCGTGCTCGGCCGCCCTACCCGTTTCGCGACCGGCGGACGAATGAAGCGCGATTACACCCATGTCCTCGATTGCAGCGACGGCATCGTCACGGCTCTCTTGGCGCCGCCGTGGAAGGCTGGCGAGCAGCGCGTCATCAATGTTGCCGGTGGCAGCGCCCGAACCGCGGCTGAAGTCGCCAAAATCGTTCGCGACACGATTCCGGGCGCCGATATCGAAATCGGCGACGACTTGACGTCGCTGGAGGAGCAGAACGTCAAGATGCGGGCTTCGCTCGATATCACTGCCGCCAAGCGTCTTCTGAACTGGTCGCCGAAATGGCCGCTTGAAGCGGGCATTGCGGAATATGCCGAAACCTTCCGGCGCAATATTTCCCGTTCCTCCAACGAGTGATTCATGTCTGATCTTCCGAATTATGAAGTCTATGCCATCCGCTACGCCACGCGCGCCTCAAAACGCGCGGACAATTTCATCGGCGGCGATCCGCATGACGGACCGATGCCGCTCGATTATTATGTGTGGGTCGCGATCGGGCAGGACCGGAGCTACGTGATCGATACCGGCTTCACGGCGGAGATCGCGAAAAAGCGCAAGCGAGACTATCTGCGTTGCCCGATCGAGTCACTGAAGCTGATCGGCCTTGATCCGGCCAAGGTCGCCGACGTCATCCTGACCCACCTGCATTACGACCATGTCGGCAGTTTCGACAAGCTTCCAGCCGCGACGTTCCACTTGCAGGAAAGCGAGCTGCATTACGCTGTCGGCCGCTACATGCGCTACAAGAAGTTGCAGCATTCCTATGAGGTCGATGACGTCGTCGGCATCGTCCGCGCCAATTATGCCGGGCGCGTCAATTTCTACGAGGGATCGGCAGAGCTTTCGCCGGGCATCACGATCCACCCTGCCCCCGGCCACTCGGCGGGTTTGCAGTTCGTGCGGGTGCATACCAAGCGCGGATGGGTGGTTCTCGCCTCCGATGTCACGCATTTCTACGAGAACATGGACGCCTACAAACCTTATGTGACGGCCTTCCATATCGGCCAGATGCTCGAAGGGTTTGACAAATTGCGCGCCGCAGCGCCCTCGCCCCAGCACGTCATTCCCGGCCACGATCCGCTGGTGATGAAGCGATACAAGGCGCCGCGCTCCGAACTCGAAGGCATCATCGTGCGCCTCGATGATCCGCCGAGCGAGTGAACGTCTAGGAAGGAGCGCGGGATGAAGATCGGTTTTGCAGGACTGGGCGCCATGGGCGGGCCCATGGCCGGCCACCTGCTCGATGCGGGCCACACACTTTATGTACTGACCCGACGCCGCGAATCCGCTGCTGCGGCTCTCGCCAAAGGCGCGATCTGGGCCGGGACGCCGAAGAAGCTGGCGGCCAGTTCGGAACTCGTTTGCACCGTGCTCCCCGGCCCTCCCGAGATCGAAGCGATCATGGCAGGCGAAAACGGCTTGCGCGCCGGCTTCAGGACAGGAACGCCCTATATCGATCTCTCCACCAATTCGCCGGCGCTGGTGCGCGAACTGTCGGCCGATCTCGCCAGGATCGGCGTGTCGATGCTGGATGCCCCCGTCAGCGGCGGCCCCAAGGGCGCAGCCTCGCGAAAACTGGCGATCTGGGTCAGCGGCCAAAAGGCGACGTTCGACGCCTGCAAGCCGATCCTCGACCTGCTCGGCGATCAGGTGCGGTTTCTCGGCGCAAGCGGCAACGCCTCGGTCGCCAAGCTCGTGCACAACTGCGCCAATTACGGCATCCAGATGGTTCTCGCCGAAAGCTTTTCACTCGGCGTGAAAGCCGGCGTCGATCCGGTGACGCTGTGGGGCGCCATCCGTCAAGGCTCGCTCGGACGGCAGCGCGCCGTCGACCGCATGGCCGATCAATTTTTGCCGCATGATTTCGACAATCCCGCCTTTGCGCTGGAATTGGCGCACAAGGACGTATCGCTCGCCACGGCTCTCGGCCGCGAGACCGGTGTGCCGATGCGTTTTGCCAACATGACGCTCGCCGAGATGACGGAAGCGCTGAACAAGGGATGGGGAAAGCGTGACTCGCGTTCGGCGATGCTGATTCAGGAAGAACGCGCCAACCTCGACATCCGCGTCCCCCGCGACGTGTTGCAGAATATTCTGAAAAACGAACCGCTATGACGTTTGACTTGGAAAAATCAAAATGGCGCCGAAAGGCGGCGGAGGAAACGATGAAGCATTGTTTGATGATTGTAACGGCAGGTCTCGCGGTGCTGGCTGCGACAGGCCCGGCGTCAGCCGAAGGCCCTGCGCTCGAGAAGAAGAACCTCACCATCGCCGTCGGCGGTTCGATCAGCCAGATGAACAAGGTCGCTTATTTCGTGGCGCTCAACCGCAAATATTTCGAACAGGAAGGACTGAGCGTCGATTCCAATGCCTTCGCATCTGGAACCGCCGCCTTGCAAAGTCTCGTCGGCGGCAGCGCTGACGTTGCCGAAGGCGCCTATGAGCATACGCTGCGCATGCAGACCAAAGGCGTCAATATCACCTGTCTCGTGCCTTACGGCCGTTATCCGGGCAACGTGCTCGTGGTGCGAAAATCGGAAGCCGACAAGGTCAAGACGGTTGCCGACCTGAAAGGCAAGAAGATCGGGGTCTCGGCGCCCGGCTCCTCCACGCATAATTTCGTCGCGGGATTGATGGAGCGCGCCGGCGTCAACTGGAAGGACGCAAGCTACATTTCGATCGGCACCGGACCGAGCGCGGTTGCCGCGATGAAGACAGGCGGCGAACTCGACGCGTTGGTGAACCTCGATCCCGCGATCAATGCGCTGGTGGCCGAGGGAGATGCCTCGGTCCTGGTTGACAGCCGGACCGAGCAAGGCACCAAGGATGCTTTCGGCGGCAGCTATCTCGCCGACTGCCTCATGGTGAAGAACGATTTTCTGAAAGCCAATCCCAATACGTCGCAGGCGATCACCAACGCGATCGTCCACGCCATGCAGTGGCTGAAGACCGCGTCGATCGACGACATCATAAAGTCTCTCCCGGTCTCTTATTACAAGAACGACGAAAAGCTCTATCGGATGTCGCTTGAAAGAAATCTGTCCGCTTTTCAATGGGATGGCCTGGTCACGCCGGAAGCCGCCCAGAACGTGCTGGCTTCAATTGCTGTCCTCGATCCGGCGCTCAAGCAGGCAAAGATCGACTTCGGCCTGACCTACGACAACCGATTGATCGAAACCGCGCTGCGGAAATATCACTCGCCATTGTCGCAGTGATTGCACGCCCAGCCTGGGGCGCCGTAGCAACGAAAATTCCAAAACCGCGGGGGCCGTTCGGCGAAGCTGCTCGATTTCCACCAGTGCCGTCTATTTGAAGTTCCTGCACCACAAGCGGCGACCGAGTATCAGAAACTTCAAATAGAAGAACGGCACTAGGATCATAAATTTGCTCGATGAAATAGCCGGGACGGTCCATGGTCGAGCCGCCTCTGGCGCAGGCTCGAAGCCGCCCGCGCATGCTCCGCATTCTGGGGCCAACGATTAACGCCTGAGCCGCGATCCCCTCGATCAGCCGTGCGGCTAGATTTCGAAAGCGCCATAGGCCGGCGCTTCCCTGCGACTTGCCGGACAGGAAATCCTTGCGATCCTCAAATTGTTCGTGGTGCCGGCCTCGCCGAACGGAATGCCGCCGACGATGATGAGCTGCGTCCCATCGGGCGCAATTCCCTCTCTCGCGGCCGTAGCGGTCGCACGCGCGATCATCTCCTCGTAGCTCGACACGTCTTCGGAAAAAACGCTGTGGGTTCCCCACAATACATTCAAACGCCGCGCGATCTCGTCACGCGGGGTCAGCGCGATGATCGGCGCGGCCGGACGCCACCGCGCGATCCGCGCAGCCGTGGCCCCGCTATAGGTAAACGCGGCGATGACGGCGCCATCGAGTTGATCGGCGACATCGGCAGCACTCTTCGAGACCACCTCGGACGGGATTGCGTCGATACCGATGTCGATCGCGGTGACGAACGGCCTGTAGAGTTTGTGCGCCTCGGTCCGGCGGATGATCCGGTCCATTACCTCGACGGACTCCACGGGATAGCCGCCGACTGCGGATTCGGCCGACAGCATCACCGCGTCGGCCCCATCGTAGATGGCGGTAGCGACATCGGACGCTTCGGCACGCGTCGGCGTCGGTGACGACACCATGGATTCAAGCATCTGTGTCGCAACGATCACCGGCTTCATCGCGGCACGGGATAGTTGGACGATCTGCTTCTGCCAGCCCGGCACATCCTCGCAGGGAATCTCGACGCCGAGGTCTCCGCGCGCGACCATGATTCCGTCGGCGGCCGCAACGATTTCGGTAATCCGCGCCAGCGCCGCAGGCTTCTCGATCTTGGCCATCAGTGCGGCGCCGTCGCCGATCAAGCGGCGCGCCGCGGCGATGTCGTCCGCCGACTGCACGAAGGACATGGCAACCCAGTCGACCCCCAGATCCAACCCCAATTCGAGATCGCGGCGGTCCTTGTCGGTGATCGGCGAGATTGCCAGGACACTGTCCGGCAAGTTGACGCCCTTGCGGTCGCGCAGCGTACCTCCGGCCAGCACCCGCGCCGTCATCAGGTTGCCGCGAACTTCCTCGATCCGCAGCCGAATGCGGCCATCGTCGATCAAAAGACCGTGCCCGGCGCGAGCCGCGTCGAAAATCTCCGCATGAGGAAGCGGAATGTGCTGCGCGCCGGCTGCTTCGTCGACGGTGAACGAGACGAGATCGCCCGCCGCAACCCGGCGCTCGCCGCCCGGAATGCGCCCCAGGCGGATCTTGGGACCTTGCAGATCCTGGAGCACCGCGATCGGCCGTCCGTGCTTCCGTTCCAGCGCGCGCAGCGAGCGATGCACCGCGACGTGGTCGGCGCGTTCGCCGTGGCTGAAATTCATCCGGAATACGTCGACGCCGGCGAGAAACAGACGTTCGAGCACGTCAGGCGCGGCGCTGCTCGGACCGACGGTTGCGACAATCTTGGCTTTGCGTTGTCGGTGCATGCTGTGTCCGCTGTAGCAGGGTCAGACGATCAAAATGGCTCGGAAGTCGTTGACATTCGTCAGTGTCGGGCCTGTCACGACGCCGTCGCCCAACGCTTCGAAAAAGGAATGCGCATCGTTGCGCGCAAGGCTGGACTTTGGGTCTATTCCCAATCGACGTGCCCTGAGCTGGCTATCCGGCAACCACATGGCGCCGGCGATCTCCTCGATTCCGTCGATCCCGTCGGTGTCGCCGGCGATTGCCGAGATACACGGATGACCTTCGACCGCGATCCCAAACGCCAACAGGAACTCGCTGTTGCGGCCACCGCGTCCCTCACCATGCACCGTGACCGTCGTCTCGCCCCCCGACAACAGAACGCAAGGCGGCACCATTGGCTCGGCGTGGTCGGCGATGTGGCGCGCGATGCCGGCCAGCGCAGTGCCGACATGCCGCGCCTCGCCTTCGAGGCGATCGCTGAGCAGACGCGGCGTGACGTTTGCCGCGCGCGCGACCTCTGCCGCCGCTTGAAGCGATTTACGTGGAGCGGCGATAATGCGGGTTTCCGCGCCCGCAAGGCGCGGATCGCCCGGCTTGATGCTCTCGCCGCGGCCGGAGGCGAGCATTGCGCGAAGCGCAGGCGCGACGGAAATCTCGAAGCGCTCGAGAACGGCTAGCGCGTCGGCACATGTGGTCGAATCCGCAACCGTCGGACCGGAGGCGATGTCGGCGGGATTGTCGCCGGGAACATCCGAGATCAGCAGGCTCACGACCTTGGCCGGATGGCAGGCAGCAGCGAGACGGCCGCCGGCCAGCGCGTTGAGATGCCGGCGCACGCAGTTGATCTCGCCGATCGCAGCACCGGAACGCAGCAATCTCGCATTGAGGTCGACGAGTTCGTCGAACTCAACACCCGCGATCGGAGACGTCAGCAGCGCCGAACCACCACCCGACAGCAGCACCAGGACGAGATCGTCCTTCGACAGTTTCGACACCAATGCAAGGATTCGTCGCGCCGCGCGGTCGCCGGCGCGATCCGGATCCGGATGTGACGCTTCGACCACTTCGATTTGCCGGCACGCGACGCCGTGCCCGTAACGGGTCACGACCAGCCCCTCGAGCGGGCCGTCCCAATGAGCTTCGACCGCGGCTGCCATCGCGGCCGCGGCCTTGCCGGCACCAACGAGCACGGTGCGGCCCTTCGGCCGGTCCGGCAGGTTGGCCGGTACACACAGAGCGGGCGCGGCGGCATCGATGGCCGCCTGGAGCAGGTCCCGCAGCAGACGGCGATGATCAATCGTCATGGTTTTTTCCGCGCCGCCTGGACAAACTATCGCCGCGCGATCTCGTGGCCTGCCGACAATTCCAGCGCTTTCACCATCGCCGAATGATCCCAGCCGCTGCCGCCGTGAGCAGCGCAGGCGTTGAAAAGCTGTTGCGCGGTTGCGGTCGACGGCAGCGATATCCCGAGCGCCCGCGCGCCTTCGAGCGCCAGGTTGAGGTCCTTCTGATGCAATTCGATCCGGAACCCCGGCTCGAAGTTGCGCTTTACCATACGCTCGCCATGCACCTCGAGGATACGCGATGACGCGAAGCCGCCCATCAGCGCCTGCCGCACCAGCGCCGGATCGGCGCCCGCTTTTGAGGCGAACAGCAGCGCCTCACCGACTGCCTCGATCGTCAGCGCCACGATGATCTGGTTGGCGACCTTGGTGGTCTGGCCATCGCCATTACCGCCGACCAGCGTGATGTTCTTGCCCATCAGTTCGAACAGCGGCTTGACCCTGTCGAATGCGGCCTGCGTCCCGCCAACCATGATGGTCAGCGACGCAGCCTTGGCGCCGACCTCGCCACCGGAGACCGGCGCGTCGAGATAGTCCACGCCGAGTGCATTGACGCGTTTGGCGAATTCCTTGGTCGCAAGCGGCGAAATCGAGCTCATGTCGACGAGGATCTTGCCGTTCGACAGTCCTTCCGCGACGCCGTTGCGGCCGAACAACGCCGCCTCCACATGCGGCGTGTCCGGCACCATCAGAATGACGATCTCGGCTTTCTGCGCGACTTCCTTGCCCGTGTCGCAGGCCACCGCGCCCGCCGCGATGAGGTCCTTTGGCAGCGCCGCAACGTCGTGCAGGAACAACCGATGTCCGGCCGCTTGTAGATGACCCGCCATGGGACGTCCCATGATGCCGAGCCCGATAAAACCAATGTCGGTCATGCGATGTATCTCCATTCAACAGGCGTGCGCCATCCATGCGGCGCACCAGTCGAGCCCCTCGCTCGCTGTGGTTTTCGGCTTGTATTCACAGCCGATCCACCCGGCGTAGCCGAGGTCATCGAGGTAACGAAACAGGAAGTCGAAATTGATCTCGCCGGTGCCGGGCTCGTTGCGCCCGGGATTGTCAGCGAGCTGCACATGCGCAATCCGGTCGAGGTGCTTCTTCATGGTCGGGGCGAGATCGCCCTCCATGATCTGCATGTGATAAATATCGTACTGGATAAACAGATTGTCGGAACCGACCTCCGCGATGATCTCGCGTGCCTGCTCGGTCCCCGACAGGAAAAATCCGGGAATGTCGCGTGTGTTGATGGGCTCGATCAGCAGCCGGATGCCATGATCGGCGAGCGCGTTCGCAGCGAAGGCCAGGTTCTCGACGAAGATATCGCGCAGTTCCGCGGCATTAGCACCCGCCGGCGCGATACCGGCGAGACAATTAAGCTGGCGGCAATCGAGCGCCTTCGCATAGTCGATCGCCAGCTTCACCCCATCGCGAAACTCTTTGATGCGATTGGGGAGGATGGCGATGCCGCGCTCTCCCGCGCCCCAGTTGCCCGCCGGCAGATTGTGCAGCACCTGGGAAAGGCCATGTTGAAGCAGCTTCTCGCGCAGCACGGCTTTTTCGAATTCATACGGAAACAGGTATTCCACAGCGGTGAAGCCGGCGGCCTTCGCCGCGGCGAAGCGCTCCAGAAACGGGCGCTCCGTAAACAGCATCGTGAGGTTGGCGGCGAATTTTGGCATCATCGATCCCGGATCATATGGCGTGATCCGATCATCATCCGGCGGGATAAGGCATACAACCGAATGCAATTTGTTTCTCACGATGCGGAAACGCGCAGAGATCGTTCGCGATATCAACGCGTTGGATTTGTCTTTGATTGGAAATCAAATGCAGGAGACGGCCACTCCGCGAGCGTTCGCGCCTCGGCAAGCATCACCGCGTCGGGCGCAGCCAAGTCGCCAGTTGCTAAGATGATTCCTGCACACAGGGTTGGTGAGACAAAGGCGCTTGCTGTCTCGGGTGAGAACGCGAGCGATCTGCGAGCGGGGCGGGCAACACGTCAGCATCGCAACGACTTTTATTTTTCGTCCGTGGCCTTTGAAGAAGCTGGCGTTTTTCGGAGAAACCCGGCGATGCCATAAATCTCTTGCATTCTGGTATTTATTATACCAGGATAGCGTTAGCTGCGATTTCTAGATCGCCGCTGTACCTTTCTCTCCCTGACTTATAAGCCTCGGTTTTACCGAGGCTTTTTCTTTGTGATGGCGGCTGGCCTACCGTTGGCAGGTGAGCAACGCTGCGACGCTTGCTACCTACCGACTTGCATTTTGGAATATTGTATACCAATATTTTCAATACTCGCTTTGGCGGCCTGGCAAGACAATTCGGTTCGCTCCAACCTGACGAGGACAACGGTGACTCATTGGATACGTTATCGCCATCGCGGTGAAATCGGTTTCGGAACACTCGACGGGGAAGTCATCCGTGAGCATGCCGGCGACATGTTCGCAACGCCGCGCCCGAGCGGCCGCGCGATTGCGCGCTCCGAGGTCGAACTGCTTGCGCCGTCCAGTCCCTCGAAGATCATCGCCTTGTGGAACAATTTCCACGCTCTTGCCACGAAGCTTGCCGTTCCCGAGCCGGCCGAGCCGCTTTATCTGCTGAAAGCCCCCTCCTCGGTGACGGCGCCCGAAGCCGCGATCGCGCGACCTAGCTTTTATGACGGCAAGATCGTCTATGAAGGCGAACTCGGCATTGTCATCGGCCGCACCTGCCGCCACGCCACGCGGGAGGACGCCGCGGCCAGCATCTTCGGCTATACCTGCGTCAACGACGTCACCGCCGCCGATATCATCGCAAAAGACAAAACCTTCGCGCAGTGGGCGCGCGCCAAGAGTTTTGACGGCTTTTGTCCGTTCGGACCCGTGATCGCGACCGGCGTCGATCCATCATCGCTCACAGTCCGCACCCTGCTCGATGGCGTCGAGCGCCAGTCCTATCCCATCGCCGACATGATTTTCGGCGCGCAGGATCTTGTGAGCCGTTTGTCGCAGGACATGACACTGTTGCCGGGCGACCTGATTTGCTGCGGCACCTCGCTCGGTGTCGGCAGCATCAAGGGACCTGTCAACGTGATCACCGTCGCAATTGACGGCATCGGCGAATTGCGGAACGAGCTTCGTCAGTAATTTGATCGATCGCGGCTTCAGCCGGCCCGTGCAGGCGCAGCCGCCAGACGTTCGGCATATTCGATCGCCTCGATCATGCTGCGCTCGTTGGCAATACCCTGGCCGGCGATGTCGAAAGCGGTCCCATGATCGACGGACGTGCGAATGATCGGCAGGCCAAGCGTAATATTGACGCCGGAAAGCTCCTGCCATTTGCCCGTTTTCGGATCCACCTCGAAGCCGAGCAGTTTGACCGGGATGTGGCCCTGGTCGTGATACATCGCCACTACCGCGTCGTATTGGCCGGCGCGCAGCTTGACGAACACGGTATCTCCGGGAACCGGGCCGACGACGTCAAGGCCATCAGCGATAGCTTTCTCGATCGTCGGCTGGGATACGTCGATGTCCTGGCGGCCGAACAAGCCGCCTTCGCCTGCGTGCGGGTTGAGTGCTGCCACCGCGATTTTCGGCCGCGCGATGCCGAGACCGAGCAGCGCCTTGTTCGTAAGATCGATGACGAGACGCAAACGCTGTGGCGTCAACCGCGCCGGAACGTCCTGCAGCGCCACATGGGTAGAGACATGGCTGACGCGCATGTTGCCGTGGGCTAGCAGCATCACCGAGCCGCGAACGCCCGTGAGTTCTGCAAGCATCTCGGTATGGCCGGGATAATGATAGCCGGCTTTGTTCAGCGCTTCCTTGTTGAGCGGCGCGGTCACGATGCCGCCGACCCGTCCCGACTGCGAAAGACGCACTCCGTGCTCGACGGCCTTGTAGGCAAAACGCCCGCCGTCCGCCGATAATACGCCCGGCGCGATCCGCTCGCTCTCCGTATCCGCTTGCAAAAAACCCAAATGCGGCCAATCGGGGGCGTCCGCGGCGACCTGCGGCACATCGAGCCCCGCTGCGAGTTGTCCGTTGGCTTGATCGAAGGCGCGCCGGCTGCCGATGATCAGGAGTTTGAGATCACCGCTCGCCAGACGATCGCGAAGCCTGACGCAGGACTTGACGATGATCTCCGGGCCGATGCCGGCCGGATCGCCCATCGTGATCGCCAGATGTCGGTTGGTCATTATTTTTCTTATCCCAGTGGTCCGATTCCGGATCAGATCAAGCCGTTTTGTTTCAGCAACTTCGCCCACACGTCAACCGCACCGAAGGCCCCGGACTTCGAGACCACCTCGACACCCGACCAATCCCCGCCCTCGATCACCGATTTGGGGATGCCGGGCTCCAGCCGCCCCAGAGGTCTCAGCGCCTGCGCCCCGACCGCGATCATGTGGGCCTTGACGGTTTCGCCGCCGGCAACCACGAGGCTCCCCGGCGGATTGATCGCCCGGCTCAACAGCGAAATCTGGCGCGAGAAATGCTGCGCTACGTCGTCCCGCGAAGGCGTACCCGGCGCCTCCAGCTTGATGAAGGCAACACCCTTGTCCAACGCTTGCCTGATCCTGTCGATATCACGCACGACATCGTCGCTCGATATGACGATGGCACTGCACGCCGCAAGTTGCAGCGCCGTAGTGCGATGATCGGACCCGAACACGCCAAGCACCGGCCCCTTCAGCTGATCGGAGACCCAGACGTCCGCCCCGCGCGCCAGCGCACCCGCAAGCCCGCCGCTGCCGCACCACAACACCTTTCCGGAATAGTCTTGACCGGCCTTCACGACCCAATCCAGATCATTGTCGGTTTCGCCATCGAAGACATTGATCCCGGGTCGAAGACCGTCAGCGGGGCGGGATCGCCTGGCCTCAAGCTTCCGGTCGCGAAGCTGCTCGACGAGATTCGTGCCCACCGGGCTCCATCTCCCGTCCGCGCCGCGCGCAAATTGCTGGCCGTCGAGCGTACGCCTGCCCTGATACGCGAAGGCCGGCGCAAGGATGCAGGCGTCCCAGAGCCCGGTTTGCCAACATGCATCCAGTTCCGCCGCCCAGTGGCCGCGAAGCAGGCTGTCGATTTTCTTGTACGCGGTGGCGGCGCCGGCAAGCCGTGGCGCAAGCTTTTGCACGATGGCAAAGGCGTCGCCGGCAGTGCGTTCCCGCGTGCCGCTATCGATGGAAAAATTCTGCTGGGCCGGCGCGATCGACGAGACCGACCAGCACACTTTCAGCGGCCCAAACTTGCCGACCAGTTCGGCGGACGTGTCGAGCGCGCCGGTCAAATCGTCGGCAAGAAGTCTCAAGGAAGACATACGATCCGCGTCCTGCCCGAATCTGCTTTTTCGACGGCGATTTCGCTCTTGAACCTGACCGCGCTCTTGAGCTTGATCGCCGGTTTTCTTCGGGTGAATCAATAGCACGAAAAATGGCTGAAAAACCCTTTGAAATATCGAAAGGATTTCACATAAACTTGGTGCAGTTGCAACCCACTCAACCACAGATATTCTGCAAAAGAAAAAACAAAAAAGCTGTTCGATCGCGCCTTATGCGATGGAGTCGAGTGTCGACGTCAAATCCTTGATGACCGACTCCACGAACTGATTCTGATAGGCCGAAATTCCGTTGATATTGACGGGGCCGCCGGCCCGAACGCCGCGATCGGTCTCAGGCGGGAGGACGTCCTCATCAACCTCGTCGAGGTGAAAAAGGAAAACTGGTCGTTCGGCAGCGGTATCGCGCAATACGCAACGTGATGCCACAAC
>NZ_JBAVCF010000276.1:0-12854 GCF_049586575.1 Bradyrhizobium sp.
GCCCTCGCCTGGACCGCCCTTGGCCTCGACGGTTTGTGTGGTGGAAATGTTGACCACCGCATCGATCACTTTCTCGGCAACGTCGGCGATACCGTCGGGTCCGCGCGCCAGCGCGGGAAGCGCCGACACGAAAACGGTCGCAGCCCCAAGACATGCCGCGGCCAACAGGGGGCGCAGGCGATGGCGCGAAGCATAGGTTGCAACGGTCATATCGAATCTCTCCGGTCAAAAGCGGACGGAATCTGCGGAATCTGGCGTCAACACTGCGCCCGATGCGGTGTGCCGCGCAAGCATTTGAACCTAGCATTTCGGCGAAAAACAGACGGCGCCAAATCCAGCAGAAGCGCCCGGGAAATCGGCAGTGCGAGACCTGCTACCGGCGCACCAGCCAGATCAGAATCAAACCGGCGACCGCCGATCCGATGCCGACCGCTCGCAGAATATGATCGGGCGTCACGAGCGCGCTCTTCATCGCCCGCTTGAGCCAGGTCGGGGTGGCCGCGAACATCAGACCTTCGATCACAAACAGGATTCCCAAGCCGATGAGGAAGTCGGCGAACGCTATGGACCTCATCGGATGAAAACCTCCCGCTTGAATTTTTCTTTTCGAGCCGAAGCGAGGTTCGCTTCGGCCTGGCTTTGAAATTTACGGCTTCGCCGGAGCCGCCGGCGCTGCGGGTGCAGCAGACGGCTTGCCGGATGCGCCGCCGAAGAACCTGAAGAAATCGGAATCGGGGCGCAACAGGAAGCGCGTATCGTTGCTCTTGAAGCCGTTTTCATAGGCCGACATGGAACGGTAGAAGGCAAAGAAATCGGGGTCCTGGCCGTACGCCTCGGCAAACAGCCGATTGCGCTCGGCATCGCCCTCGCCGCGAATCTGCTCAGCCTTCGAATTCGCTTCGGCCACAATCACCGTCGACTCGCGGTCGGCATTGGAGCGGATCTCCTGCGCCTTCTGGTTGCCCTGCGCGCGGAACTCGGCGGCCTCGCGCTGCCGTTCGGTCTTCATGCGCTGATAGACCGCCTGGCTGTTCTGATCGGGCAGATCGGCGCGGCGAATCCGAACGTCAACCACCTGAATGCCGTAGTTACCGGCTTCGTGGTCGAGCTGATCGCGAATTCGTCCCATCAACGCTTCGCGCTGGTCGCGCACCACCTGGATAAGGGTGACTTCGCCGAGCACACGGCGTAGCGCCGAATTCAGCAACGTGGTGAGCTGGAGATTGGCGGCCTGGATGCTGCCGACGCTCTGGTAGAATTGCAGCGCGTCCTTGATGCGATAGCGCGCAAACGCATCGACCACGAGCCGCTTCTGGTCCGAGGCGATCACTTCCTGCGCCGGATTTTCCAGATCAAGGATGCGTTTGTCGATCGGGATCACGGTGTCGGTAAACGGCACCTTGAAATGCAGGCCGGGATCGGTGACGACCTGGACCGGCGCGCCGAAGCGCACCACGAGGGCCTGCTCGGTCTGCTGCACGGTGAAGACCGAGCTGTAGCCGACGATCAGCAAGAGCAGCAGAAGCAGCAGCGCCAGAATGCCGGTGACGGGGGACCTCATCGTGCGCCTCCCGTGCCCTGCTGTTGCTGCGGGCTGGCCGGCGGCGGCCGCCGCGTCGACAATTCGTTCAAGGGCAGATATGGCACGACACCCTGCCCCGACGATCCGCCGTCATAGATCAGCTTGTCGGAATTGCCGAGGATGCGTTCCATGGTCTCGAGATAGATGCGCTCGCGGGTGACATCGGGCGCCTTCTTGTATTCCTCGTACACTTTCAGGAAGCGCGCACTCTGGCCCCTGGCTTCCACAACGGCCTGCTGTTTGTAGCCTTCAGCGGCCTGAGTGATCTGCGCCGCCTTGCCTCGTGCTTCCGGCACCACGCGGTTGGCGTAGGTCTGCGCCTCGTTTTGCAAGCTCTCGAGTTCGGTCTTCGCGTTGGTCACGTCATTGAAGGACTGGATCACGTCAGCATTCGGCGGATTGACGTTACCCATCTGCAATTGCTGCACGAGAATGCCCGAACCATAACCGTCGAGCACCCTTTGCATCAGCTCCTGCACCTCGAGCTGGATCTTGTCCTTGTCGTTGGTCAGAATGCCCTGGATGTTCGAATGGCCGACGACTTCGCGCATCGCGCTTTCGGCCACGGCCTTCACGGAGCCTTCGGGATTCTGGATGTTGAACAGGTAATTGGCCGCGCCGCTCGGCTTGATGCGCCACAGCACGGTGAACTGGACGTCGACGATGTTCTCGTCGCCGGTCAGCATCAGGCTTTCTTCCGGAATGTCGCGCCTGCCGTCACGGGTGCGGCGCGGCGAGTCGTCGAGGGTAAAGCCGATATTGAGCGTCGATACGCGCAACGCCTTCGGCAGCAGCACGGTCTCGATCGGATAAGGCAGATGATAGCTCAGCCCGGGTCCAACCGTGCGCACATGCTTGCCGAAACGGAGCACGACGCCGAGTTCATCGGGTTGAACGCGGAACAGTCCGGAAAAACCCCAGATCACGACCACGGCCAACAGCGCGAGCACGATGCCGAGCCCGCTGAAATAGCCGCCCGGCAGAAACTGTTGCAGGCGGTCCTGGGCGCGGCGGAGCAGATCTTCCAGATCGGGTGGCCTTGGCCCGGCCGGCTGCGGGCCTGAGCCCCACGGCCCCTTTGGACCCGAACCCCAGGGGCCTCCGCCCTGATTCTTCCACGCCATTCAATCTCTCCTTCGGCAGGGGGCTGGGGGCCAACAAGCCCCGTCCCGCAGCGTCCGCGAGGGCTTTATAGGGGACACCCCCTGCCCTTACAACGCGCGCCTTTAGCCCGAGACAGCTATGCCGGAAGCCCTGATTGTCAACGTAAACATTGGGCGACGCGGTTAATGCGGCTAGTGCCGCCTATTTGACGTTCCTGCACCACAAGCGGCGAATCCGATCCGGGAACGCACTGGAATCAATAGGTTTACTAGTGCCATAACTTTCCGAAGTTCGTGAAAAGGTGTGCGCTGAGATGTAACACGAACTTCGGAAGGTGGGCACTAGCGCCTGGCGTATGTGACAAAGGAAAAGGCGACACTATCGTCGGGACCGGCTGGATTTTCAGCCCGTGCGACCTCCTCCCAGACGGCCTTATTGATCGGCCCAAAGCGCGTATCGCCCGCAGGCGTCGCGTGAACCTCGGTGATCTCCAGCCGCTCAGCCCGGTCGATCCATTGGGCGTAGATTTCCGCCCCGCCAATCACGGCGATTTCAGTGACGAAACGCCGCAGCGCATCGCCGGTCGCGACGGCCAAGGCCTGTTCGAGCGACGTCGTCACGACCGCACCTGGGCCGCGAAAATTCGCATCCCGCGTCATGACGATGTTGGTGCGTCCCGGCAAGGGCCGGCGCAGCGAGAGGAAGGTCTTGCGGCCCATCACGACCGGCTTGCCAACTGTCAATGCCTTGAAGCGTTGCAGGTCGGTCTTGAGCCGCCAGGGAATCGCACCGTCAGCGCCGATCACGCCATTGTCTGCGACGGCGACGATGAGCGTGATCCGCATCATCGCCGGCCTTCCGCCAGTGACGTCAGCGCGGGACCCGCGACCTTGCAGATGGTCCACTCGTCCATCATGACTGCGCCGAGCGATTTGTAGAATGCAATGGAAGGCTCGTTCCAGTCGAGCACTGACCATTGCAGGCGCGACCAGTTATTCGCCAAGCACTCCCTGGCAAGATGCGCAAGCAGCGCCTTGCCGATGCCGTTGCCGCGCAACGCCGGCCGCACGAACAAATCCTCCAGATAGATTCCGGAGCGGCCTGAGAAGGTCGAGAAGTTGATGAACCAGACGGCGAAACCGGCGACCTTGCCGTCCCATTCGGCGAGTTCGCAGAACAGGCGCGGACTTTCACCAAACAGCGCGTCTGCGATCATCGCTTCCGTGGCTTCGACCTCGTGCAACAGCTTTTCGTATTCGGCGAGTTCGCGGACCAGCGAGAGCACGACACCTGCTTCCTCCGGCCGCGCGCGACGGATAAGTAAGCTCAAACGGCAACCTCGGCCTTGATGTGCGGGTACGGGTCGTAACCTTCGAGCACGAAATCCTCGAAGCGGAAGCCAAAGACATCCTTCACGGCGGGATTGATCTTCATGACCGGCAGCGCTCGCGGCGAACGCGTCAGTTGCAGCCGCGCCTGCTCGATATGGTTGGAATAAAGATGCACGTCGCCGAAGGAGTGAACGAAGTCGCCGGCCTTCAATCCGGTGACCTGCGCCACCATCATGGTAAGCAGCGCGTAAGAGGCGATGTTGAAGGGCACGCCGAGAAACACGTCTGCGGATCGCTGGTAGAGCTGACAGGACAGTTTGCCGTTGGCGACGTAGAACTGGAACAGGCAGTGACAGGGCGGCAGCGCCATCTGGTCGATCTCGGCCGGATTCCACGCGCTGACGATCAGCCGCCGCGAATCCGGATTGCGCCGGATCATCTCGACCACGTTCGCGATCTGGTCGATCTTGCGCCCATCCGGCGCCGGCCACGAACGCCACTGCGAACCATAGACCGGGCCGAGATCGCCATTGGCGTCGGCCCATTCGTCCCAGATGGAGACGCCATGGTCGTGCAGATATTTGATGTTGGTGTCGCCCCTGAGAAACCACAACAGCTCATGGATGATGGCCTTGAGCGGCAGCTTCTTGGTGGTCAGCATCGGGAAGCCCGCGCCCAGATTGAAACGCATCTGGTGGCCGAAGACCGACAGCGTCCCGGTGCCGGTGCGGTCGGACTTTTCGACGCCGTCGGCCAGAATCCGTTCGAGCAGGTCGTGATACTGAATCATGGGCGTTTCGCGGGCGGCTCTGATGACGTTCGATGGATCGGCGAGTTTTAGCGGCGAGGGTCAGCCTTCAATACGGCGATTCGCCTTCACCCACCCTTTATACCCTGAAAAATGAGCATCCGGCTCTCGTCAGGCAACATCGGAACCGGCCTGACGGACCTCGGTTTTTCACCCGATCAGGCCGGCAAAACCGAGGCACCCGCCAACTACTAGCATCCAGAGCGGGTTGAGCTTGGTCACCGAGGCCAGCAACGCGGCGCCAACGGTGACCAGGACCGCAACCACGGTCCGGTCCGAGGTGCGCGCGAGAATGAAGCCGCTGGCGCCCATCAGCCCGATCGAGAGCGGCACCAGCGCCGCCTGGATGATGCCGGGCCACCGCGCATGGCTCGATCGCGTCAGAAATCGGCTGACAATCAAGGCGAGCACCGCGGTCGGCACGCACATCGCAAGCGTGGCGACCAGCGCACCGAGCAGGCCCGCCACCGAGTAGCCGATCAAGGTGACAATCAGGACGTTCGGCCCGGGCGAGAGTTGGGCAATCGCATAGACATCGGTGAACTGTTTGTCGGTCAGCCAGTGGTTCACGTCGACCGCGACGCGGTGCATTTCGGGGATCGCCGAATTGGCGCCGCCAATGGCAAACAGCGACATCACGGCAAAGGTCCACGCCAGCGTCAGCACCGGATTGGCGTCGGAATTCATGCCGCCTCCTTGTTCTTCCGCATCGCATAGGTGATGGCGATCGAGATGGGAATCGCTGCCAGCAGGACCGCCGCCAGAGGCAGCCGCAGCACGCCGATCGCGATGAACACCGCGACCATCACCAGCAGCCCGATCACGTCACGCCGCTTGAGCAGGGGCGTCATCATCCGGAACACCACCGCAAGCATCAACCCGATTGCGGCACAGGCCACGCCCGAAAGAATGCGCCGCAGTGCGTCGATCTCGCCGTAGCGGTGGTAGAGCACGCCCATCACGACCATGATCAGGGCTGGCGGGCCGACCAGGCCGGAAAACGCCGCGACCGCCCCGGCCAATCCCCGAAAGCGCGATCCGAACACAAAGGTGAGGTTGACGATATTGGGGCCCGGCAAGAAATGGCACAGCGCGAAGGTCTCGTTGAATTCGTCAGCCGTCATCCATTTGTGCTGATCAACGATGGCGCGGCGCGCCCACACCAGGACGCCGCCAAAGCCGGCCAGCGACATCTTGGCGAAGGCGACAAAAAGCTCGATCAGGCTGGGCGGCGATTGGGAGAGATCCGGCGCCGCGATGGCGGCCGGTGACGAATCCGGGGGCATAGGCAAGGTTTAAAGGGAGGTCCGCGGGCGGCCAACCCTTATTCCGGCATATCCACCCTTCCGGCGGCCGGTTTCCCCAAAACCATGTGCTTCAACAACTTTTTCCGGCACTGTCTTTCTCGACCTTTGCTGCCTATATTGGGGGTGCCGGTTCGCCGGCTATGGAAATAAATTGCCGTCGTAATAAACCATTCGGACCCGGGGGCAGTACCCGGCGCCTCCACCAAAGCCCGGCCCGTTCGCGGCGGGTTTCGGCGGGGGCGAAACAGGATCGACGAGGGCGTAAAGGGCGTGTTTTTTCTCGGTATGGTTCCGCCGATATCGGGCCATGCAATAGTTGCAAACGACAACTATGCTCCGGTTGCTCAGGCTGCGTAACGCAGTTTGAAAGACCATCTTGAAGTCCTAACGGGTTAAGCTCCGTTAGGCGGGGTTCGGAGGCACCTGGCAACAGAAGCCTCCACTTTCTTTATTTGTGACAATTGGCCGGGCCTACAGGCTGCTGACCTCGGCGATGAGGCGGGGTACCATGGAGAACTCGCCCCGAGTCGGACGCCGGCCTCCCAGCAGGCTTTCGCGGGCAAACGACTTTCAAATTACGCGACAGGACCGATCATGGCGACCGATCACATCCGATACGACGTACTGGCCCGCGACGCATTGCGCGGCGTATTACGTCGTGTGCTGACCGACGCCGCCGAGCACGGCCTGCCGGGCGACCATCATTTCTTCATCACCTTCGTGTCGACCGCCGACGGTGTGAAATTGTCGCCGCGTCTTTTGGCGCAATATCCGGAAGAGATGACCGTGATCCTTCAACACCAGTTCTGGGATCTGGTGGTGACGGAAGATCGCTTCGAGGTCGGCCTGTCGTTTGGCGGCATCCCCGAGCGCCTCGTGATTCCCTTCAGCTCCATCAAGAGCTTCTTCGATCCTTCCGTGCAATTCGGCCTGCAATTCGAAACCACCGATGGCGCGGCCGCAGCCGCCGATGAAAAGCCTGAAGCGCCGGTAGCCCCGGCGGTGGCTTTGGCAACGCCTGCGAAGCAGGCCCAGGACGAGGACGCACCGGCCAAGCCCACCGAGGGAGCCGAGGTGGTACGGCTCGATCGCTTCCGTAAGAAATAAATATTGGCGTGGGGGCCACGATCGCCCGCTCGTTTTGCTCGGTAGAAATTGCTCTGGCGCCTATAGTCCATAGAAGTGATTTATGGCCCGATCGAAATCTTCATCCCCGTCAAAATCGGCGACACGCACCGAGACTGACAGCTTCGGCCCGATCGAAGTCGACGCCACGCGTTATTGGGGCGCGCAGACCGAGCGCAGCCGGCAGAATTTCCGCATCGGCCACGACCGGATGCCAATGCCGATCATTCGCGCGCTCGGCATCGTCAAGCTGGCCGCCGCCGAAACCAACCGCGAACTTCGCCTGCTCGACCAGCGCCGCGCCCGGGCCATCATCCGCGCCGCGCGCGAGGTGATCGACGGCCAATTCGACGATCATTTCCCGCTGGTGGTCTGGCAGACCGGCTCCGGCACCCAGACCAACATGAACCTCAACGAGGTGATCGCCAATCGCGCGAGCGAATTGCTCGGCGGCAAACTGGGCACCAAAGCGCCGGTGCATCCCAACGATCACGTCAACATGAGCCAGTCTTCCAACGACTCGTTTCCGACCGCGATGCATATCGCCGCCGCGATCGCGATCACGCACGACCTCCTTCCGGCGTTGACGATGTTGCATCGCGCGTTGCGGCGGAAAGAGAAGGCGTTTGCCCACATCGTCAAGATCGGCCGCACCCATACCCAGGATGCAACGCCGCTGACGCTGGGACAGGAATTTTCCGGCTATGCCGCCCAGGTCGAGCATGGCATTGCGCGGATACGCGTGGCGCTGAAAGAACTTTATCCGCTGGCGCAAGGCGGCACCGCGGTCGGCACCGGGCTTAATTCGAAGCCGAAGTTTGCCCGAACGTTTGCCCGCCACGCGGCCAAAATCACCCGTCTGCCGTTCACCAGCGCCGCCAACAAGTTCGAGGCGCTCGCGTCCAACGACGCCTATGTGTTCGCCCACGGCGCGATCAACGCCGCCGCCACCGGCCTGTTCAAGATCGCCAACGATATCCGGTTACTCGGCTCGGGTCCCCGCTCCGGCCTCGGCGAACTGATCCTGCCCGAGAACGAGCCGGGGTCCTCGATCATGCCGGGCAAGGTCAACCCGACGCAATGCGAAGCGGTCACCATGGTGTGCTGCCAGGTGTTCGGCAACCAGACGGCCGTCACCACGGCGGGCAGCCAGGGCCATTTCGAGCTAAACGTCTACAAACCGGTGCTGGTATATTGTATGATGAATTCCATACAATTGATGGCCGACGTGGTCCGCTCCTTCACCGAGCACTGCGTCGAAGGAATACGCGCCGACGAAAAACGCATTCACGAGCTCATGGAGCGTTCGCTGATGCTGGTGACCGCGCTCGCCCCGAAGATCGGCTATGACAATGCCGCTAAAGTGGCCAAATCAGCACATGCGCGTGGCACGACGTTGAAAGAGGAGGCTGTCAGGCTGGGTTTTGTTTCTGCCGACGAGTTCGACCGGCTGGTCAAGCCGCGCAAAATGACACACCCCGGATAATTACGGCATGGCTTGTCGAGATGCCATGCAACGCAACAACAAGCCGCCCTTCGTATCGTCTAAAGAATTATGCTTCACTGGCTTTTACCGCTGCGCTTCGCCATGGTAGAGCAAAAATTATTTCGAAAAATCAAGGTACGACATAAGCACGACATTTGCGATCAGACGTCATAATGGGGAATTCATAAATGAGGATCGAGCTGGCTTGCACGTATCCGCCGAATTTGGGTCCGACTGGAACCCGCACACATTCATCGAATAAGTGCATCGTCGCAACGACGACCGAATCTGCATGACGGGGGCCGCCATGGGGGATTTGATCAACTTAAAGAAATTCAGGAAGCGCGCGGCGCGGGAACAGTCGGAGCAGGAAGCTGCCGCCAATCGCGCGCGGTTCGGCCGCACCCGGTCCGAACGCACGCTCGAGGAGTCGCATGCCGACCGCGCCCGCGAGTTGCTCGATCAGCATCAAATCGACGGTGAGGACGCATCATGAAGTCACCCGTCGTGAAACGATCGATCGTGGTCGCAGGTCACAAGACCAGCGTCAGCCTTGAAGAAGCATTCTGGAACGGCATGAAGGAGATTTCGGGCTTGCGGAATATCACGCTGTCCGAACTGGTCGGAGAGATCGACGGCAACCGCCAGCAGGGCAACCTGTCGTCGGCGATCCGGCTCTTCGTGCTGGACTATTTCCGGTCACGCGCACAGGCAGCCGCGGCGCCTGCCGAGGCAAAGGTGCCCGTGGCCGACAAGGTCTAAAGCCGCAAGGTCTTGGTCCCAACCGAGTCCCGGGTTCCCGCGCCGATGGACCGGGCGGCCTCACTCCGTCTTCAGATTCAGCGCGTGGCAGGCGTTGCAGCGCGCGCGCAATTCCTTGATCTGCGTTCTGAACTCGTCGGGCTTTTTGGCGCGGCTGGCGTTCCAGGCAATTTTTGAGGCTTCGCCGGCACGCCGATAGAAATCGGAAAAATTCGACCAGATGGCCGGGTTGGCGAAGGTGTCGGTGGCGGGATCGCGCTCCGCACCTTGCCTCCATTGGTTGGTCGAAGGCGGAAACAGATGCGGAAACGCCATCAGCAAGGTCGAGATGGCTTCGGCATGCTCCTGCGCGTCCGACAACACGAGCTTGCCTTCCGGCGCGAGCATGGTTTCGATCTCGTCCATGTTCATGTCGATCTCGCCCATCACGACCTTGCGGGTGAAGATCGTGTCCTTTGGCGGCGGCTGATCCTCGGCAAAGGATGGCGCGGCCAGGCACGCGACGACAGGCGCAATCACACCCATCGCAATCCGGTTCGACCAGGAAGAAAAACGCATTGAACTCATCCAGTTCGGGGCAATTCCCATTCAAGGCGATTCTTACTCAAGCCGATTCTTATTCAAGACCCGGCTTTTCCTGGTCGCGGATATTGGCGGTGAACACTTCGCCGGTCGAAATCGCCTTGATCTCCATCAACAGGCCGCTCTTCTTGCCGGCCTCGCGTTCGGGGTGAAAGGTGACCTCGACCACGTCGCCGGGCTTCACCGCATCGCGCCGCCAGCCGCCGGCGCGCACCAGATTGCCGGGGCTTGTCGTTTCGATCAGCCAGTCGGCCGGCGCTTCAGCGGGATTGGCCGATCCGTTGATGGTGATGGTGACATGCGGGTTGACCCAGCGCATTTCCACGACCTTGCCCTTGAGGGTCTGGGATTTCGAGAAATCGAACATCGACGCCGAATGATGCGCGGCCACTTGCGAGACTCCGCCTGCCATGATGGCAAGGACGGCAAACGCGCCGATCGACTTCAAGAGTTGTCGCATGGTCATCTCCCTAAATTGTTCTTGGTCCGCTATTTCGCCGGAACCGCTGTGGTGTTGCCCCATTCGGACTTTTGCACGGGGACGAAGACGTGGTCGCCATCCGCATTGACGCGCTCGACCAGGTCGCCGGTGGCGCAGACCCCTTCGACGATGTCGAACTTGCGCGCGCGCTGTCGGAAGAAGATGCGCGTCGTCTTCCACGGTTGGGTGAGGATATGCGGCGCGATGATTTCGAGGTCGTCGTGCAGGATGTCCTTGTCGGCCAGATGAATCCGCTCGATCACATGCATGTCGCCGTTATTCGGCAGCCCCGCCGCTTCGCTGACGGCGAGCGGCGCCTCGGGAAGAATGTCTGTCGTGTCGACCACCAGCGTGTCGCCTTCCCAGCGGCCGATCGAATGGCCATGGAAGGTGGGATCGGAAACTTCCGGATGGCCGCGGCCATCGGTGTAGATGCGGCGGATGCGGTTGCCATCGGATTCGCCAAGCATGGTCACGCGCCCGGGTGTGAACAGGATCTCCATGGCGTTGTGGGTGACCAGCATCCAGGACGGGTGTGCTTCGGGAAGGCAATTGGAAAAAATCAGCGTCGGGCGGCCGGCCTTTTCCTCGGCGAACATGTGCGCGATCTTCTTGGCGGCGACCTCGTTCCACGGCGGCGGATTGGTTTTGACCTGCCTGTCCTGATCCGTGATCTTCGGATTCCAGACGCCGCTCCAGTCCGGCAATTTGGCGATGTCAGCCCAGTCCTGGGCCGTCGGCGGCGGATTGATCACCGTCGGCGCTTTTTGCGGCGCTTGCGCGTTGGCCATCGACGGCGCCAGCGCCAGGGCCAAGAGAGCAACAAAGGCGATACCTATTGGAGCCGATTTCACGTGCATTTCTCCGGAAGAAAAGAGTGATCTAAAGAAGGGTCGGCAACTCCGTCAAACCTGGACAGAACTTAGTGCATGGTGAAACCTGTGCCGCGGCCGAGCGAGACGACCGTGATCCACGCCAGAAGCGAAATAGTAGCCGCCGCCTTTGCGGCCATCGGCGGTGTTGCTCCCGGCGCATCCCAGCGTTCGATATCGCGCTCGCCAAAAAGGTGAAATGCGGCCATGTTCAAACCGGCCAGCGCGAGCATGACAAGTTTGATCTGAAACAAACGGTTATGGGCGTAGTGCGTCGCATCTGATGAAAACATCAGCGAACCGGTGATCGCGGCCGCCGCGAACGCCGCCCAGGTGTAGGGGATGACATCGCGCATCAGCCGGCGGGCGCTGATATCGAGCGAGGCTATGCCCAATAGCCTGAGATCGACGATCGAGATGGTTCCGACCACCAGCACAATCGCCAAGACATGAACGGACTCGATCCACGGAAACAGGACGTCGTTCTCGGCGACCGTGATGGCGATGGGGGTGGTTTGCAACCACTCAAGGGCACGATCAATCTCCACTGAAAGAACCCCTGTGATGTGACATGTGGATCAGGCGAAATAGGCGATCCAGCGCCCGGCAAAGATGATCGAGGACCACAACAGGATCGAGACGATGGCAAGCGTCACGGCGGCCGCGCGAGGTCCGGTGACATCGCCGAACGCGGCATTGCGCCGGTGAAGAAACTGAAACAGCCAGGTGACGCTTAGCGCCGCGATCAGCAGCAGCATCTTGATCTGAAACGCCGGGTTCTTCAGCGACCGCGCCGGCTCCGCCGCGATCATGATGATCCCCGTGGTCAGCAAGACCAGCAACGGCCACCATATCAGCGGCAGAAACCGCGCCTTCACGGCTTCAACCGGCCTGTTGGCCCAGAACACGCCGACCAGTCGCAAATCAAGCATCAGCGCGGAGCTGGCGACCACGGCAATGGCCAGGATGTGGATGGTCTGCACGGTCGGCACGACCCAGCCGGCAATCTGGATCCACTGGCTCAACGCCGTCTGGTCGATCCAATGACAGATTTCATTGAGCGTCATGCAGCACGCCGGCACCAGAAGAACGTTCGCAGTAGCGCAAACCGGTCGGCACGGTACCCGTGATGGTGGAACCGGGAAAGGCCCGTTTTTTACATGGACGTATGTGAGCGGCTGCCCCGGTTTGAAAAGGCGCAGTCGTAACAAGACGCAAACGCCAAAGCGGGTTCGGCAAGACCCTAGAACGACGGTTGCGGCACTGACGGCGTCAGCACGAGCGGCGGCCGAGGCTTGGCCGGGCGCGCCACCGTTGGTGCGGGCCGCACCTCGATCGGGGCCGGCAATGGCGGAACCTGCTGCGCCTGCTGGCTCACGCCCGGCGCGTTGTTCGTGGCCGGTGAGTTCGCCAC
>NZ_JBAVCF010000277.1:0-2365 GCF_049586575.1 Bradyrhizobium sp.
AGATGAGGCGATTCACCGACGTCTCGCTGCGCTGCGGCTCTTCTTCCCTGCCCGGAACCCCGCTAGTCCAGCAAAATGACTGATGCTGCGCTGACCATGCTGGGATCAACCACCTGTGGGATGCGGAATAAGGTTAATCCCCGTTTCAGTGCGGTGCCACTTTGGCTGAATGATACAAGGAGGCGTTTGATTGTCGCGTTGGGGGCTAAGCTTGTCACATTCAAAAGAGATTCACGTCTTTCGCTGCGATGGAACAGCGCTATTTGCATTAACATATGATCGCACGGGGCAGATTTTACCTTCCCACATAAGCCGGCCGCTCACTTGGAATTTCGAGCGATCCATTACCTTGCAATCAGGTCAGACCAACCAGGATCGTGAATCCACCAGGGCGACCTTGTCTGTTATTGCGAAACACGGATTCTATCTGACGCACGCAGCGGTTCCGTCGCTCCTAGCTCAGCGCATCGCCTTCCCTTCATCGTCGGGCGAGGAAGCCGCCCAGCAGGCGTAGACGTAAATCATTGTGAAGTCAGTCCCGTGTGTTGCCCCGCCCGCGTAATTCCCGCGTAGAATACGCGACGACCCAGCTAGTGCTTAGGAGGCGACGCGATCCGCCTTGGCCGTGTTTGGGCCCGATCTGGGGTGGAATACTCGAGGGAATTCGGATGGCAGAGAAAGTGGTAGTCACCGGCGGAGCGGGGTTCATCGGCGCTAATCTGGTCGATGCCCTGCTCCAGCGAGGCTTCGAGGTGCATGTCATCGACAATTATGCGGGAGGCAAGCGCGATGACCGCATCAATCCGAAGGCGTTCTATCACGACCTTGATATTCGTGATTTTCGAGGGATTGCTCCCCTAATCTAAAGGAGCGAAGCATGTCTTCCACGAGGCCGCTCTCCCCCGTGTTCAATTTTCCATCGAATATCCGCAGGAAACCTTTGCTGTCAACGTGGATGGGCTGGTCTCCGTTTTGAAAGCCGCGCATGAGGGCGAAGTAGAACGCGTCGTTTATGCTGCATCGAGTTCTGCCTACGGCGATCAGGCAAGATTACCGCTGTCAGAGGATCTGCCGGCAATCCCGAAAAGTCCGTATGGCTTGCAGAAATACATCGGCGAACTTTCATGCCGCCTATGGAGCGAAGTGTACGGACTGTCGAGCGTATCGCTCCGCTATTTCAATGTGTACGGCCCGAAATTCGATCCTGAAGGCGCCTACGCCCTCGTCATCGGCAAGTTTCTACAGCAGAAAAAGCTTGGAAATCCACTCACGATCACCAGTGATGGCACCCAAACCCGAGATTTCACCCATGTATCGGATATCGTGCGCGCGAATCTGTTGGCTGCGGTCTCGACCAATGTCGGCCAGGGTGAGGTTATTAATATTGGCGCTGGCGGAATGTATCGGTCAAAGCCCTTGCAGCGATGATCGGCGGACCTAGCGTGCACATCCCACCGCGGTTGGAGCCACACGATACGCTCGCGGACACTCGCAAAGCCAAGGAACTACTCGGCTGGTCGCCCACCGTCAGTTTGGAGGAGGGAATTGCCGAGTTAAAAAATCTGATGAGGATCGACTGAGCTCGCCCGCATTAATCATCACTTTGTCCACAGACCGTACGAATGCCTGCCGTGGAACCGGGCAGGAGGGGATGGTAAAATATCAATATGGGTGCCGCTCCTATCGCCCGGCTCAAGATCACTCTTGACGACGTCGCGGTCCTGCGCCGGGTCGAGGTACCATTCGACATCAGGCTCGACCGACTGCATTTGACCGTCCAGGCGGCCATGGGCTGGACCAACAGCCATCTCTATGAAATCCGCGCTGGCGATGTCGGCTTCAGCACGCCCGATCCTGCTGCGGATTGGGACGACGACTTCCTCGACGCGCGCAAGGCTCGCCTTGATGACGTCCTCGAAGACATCGGCACGAAGAAGCTGATGTATCTCTATGATTTCGGTGACGGGTGGGAGCACACGATCATGATCGAGCGGCTCATCGATCCCGAACCCGGGGTGTTCTATCCGCGTCTTATCGAAGTCCGTGGCCGCTGTCCTCCGGAAGACTGCGGCGGACCATTCGGCTATGCCGATCTGCTCGAGGCCATCACAGATCCCAAGCACGAACGCCACGCCGAGCTGACTGGGTGGCTCGGCGACGGCTTCAATCACGAACTCAACGACGCCGAAGCTCTCGTCGCAGAGGTTGCTGTTCTCGCAAAATCCTGGTCCCGCAAATCCAAGCGCCGTAAAGGTGCCTAGCCGCGGTCGCCGTCGGATGCTTGCTGCGGCTGGACGCTGGCCCTGATGTCCATTTCTGCGACACCCAGAGCACCGCTGAGCTCTCCGCTCCATACGTTGTTATG
>NZ_JBAVCF010000278.1:0-1868 GCF_049586575.1 Bradyrhizobium sp.
GTAAAGAACCGAAGACCGGTGGCCGGAATCCGATACAGGTGGCTATAGGCATGCGCCATCAGCTCGTTGGCTTTTTTCGAGGCGGCATAAAGGCTGATCGGATGATCGACATTATCCCGCACCGAAAATGGGAGCTTGGTGTTGGCGCCATAGACCGACGATGAGGACGCAAAGAGCAGATGCCGGCAACCGTGATGGCGGCATCCCTCGAGCACATTCAAAAAACCTTCGATATTCGCGTCCGAGTAGGCATGCGGATTTTCCAGCGAATAACGCACCCCGGCCTGGGCTGCGAGATGAACGACGGCGGGAAAGCGATGCTGCGCGAAGAGCGATTTTGTCGCTTCACGATCGGCGAGATCGGATTGCACGAAGGTGAAATTGGGCTGGCGCGCCAGGACATCGAGCCGCGCCCGCTTCAGCGCCGGATCATAATAATCATTGACGCTGTCGAGGCCGACGACGGCACGGCCGGACGACAACAAACGTTGCGCGACGTGAAAGCCGATAAAACCGGCGGCGCCCGTGACCAGGATCGCGTCTTGCGTCATTGCCCTTCGGTCCTCACAGCCGCCACAGTTCAATACCGTCGGGCCTGGTGCTCCGATCGAGCTTCATTTTCACGTCAATCACCAGACCGGAGCCGCCGGTCAGCAGCCGCTGTATCAGGGGCCACCCACCTTCGACATAACTACCGTGCGCCACTGCCAGAATAACCGCATCTGCCGGCCGCAACGCGTTCAGTTTGGTGATGGTCAAGCCATATTCGTGCTTCGCATCCTCAGGACTGGCGAGAGGATCATGCACCTGTACCTGAAGGCCGAACGATTCCAGCTCGCGAACGATATCGACGACGCGCGAGTTGCGCGTATCCGGAACATCCTCCTTGAAGGTCAGGCCGAGGATCGTGACGACGCCTCCCGTTCCCTTCCGCCGCAGCAATCCCCTGACGCATTCTTTCGCGATGCGCTGGCCCATGCCGTCGTTGATCCGCCGGCCGGCGAGAATGACTTCGGGGTGATAGCCGGCCTTCTCGGCGCGATAGGTGAGATAGTATGGGTCAACTCCGATGCAGTGGCCGCCGACGAGGCCCGGCTGAAATGGCAGGAAATTCCATTTCGTCCGCGCGGCCGCCAGCACGTCGCCGGTATCAATCTCGAGCGCCTGAAATATCAATGACAACTCGTTCATGAAGGCGATGTTGAGATCGCGCTGGGTATTTTCGATCACTTTGGCCGCTTCGGCGACCCTGATCGAAGGCGCGCGGTGAATGCCGGCTTTTACCACCGCCCCATAAGTGTCTGCGATGGTGCCGAGTGTTTCTGGATTCTGCGCCGAAACCACCTTGGTGATCGATTCCAGGCGATGCTCTCTGTCGCCGGGATTGATGCGTTCCGGCGAATAGCCGACATTGAAATCAGTTCCGACCTTGAGCCCGGAGCATTGCTCCAGGATTGGCGCACATTCTTCTTCGACCGCGCCGGGATAGACGGTCGATTCATAGACGACAATATCGCCCTTCTTGAGCGAAGCGCCCACCAGGCGCGAGGCTTCAAACATCGCGCGAAGATCCGGCCGCCGCGCCTCATCGATCGGCGTCGGGACCGTCACGATGAAGAAATCGGAGGCGCGCAGGGCATCCGCGTCGCGGGTAAACCTGAGCGAAGGATGCTTGAGGTCCGGCGCCTGCACTTCGCGCGTGCGATCCTGTCCACCTTCCAACTCGCGGACACGCGAGGCATCAATATCGAAGCCCGTAACCGCAAAGCCTTCGCGCGCAAACGCCGCCGCCACGGGCAGCCCCACATAGCCCAAACCGATCACTGCAATCTTGCGGCGTGACATCAAAAAAATCCAAAATCCAAAGG
>NZ_JBAVCF010000279.1:0-3828 GCF_049586575.1 Bradyrhizobium sp.
ATGCTGCACCAGTGGCGTCACGGCCAACGGGTCGGGTGCGTTCCAGTCAACTATTGCGCCGGTTATTTTGGTCTGTCGTCCTGTGGGCGTTCGCCATCGCCGGCGTCACGCCAGCCTCGGCCAATCCCGCCGATCTATTGCTCGTCCATGGCAAGATCATCACCCAGGATGCCGCCTCGTCGGGGAAGGAGGCGCTCCCAGCCGTCTTACTCGGGACAGGTCGATTCCGAGCGAGACGAAAACTATGATTTGGTATTCGTCGGCTCGGTCAGAGAGACCGGAACCTTGACGCCTATCCCCGACGTCCTGGTCAAGGCGGAGATGGGCAAATGGAGGATCCTGGTTCGGACCAGCAGCGAAGGTGTCTACAAGCTGTATCCGAGCTTCGGCAGCGACATCACGGCCGACCAGATCACGATCTCCTGCTCGAAAGACGGTTATGAGACCGTCGATGGGTCGCGGCGGCGGCTGTCGGACAAGAAGGTGAAGGAGCTGGTCGTGGCGGAATGCCTGATGGCGCCGAAGTCTTGAAGTCAAGCCGGGTTGATTGACGAGCCGCTTTCCGGTCCGGCGGTACTAGTTTCCCCGCATCAACAGCCAGCGGAGAGACGCCATGCGCCAATTTACTCCGATCGCAGCGCCAATCGGTCGAAGCCGAGGTCATCGAAGGACTGCACCGTCACGGCATCTACTGGTAGCCGTCGAAATACTCGCCGGAACTGTGAAGTCCTTCACAGCACCATTCGGCTGGCGTCTCTAAAAAGGGACCAGTCTTGTACCCGGGAGGCAGTCATGCCCTCATCAGTTGACAACAGCCAGACAGCCCAGGACTTCTGGCCGTCCATCGTCCGAATTATCATTCTGGAAGTTGTGCTGCTGATCGCGCTTTCGGCGGCATTCATCTGCTATCTGAACTGGTCGTCAGAGGCCGCCGTGTCGGAATTCATGACGAGCGGCAGTCCGTCGCTTCAGGCGGTGAAGGACCGGCCGCCCTGCGGCGGCAGCGCCTGATCAGTTCAGGCCGGGCGTTTCAGATCGCGGTGCTTACTGCGAAACCGTCTGGATCACGTTGCCGACCGGACGCGTGCTCGCCACCGGGAGCTTCATTTCCTTCATCATCTCCTCGTCGTATTCGGGCAAGGTCTGCATCGGCGCCTTGGGCTTCATGAACACGATCTTGTAGCCACCGGCCTTCAGGCGCCGGAGCAATTCCGGCATCGCTTCGGCGGTGTGCTTCTGGAAGTCGTGCATCAGGATGATGCCCTTGCCTTGCTTGTCGAGCTTGGTCATCACGTTCGAGATGACCTGCTCGGGACTCTTGGCCCGGAAGTCGAAGGAATCGAGGTCGCAGGAAAACATCGCGATGTTGCGCGTGCCGAGATAGGCCATCGCGGCGGCGCTCTGCTGCAATTCCGGGAAGCGGAAGAACGGCGCGGGCGCGGTGCCAAGCGCGAGCTTGACAGCGCTGTTGCCTTTTTCGATCTCGTCCTTGACCATCTGCTCGGTCATCTTCTTGGAATTCAGATTGGCGTGCGACCAGGTATGGGTGCCGACCGTGTGGCCGGCCGCCAGGACCTGCCGCAGCAGCTCGGGATGATAGCTGGCGTGCTTGCCGATCGAGAAGAACACCGCCTTGGTGCATTGGTCGGCGAGCGCCTTGAGCACCGCCGGCGTGTTGACCGGCCACGGACTGTCATCAAAGGTCAGCACGACTTCCTTGTCGGCCAGAAAATCGAACTGCTTGAATTGCTCAAAGCCGAAGCCAGGTCCACCCGTGGTATCGACTTCGACGACACGGGAGACGCCGAGCGCGTCAGGATTGGTGCAAGCCTCTTTCGGCTGCGGAGGAGGGGCGACCGGCGCTTTTTCGGAGATGCTGCCGGTGACCTCAATCGAGTCACGGCTGGCGGCCGTGCGTTTTGCAGGAGCAGGGGCGAAGGCAGCGTGTGCTTCGGCGACAGTTTGAGCCGCGGCCGCGTGCCGGCCTGCCGATGATGTCCAGAACCAACCAGCTGCGGCGATCAACGTCGCCGCCACCACACTTACCAGCATCAAGCCCAACGCGTTACGCATGGTTACTGCTTCCTTAACGCAAAAACTAAAATCAGCTCCAAGCCATTTATCGGAAAGAGTTGTTAACGCTCCCCCAACATTGGGCCGTTTCGCTCTCGCGGAGCTGAGTGATTGACATCACAGAGCCGGCGGCGAAGGCGGGGCATCCTCCCATCTTGAGCGCGCGCCAATCACTGGCGGGCCCAGCTGAGCCTCTGATGGGGATCCTGAAATGACCAAGTCTCTAATATCTTTCGCACCGACGTTTCGCCGGGCCGCGCTCGCACTGTCGGTCGCCGCGCCTCTGTGGTCGATGACCTCAAGCACCGGCTTCGCTTACACCGTCGAGGCGCAGCGAATGTGCACCAGCGACGCGTTTCGTCTCTGCGCCGCTGAAATTCCGAACATTCCGAAAATCACGGCCTGCATGGTCAGGCACCGCGCCGATCTGAGCGCGGGCTGCCGCGCGGTGATGGATCGCGATATGTCGCAGAAACCGAGGGCGGTCGCTGAACGATAGCGACGGGCCGCAAACAAGGGCCGGTCGATGCGTCGACCCGCGCATTGACATGGCCGCCCATGCGGACTTTCATCCCGGCATTACGTAAGATGAAGGCGTGCTCAGATGCTCAAGGTTTGTTTTGTGTTTTTGTCGGCGCTCTTGTTAGCGTTCTTGGCGGCGCAGGTTCTCGCGATACCAAACGTCTCGGCCCAGCAGGGTCACGATGCCTGCGCGCGCGACGTATCGCGTTTCTGCCGCGCCAAGATGAACGACGGCGATTCGGTCGTGCTGGAATGCCTGAAGCAGCACCGCACCCGGCTCAGCAAAGCGTGCGACAAGGTCCTGACCGACAACGGACAGTAGTCTGAACGTCAGGTGCTGCTGCCTGCCGCGGCAGAGGCCACCGGCAGCACTTCGTTGGCTGCGCGGTCGGGCGTGTCTTCCTTCCAGCGCACCGAACCGAACGGACGCTCCAGCATGCGGCGGACGCGCACCGGATCCGGTCCGAGATGGAAATCCATCGCGCGCTGATGCAGCGCGCGCTCGGATTGCGTGGAGCGGCTGCGCTGGCGCAGATAATCGAACCAGGTCGGACAATGGTAGCGCTCGGTCCATAGTTCCGGATCGGCGATATCGCGCGCAATCGACCAGCCATAGGCGCCGTTGCGCTGCCGGCTGAGCTGAACTTCCTGCATGACGTTGTGGAAGGCGCGGGCGTTGTTCTGAGCGACGCGATACTCGATCTCTACCACCAGCGGTCCGCTGCGCCCGGTCAGCGGCAACTGCACTTCGGGATCGGCCAGCACCTCGGCATCCTCGTTGCGAGCGCCGACCCGCGGCATTTTCAGCCAGAAGCCGAGCAGCGGCGAAAGCAGCATCAAGCTTGCTGAGACCAGCAGCGCCGCTTCGACGCCGGCGGCATCCGTCAGCCATCCCCATCCCCAGCTTCCGATCGCGATGCCGCCGGAGATCGACGCCTGGAAGGTCGCGAGCGATCGCCCGGCCACCCAGCGCGGCGCCGAAAGCTGCACACCGATATTGAATAGCGCGACCGCCAGCATCCAGACCGCGCCGGCCACCACGAGGGCGGCGGCGGTCAGCACCCGTTCGTGGCTCAGCGCCACGGCCGCGATGGCGCCGCCCATCGACAAAGCACAGGCGCGGATCGCGGCCTCGCCGCTCAGGCGTTTGCGTACCTCGCTGATGTTGAGCGCGCCGATCACCGCGCCCATGCCGAACGCGCCGAGCATGATGCCGTAGGTCTGCGCGCCGCC
>NZ_JBAVCF010000280.1:0-11884 GCF_049586575.1 Bradyrhizobium sp.
GATTCCGAAGTTCGCACGGTATCGCGGCAACCTCCGATGCGAGCTTCGGAATCAAAGGAGCTCTAGTAACTTATTGATTCTAGGGCGGCCTTGAATTTGAAGTTCCTATAAAGCGATTGCCGCAACATTGACAGGAACTTCAAATTCGCCGCACTAGTGGTCCGATTCTTGAAGTCTGTTTATCGCCCGATCACTAATTAAGGCGCGGGCTGCGCTGCCCGTCAATCGAATTCGGCAAGAGACCGGCCGGATCGAACGAGCAGATTTTGCAGCACGGTTGGCATCGGGCGCGTGATCGCGGGTTGGCGATTGTCTATTGCCGGATCAATCGCTATTGAGGGCGCGCGGTCGCATCAGTTCCGGTGCGAGCCTCTTTCGGCGGGAAATTTTCATGGACAAGACGGTCGGGATCGTCGGGCTTGGCATCATGGGCGGCGCGATCGCCCGCAACCTCGTTGAGCGCGGATGGCACGTGGTCGGCTTCGATACCGATCCCGCCAAGTGCGCAGAGCTCGCAGAAGCCGGCCTTGCCATCGTCGAAAGCGTGGCCCAGGTCGTCCGCAATGCGCCCATCGTCATGACGAGCCTTCCGACTCCCGCAGCGGTCGAAAGCGTCGCCAGGCAGATCGCCGAGTCCGGCGAACGCCAGCGCATCGTCGTCGAACTCTCGACGCTGGCGCTCGCGGACAAGCTTCGTTTTGAGGCGACCCTGAAAAAAGCCGGCCATATCGCGCTGGATTGCCCGTTAAGCGGCACGGGCGCGCAGGCCAGGATGCGCGACCTCATTGTCTACGCCAGTGGCGACAGTGCCGCGATCGCCAGTTGCGGTCAATTGTTTGCGGATTTTGCCAAGCAAAGCGCTGATCTCGGCGTTTACGGCAACGGCAGCCGGATGAAATTCGTCGCCAACCACCTGGTCGCGATCCACAACGTCGCCACCGCGGAGGCGATGATTCTGGCGGAACGCGCCGGTCTCGACCCGAAGCGCGTCGTCGAGATGGTCGGTCCCGGCGCCGGCGGTTCGCGCATGTTCCAGATGCGGGCGCCGATGATGGTCGAAGGCAAATATGAGCCTGCCACCATGAAGGTTTCGACCTGGAAAAAGGACATGGCGATCATCGCCGAATTCGCTGACGATATCGGCGTTGAGACCCCTTTGTTCACGTTGACCCAGCCCGTCTACACCCAGGCCATGACCATGGGCTTGGGCGACCAGGACACCGCCGCCGTCTTTGAAGTCCTGAAGCGGACGATCCTCACCGCCCCCAAGAGCGGGCAGGCGTGAGGATGGGCGCCTAAGGCCAATCGTCGCACACGACGTCGGAGCGTTATTGCACCGCGACAAAAAACGTCGAAACCGCGTTTTTTCGACTTTAGTGCGTGGCGGATCGGTCTCCGAGGCGTGGTTATCACTTGATCATTTAGTGCTTCCGTTCGATAAATCGCTCAACCATAAAAAGCACGGATGTCCGGGCTGAATGCCCTTGGGAGGGACCATGACGATTTCGCGACGACAATTTGTATCAGGCGTTGCCGGCGCAGGCATCGCGACCATGGCCAGTCCGAACGTTGGGTTCGCACAGACCAGCGGGCCGATCCGCGTCGGCCTTCTGGCGGCCAAGACCGGACCGCTGGCGTCCGGCGGCATCGACATGGAACTGGCGCTGACCATGTTCCTGAAAGAGCGTGATTACACGCTGGCGGGCCGCAAGATCGATCTGATCGTCGCCGATACCGCCGGCGTTCCCGCCACCGCGCGCACCAAGGCGCAGGAGCTGGTGGAGAAGAATAACGTCCACTGCATCATCGGCCCGCTCGCAGCCTTCGAGGCGCTCGCGATCATCGACTATCTGACCGAGAAGCAGGTACCGACCTTGGGCGTTTCCGCGGCCGAAGACATGACCCAACGGCATCCGAGCCCTTGGTACGTCCGGCTGACCTCGACCTCGGCGCAATGCGCCTATCCGCTTGCCGACTATTCGCTCAAGGAGCTGAAATACAAGAAGATCGTCACCATCGCCGACGACTTCGCTTACGGTCACGAGATGTGCGCCGGCTTCCAGCGCGCCTTTGAGGACGGTGGCGGCAAGATCATCCAGAAGATCTTCACGCCGCTGGCGACGCCCGACTACGGCAGCTATGTCGCGCAGGTGAAGACCGATGCCGATGCGATCTTCTTGGGCACAGCCGGCTCGAACGGCTTCCGTTTCCTGCGCCAGTTCATCGAGTACGGCCTGAAGGACAAGATAGCCGTGATCGGCGGCATGACCGCGCTCGACGAATCCGTGTTGCGCAACATGGGCGACGAGGCGCTCGGCATCATCACCACGAGCTGGTACTCGGCCGAACTCGATAATCCGCTCAACAAGGCGTTTGCGCCATCCTTCCGCAAACAGTTCAAGTACGATCCCGGCTACTACGCCGGAAGTACCTACGTCTCGGGCGAAGTGCTGGAAGGCGCGCTCAAGATCGTCAAGGGCAACGCGGAAGACAAGAAGGGTTTCATGGCGGCCATCCGCGGCAACAACTTCGACACGGTGCGCGGGATCGTCAAATTCGACGAGTTCGGCAACGTGGTCGGCAACGTCTATATCCGCAAGGTCACGCGAACCGACGGACGCCTGGTGAATGCCGTCATCAAGGACTATCCGGATGTCAGCCAGTTCTGGACCTATAACAAGACCGAATTCCTGAAGAACCCGGTCTATTCGCGCGATTATCCGCCGGCCAAGAATCTGGAGCTCTGAAATTATACGGAGCTAGGGTGAGCCGAAACCCGCTCTGGGAGTGCGCTCCCACGCAACCGGGGGCTGCCCCGGTTGCGCATTGTAAAGTTTGCGCAAGTCGGGCAAGCCCGACTTGCGGTGGGACAGGGTTGGGGTGAGAGGTTACGGTTTGTGGTTGGAACGCCCTCAGAAGCAGGACGCAGTATCGGGACACTAGATGCAGTTTTGGATCATCCAGGGTCTCAACAGCCTGTCGCTTGGCGGTTTGCTGTTTCTGCTGTCGTCCGGATTCTCGCTGATCTTCGGCCTGATGCGGCTTGCCAACCTGACGCATGGCGCATTCTTCATGCTGGGCACTTATTTCGGAGCCGTCGCGCTACGCAACTATAGCGGCCTGGACCTCTGGGTGACGGCGCTGGGTGCTGGAATCATCGTCGCCGCACTCGGCGGCCTGTTCGAGCGGCTGGTGCTGACACGGCTGAAAACCAATCCGCTCGGCCAGGTGCTGGTCACGCTCGGCATGGCCTTCATAATCTCGGATGCATGTCTGGTGCTTTGGGGCGGCGACTCCATTCCGGTGCCGACGCCGCATTATCTGCAGGCGCCGACGCGGCTGTTCGGCTTCGTGTTTCCGACCTACCGGCTGGTACTGGTCGGCATCGCCGTCGTCGCAGCAGCCGCGCTCTACATCCTGATTGATCGCACGCGGCTTGGAGCCATGATCCGCGCCGGCGTCGACGACCGCCAGATGGCCCGCGCCGTCGGCATTCCCGTCTCGCGTCTCTTCACCATCGTGTTCTGCCTTGGCACCGGGATTGCCGGCGCGGCCGGCGTGCTTGGCGGCCCTATTCTCTCCGCCTATCCCGGACTTGACGGCGATATGCTGCCGCTAGCGCTGATCGTCGTCATTCTCGGCGGCATCGGGAGCCTGTTCGGCGCCTTCGTCGGCAGCTTCATCATCGGCTTCATCTACACCTTCGGCACCGTCCTGTTTCCGGAGCTGGCCTACATCATCCTGTTTCTGCCGATGATCTTTGTCATTGCGTTCCGCCCGCAGGGCCTGTTCGGGCGTGTCAGCGCATGAAGTGGATCGCGAGCGCCGTCTTCGCCGCCATGGCGTTCTCGCTACCTTTTCTTGCAGGGGATTTCTACATCAACCTTGCAAGCCAGATCTGGATCGCGGCGATCTTCGCGCTCAGCCTCAACCTGCTGGTCGGCTTCGGCGGCATGACCTCGCTCGGCCATGCTTCCTATCTTGGCGTTGCCGCCTATCTCTCGGCAATCCTGACCAGCCGCTACGGCTTCGGCCACGGCACCGCGGCGCTGATCTCGATCTCGGGAACGGTGGCGATGGCGGCGTTCTTCGGCGTGATCGCGCTGCGCGCGACGGGCCTGGGCTTCCTGATGATAACGCTGGCGCTATCGCAGGTGTTGTGGGGGCTTGCCTATCGCATGTCGAACGTCACCAACGGTGACAACGGCATCGCCGGGTTGACCCGCCCCTCGCCGTTCGGCATCTCGCTCGAGAGCGCGGCTTCGTTCTACTGGTTTTCCCTGATCGTCGCGATGTTCGCCTTCGCGATGATGGCCATCTTCGTGTCGTCATCCTTCGGCTCGTCACTGAAGGGCGTACGCGATCAGCCGCGCCGGATGGCGGCGCTGGGCTTCAATCCCTGGATGATCCGCTGGATCACTTTCATCTATGCCGGCTTCTGGGGCGGCGTGGCCGGGCTGCTCTATGTCTATTACAACCAATACATCCACCCGACCTCGCTTTCGACCACGAGCTCGGCCGAAGCGCTGCTCGGCGTGATCGCGGGAGGATCGGGCACGCTCGGCGGCCCGGTCGTGGGCGGAGCGCTCGTGCTGCTCTTGAAGAACTATGCTTCGGCCTATATCGACCGCTGGAACATGCTGCTTGGCGCGGTATTCCTGTTCATTGTGCTCGTGATGCCGACCGGGATCGTCCCGGGCGTGCAGAAGCTCACAGCGCGATTGCGAGGACGGTCGTCATGAGCGCGCCGTCGTCGAACCTCGCGCTTGAAATCGTCGACTTGAACAAGGCGTTCGGTGGCCTCAAGGTCACGCAAGGGGTGTCGCTTTCGATCCGGCCAGGCGAGCGGCGACTGATCATCGGCCCCAACGGCGCCGGCAAGACCACGCTGTTCAACCAGATCAGCGGCGACATGCGGCCGAACTCCGGAAGAATCAAGCTGTTCGACGAAGACGTCACGACGCTTCCCCCTTACAGGCGGGCGCATCGGGGCCTGTCACGCACCTATCAGATCATCACGCTGTTTGGCGGCGACACCCTCGAGCACAACGTCACGCTCGGCCTTCTCGGCCTGCTTCCTTCGCGATGGCAGATGTGGCGGCCGCTGTCGTCCTATCGGCATCTCGCCACCGAAGCCCGCCGGACGCTCGACAGCGTCGGGCTCCTGCATCTGGCCGACCATCCGGTTTCTGAACTGGCCTACGGCGAAAAACGCCGGGTCGAACTCGCGATGGCGATGTCGCAACAACCGCGCGTGCTGCTGCTGGACGAGCCCCTGGCGGGCCTCTCCGACAGCGAACGAACGACCGTGAAATCCCTGGTGGCTTCGATCCCGAAAGATACCACCGTGGTCATGATCGAACATGACATGGATACTGCCCTTGATCTTGCCGAAACGGTGACGCTGCTCAATTACGGTCGCGTCATCGTCGACGGCGAGCGGGACACGGTGATTGCAGACGCACGAACGCGCGAGGTGTACCTTGGCGCGTGAAGCCCTCTGCCTTTCCGGCGTGCACACCTTCTATGGGGACAGCCATATTCTGCACGGCGTTGGCTTCTCGTTGGCCGAGGGCCAGGTGATCGCTTTGTTGGGACGTAACGGCGCCGGCAAGACCACCTGCATCTCCACCATCGTCGGCTTCCTGACGCCGAAAGAGGGCGACATCCGCCTGTTTGGCGAGGCGATCGGAGGCTTGAGCCCCGAACGCATTTCGCGCCTCGGCATTGGCCTCGTCCCGCAGGGCCGGCGGATCTTCCCGTCGCTGACGGTGCGCGAAAACCTGATCGTGGCGCGGCAACGCGAGCGGAGCACGGCCAAGCCGTGGAATGTGGAACGCATCTTCGAGCTGTTCCCGCGCCTGCAGGAACGCCACGCGCAGTTTGCCGGCACGCTGTCCGGCGGCGAGCAGCAGATGCTGGCGATCGGCCGCGCGCTGATGGGCAATCCTCGCGTCCTGCTGCTCGATGAGCCGTCGGAAGGTCTTGCGCCGTTGATCGTTGCGGAAGTCGGCCGCACCATCAAGCGATTGAAAGAGGAAGGCCAGTCCATCGTTCTGGTCGAACAGAACCGGCAATTGGCGCTCGAGGTCGCCGACCAGGCCGTCATTCTAAACACCGGACGGTGCGTCTTTGCGGGCGACGCGATCGGGATCAACGAAGAGCTGATCACGCAGCATCTGGGCGTGTATCATGCCCACTAAGCCAGACACCACAAGATCGAGGTAAAACACAATGAAAGTCGGCGTTTGCGGAACGGGAAGAATGGGCGCATCGATCGCGGAGCGATTGATTTCGGTAGGACACGAAGTGGCCGTCTGGAATCGTGACGCCGCCAAGACCAAACCACTGGTCAGTGCGGGCGCGAAAGCCGCCACCTCTCCGGCCGCGCTCGTCGAAGGCTGCGATGCCGTGATTGTCATGCTGTTGAACGATGCCGCGACCGAAGCCGTCTATCGCAGCGCCGACGGCCTGTTGAAGGCGAAGCTCGCCGGCAAGCTCGTGATCGATATGAGCACCATTCGCCCCGACACCATGGTATCGGTCGGCCAGGCCGCGATGCGATCCGGCGCAGCTTTTGTCGAATGCCCGGTCGGCGGCAGCAAAGTCCCCGCCAGGGAAGGCAAGCTGTTTGGTCTGGTCGGAGGGTCTGAAGCCGACGTCGCGCGCGCAAAGCCCCTGCTCGAGCAACTCTGCCGCCGCATTGAGCATGTCGGCCCGCTCGGCGCCGGTGCAACGTTGAAGCTCGCGGTCAATCTGCCGCTTCTCGTCTATTGGCAGGCGCTCGGCGAGTCTCTCACCATCTGCAAGCCACTCAATCTTCCCCCGGAACGGTTGATCGACATCCTCTCCGACACCGCCGGCGCGCCCGCCGCGATGAAAGGCCGCGGCGCCATCATCGCCAAGGTGCTCGGCGGCGCGCCACTTGGAGAGACCGCCTTCGGCATCACCGCCGCCAAAAAAGACCTCGCCACCGCCGTGCAATTTGCCGCCTCCCTCCATGCCGAACTGCCGGTTGCGAAAAGCGCGCTGGCCTGCTTTGAGCAAGCGGAAGCGGATGGGCTGGGCGAGGCCGATGCGACCACGGTTTCCGTCCACTGGACCCGGCGCAAGCCGAAATCCTGACCACTCGCTGATCCCGAAACACAACGATCCGATTGCCTCCAACAGCAGAGTCCTCATCCATGATCGATGCCAAGAACCGCTATGGCCTTACTGCCGCACGCAACAATGACGCGGACGGCCTCGCACGGCGTCCGTCTTCCACGACGATCGATATTCACGCCCATATCGTCATACCCCAGGCCGCCAAGATGGCGCAGCCGCATGTCGATTTGTCGCGCGTGCCACTGGCGCATTTTGCCGATGCGGCCACCAAGGAGATCAACGCCCAGCAGGAAAAGGACCTCGGCGAGGTCATGACGACCGTCGATCGCCGCCTGTTCGATCTCGACAAGATGGGCATCGACATCCAGCTCGTCGCGCCCGCCCCGCCGCAATGTTACTACTCGGTCGATCCCAAGATCGCCGAAAAGGCGCACCGGCTCGCCAATGACGGCGTGGCGGAATATTGCGCGCGCAAGCCGGACCGGTTCGTCGGGCTCGGCGTCGTGACCTTGCAGGAGCCGGAGCTCGCAGTGCGGGAACTCGACTATGTGATGAAGGATCTCAAGCTGAAGGGCGTCGAAATCCTGACCAATGTCGACGGCCAGGAGCTATCCGATCCGAAATTCCGGCCCTTCTTTGCCCGCGCCGAGCAGCTCGGGGCCTTCATCATGATGCACCCGAACGGCTTCACCCATGGCGACCGCCTGACGCATTTCTATTTCAACAACGTGCTCGGCAATCCGCTCGAGACGACGGTTGCGCTTCATAACCTGATCTTCTCGGGAACGCTGGCTCGCTTCCCCGATCTGAAGCTGATGGCGGTGCATGGCGGCGGCTATTTGCCGGCTTATTCCGGCCGCATCGATCATGGCTGGGGCGCGCGAAAGGACTCGCACGGCGATCTGCCGTTGCCGCCGACGACGTACCTGCGGCAGGTCTATCTCGACACGGTCGTCTTCAGCTATCACCAACTCGCTTATCTGATCGACGTGTTCGGACCTGATCGTATCCTGATGGGCACCGACTATCCCTTCGACATGGCCGAATATAATCCGGTCGGACATGTCGCCGGCGTCCATGGAATGGACGAGACGATGCTGTCGCAGATTGCAGGCGGCAATGCCGCACGCGTGCTGGGGCTCGATGTCTAAAGATCGGTCCGCTGGAAGTGTGCTTGGGTTACCTGAACCTCCCCTTGAAAAGGGGAGGTCGCTTTGCTCGCTTGCGCGCAAAACGGGAGCGGATCGGAATATCCGGACTGACATATGAGAAAAGGTGACTCCCTCTCCCTTTCAGGGAGAGGGAGCCATAGCTTCCCGTGCGGAAGAGTTCAGCACTTCCTTGAAGCTCCAAACGGCCTGATTAATGCTTCGCGCCTGCCGTCTTGTAATCGGGCTGCTCGAACGGGTGTGAGTTCGAAAATTCCGGCAACGCAAAGCAGCGACCCGAAAGCTCCTTCACCAGCGGAAAGGCATCGAGTCCGACCTTGAGGTATTGCGCGCCGACTACCTGGCCGGCGATGCAGATGTCCGCAAGTCCGACGTCTTTGCCGAGTGCAAACGGCGCCGGGGCGCGGCGCGCCAGGAACCGCTCATAGGCCGCGAGAGCCTCGGTGGTCCAATGCGCGCCCCATTCCTCGATCGCCTTGGTCTCGGCGCCGAACGCCTTCGCCAGATGCATGCGGACCCGCGGCACGGTCAGCGGATGGGCGTCGGCGATGGTCATCAGCGCCAGCGAGCGCGCATAGGCGCGCTCCCTGATGTCGTCCGGCAACAGCCGCGGCGCCGGCTTGATCTCGTCGAGATATTCCATGATCGCGAGCGACTGATACAGCGAATGGCCGTCATGGATGAAGGTCGGCACCACATGCTCAGGATTGACGGCGTCGTAGCCCGGCTTGAACTGCTCGCCTTGAAGAATATCGATCGAGATTTCCTCGAACGGCAATTCCTTCAGTTTGAGCGCGACCCTGATGCGAAATGACGCGATCGAACGCCAGAAGCCGTAGACCTTGATGCTCATCGGAAACCCCCATCGAACCGATCCCGCCTGCTCATAGCATTCGGAAGCAAATAGACAAGCGCCTCAATCCGACCGGCTATGTTGCCGCCAGCGCAGGAGATAGGCTTGGAGCCGCTGGATTCCGGTGGCAAGCACGACGCCGACCGGCATCAGGATAGTGACCGCGACCATCATGCCCGACGCTTCGCCCCGCGCTTCCGACTCGATGATCAGCCGGCCGATCCCTTGTTCGGCGCCGATGAACTCGCCGACAAGCACGCCGATCAGCGCAAAGGAGATCGCGGGCGTCAGCGAAGCGAACACCCAGGCCATGGTGGAGGGGATCACCACCGTCCGGGTGATCTGCCATTCGCTCGCTCTGGGGACGGCGCTATTTCACCAGATCGACAAAGGCTTTTGCGAAGGTGTGGACGTCGCCCGGCCAGCGAGCGGAAATATAGTTACGATCCCGCACCACGAAGGCCGGCCGCGCGTCATCCATGGAATCGCGCTGCAAGCCGGACGTCTTCCGCCGATGCTCCGGATCGGTACGAGGCACGTCGAGAAAATCCTCCGCCTGAGCGAGCGCGCGCGTCACTTCCTGCTGCACCGACATATAGCCTTCGGGCTCGCCGGTTTGTTCGAGATACGTCCGGTAATAGTTCGGATCCCAGAACCGCGTAATGCGCGCGACCTTCCAGGCGCTGTTTTCGAGGGCCCAGGTCAACGCCGTCGTCTTGTAGCCATTAAGCACCGAACGGCCAGTCCGGGCCGAGTGGCTTCGCGCGGCCAGAAGTACGCCATGGCAGATCGCGGCGACCGGCTTTTGTGCGTCAAAAAAATCGGCAACGTGACGCTGAAGCGTCACACTCTCGAGATAATCGCGCATGCCGCGCGCGCGATGCCCACCCGGCAAGAGCAGCGCGTCAAACGCGGAAGGATCGACGGAATCCCAGCGTAGCGGGTTTGAATAGCGGGGGTCAGCGATCATCGCCGCGTAGGCGTTGCGGGCATCACGATTGGCCCGCATCAAAAGCCCGATCAGCGGCAGATTGCGCAACAGCGGAATCGCGCCCCAGAGATCGAGGCCTTGCCCGGTCAACATCATGTCGTCGGCGGCTGCGGGCTGGCCGTCCGGAGTCGCAAAGGTGACCGTATGGCCCGCATTCGACAATACCTGCCAACTGACGGCGGCTTCGCTCGGGTCGAAGTCCCGCGCCGGCAGAGGCATGAGAACGCGGGCCATCGCGCTCACACCAGGAAGACGGTCGAGCCCGTGGTCTTGCGCGCGGCGAGATCCGCATGCGCCTTGGCGGCGTCCTTTAACGGATAGGTCTGGTTGACATTGATCTTCACCGCGCCGGAAGCCACGACCTCGAACAGCTCCTTTGCCATGGCGCGAAGATTCTCCGTTTTGGCCGCATAGGTGTTCAACGTCGGGCGGGTGACGAACAGCGAGCCCTTCTGAGCCAATAGACCGAGGTTGAGCGGCTCCACGCCGCCTGACGATTGACCGAACAAGGCAACGACACCGAGCGGGGCGAGGCAATCCAGCGATTTAAGGAAAGTGTCCTTGCCGACGGAATCGTAAACCACCGGCACTTTCTTACCGCCGGTGATTTCGTCGACGCGCTTCACGAAATCCTCGCGCGAATAGACGATGGTGTGTGCGCAGCCATGGGCCTTGGCGAGCGCGGCCTTCTCGTCGCTGCCGACGGTGCCGATCACGGTGGCGCCCAGATGCTTGGCCCATTGCGACAGGATCAGGCCGACGCCGCCGGCTGCGGCGTGAAGCAGAATCGTATCGCCTGGTTTGACGCGATAGGTCTGGCGGATGAGATATTGCACGGTGAGGCCCTTGAGCATCATCGCAGCCGCGGTCCTGTCGTCGATACCATTGGGCAGCTTGAGCAACCGCTCCGCTGGAATAAGCCGCACTTCGGCATAGGAGCCAAGCGGGGCTGCGCCATAAGCGACGCGATCGCCCGGCTTGAGGTCGGTAACGCCGGGGCCGACTTCCTCGACGACTCCCGCACCCTCGCCGCCAAGGCCGCTCGGCAGCTGCAACGGATAAACGCCGGAGCGATTATAGATGTCGACAAAGTTGAGCCCAACGGCGGTATGGCGGATGCGCGCTTCGCCCGCACCCGGCTTACCGACATTGACCTCCTCCCAGACAAGAACTTCGGGACCGCCGGTCTTGTGAAAGCGGATGGCGTGCGTCATGGGAATAACTCCTTTGATGGGAAACGAGGCGGATCGTCCGCGAGGGGATATCACCGGCTCTACATTATAATAGCGCCGCGGCAAATGCGGAAAATACACTTCCAGGCGAGCAACGAAAGTCGCGGCATCAAAAAGCAGCTCCAGAAACGAAAGAAAGCCCGGTGGCCGAGCGGCCACCGGGCATATTTTTCTTTCCAGAACGTGTCGCCGCATCACGAATGCGGCCAGACAAATATCAGCCGGCTGAGGCCAGCACCTTTCCGAACACTCCGGCTTCCGCCAACGCAGCGATCTTCGCCTCATCATAACCGAGTGTATCGCGCAGCACTTCTCTTGTGTGCTGGCCGAGCAATGGCGCGGCGACGGGATCGATGACTGGCGTCAGGGAAAGATTAAGCGGGGTTTCGATATTCGGAACGGTGCCGGCCTTGGGGTGCGGAATCTCGCTGACGCGATGACGTTCGCGCGCTTCGGGCGAGTTGAAGGCTTCCTCGACGGTGCGCAGATAACCGACGGGAATATTCGCCGCCTTCATCTTGGTCACCCAGTG
>NZ_JBAVCF010000281.1:0-3880 GCF_049586575.1 Bradyrhizobium sp.
GTCGTGTAGTGCAGCTTCAACTCCGGCATCACCTCGCCGCTGTGGAATTTGAAGTCGTGCACGATGAAGTCGCCTTGCTTCGGCGGCGGATAGTCAGCCGCCATCGCGGCCAACGATGTGACCGCAAAAATCGCAGTTAGGAGCGGCTGCAAACCCCTCATGGTGTCATCCCTGTCTGATGGCTTGTCGGGTTACGGCGTGTCCTGAACGTCGGTGTCCGGACGATCGCCGCCGGAGGCGGTCTCGGTGTGCCACTTTCCGTCGGCCGTTTCATACTCAATCGCCTCGGTGCGTCCGGGCACGCGCTGTTCGGCGGCGGCCCGCCGCGCGGCCGCTAAAGCCTTGGCGTGGCTCGGGAAGCTTTCCGAGAACACGCCGTCGACGGTATAGGCCCAGCCGCCGTCATGCTCGACGATCTTGTAGATGACATGGCTCATCGGGAAACGTCCTTCGTGTGCAGGGCCGGGCTTACGGAAAGCAAGCGCGCCGGTTATTCTACGACAAAATGGGTGGTGAGCCAGCCGGCTGCCACCCCGGCTCCGACCTTTCGCGAAGGGAAATGAAAAATGTGCCGAAACATCAAGACGCTGTTCAACTTTGAACCGCCGGCGACGGATGCCGAAATTCACGCCTCTGCGCTGCAATTTGTGCGCAAGCTGTCCGGCTTCAACAGGCCGTCACAGGCCAACGAGGCCGCCTTCGACCGCGCCGTCGAGGAGGTCTCTGCTGCCGCGCATCGGCTGCTCGCTTCGCTCCATACCCATGCTCCGTCGCGCGACCGCGCGGTGGAGGCCGAGAAGGCCAAGGAGCGTTCGCGGCTTAGGTTCGGGTAACGACCAATAGGATTGATCATGGTCTGGTATGTCTATGTGGGATGGTTCTTCGCCGGTGTGTTCTTGACGAACGCGATCCCGCACATCGTGCAGGGCACCTGCGGCAACCGCTTTCAGACGCCGTTCGCCTCGCCGAAGGGCGTCGGCGAGTCCTCAGCGGTCGTCAATGTGGTCTGGGGCTTCTGCAATCTCGCGATCGGTCTCGCGCTGCTCTACATCTTCCTGCCGCAACTGCCGCCGCCGTGGCCGTTATGCGCAGTGGCGCTGATCGGCGGACTGATCATCGCGTTCTATCTCGCACGGCATTTCGGCAAGGTACGGAAGGAAGCTCCGCACCCCTAGTGCACGTCACTTCTTGTCTTTCTTCTTGTCATTGTGCTTGCGGCGCTTCTTGTCTTTTTTCTTCTTGTCTTTCTTCCTGTCGCTGCGGTCGTCTTCATCGCCGTCGTCGAACAGTACCTCGTCGTGTTCTTGTTCAGCAAACGCCAGTTGCGTGGTCGCCTCACGCGCGGCGGCCTCGACGTCCTCGCGTTCGCGCCGTCGCTTGTAGTCTTCGTAAGCGTCGAACAGTACGTGTAGCCACGGCATCACCTGATCGATTGACGGCAACTGGCCGGGTGGACCGGCTTCGCCACGCGGGCCCTTTTCGCCCTGTACGCCCGGCTTTCCCTGCGGTCCCGCTTCGCCACCCGCGCCTCGAGGCCCGGCTTTTCCCGGCTTGCCCTGCGCCCCCGGTTTTCCGCGCGCACCTTCTGGTCCAGGCCGCCCGGGGTGACCTTGCGGCCCCGGCTTTCCTGGCTCGCCCGGCCGCCCTTGCGGTCCGGCTGGTCCCGGCCGGCCGGCTGTACTGTTTGCCACTGATCTCGCTCCTGCCGATCTCAGCGCAATTCTTAGCAGAGGAAGAATGACACCAGCAATTGTACGGCGGATCGATCAACATCAATCGTAAACCCTCCGGGTCGTGCGGCATGTGGCGAACAAGCCGTCCGGCCCGTCGCGAATGGAAACTGAAGATCGCGTTCACTAGCCGCGCGTCTCCAAAGCGGCCGGCGTGCCGTCAGATCGCCCGGTAACCGCCGTCCGCCATCAGGATCGATCCAGTGACATAGGATGACAGGTCGGAGGCGAGGAAGATCGCCGGCCCCACGATGTCTTCCGGTTTTCCGGCGCGGCCGAGCGGCGTGTGGTCGATGAAAATTTTCACCAGTTCCGGATTATTGGCCCGCACCGTGGCGTTAAGCGGGGTTTCGATCAGGCCGGGGCCGATCGCATTGACGCGCACGCCGTATTTTCCGAGTTCGGCGGCCAGCGCCCGGGTGAAGCCGAGGACGCCGTGCTTGGAGGTGGTGTAGGCCGGCGAGTTCGGCGTGCGCACATGCACGAAGGACTGAATGGAAGCGATATTGACGATGCGGCCCTTGCTGGCGCGCAACGGTTCGAGGAAGGCGTGCGTCACGTTGAAGACGCCGTTGAGGTTGATCGAGATGATATCTTCCCAATCCTTGATCACGGCCGAGGCGTCGCCGGCAAATGCGTTGCGCCTGTTGATGCCGGCATTGTTGACCAGGATCGAGATCCGGCCAACCTGTTCGCCGACGAGCTTGGCGACCGTAACGCAATCCTCGCGCCTGGCGACGTCGAGCCGGTAACTTGAAGCCCTGCCGCCGGCGCGGCGGATATCTTCCGCCGCTTCCCCGGCCGCTTGCTCGTTGATGTCGAGGAGGACGACCTGTGCGCCTTCGCGGGCGTAACCGGCCGCGATCGCACGGCCGATGCCGGAGGCTGATCCCGTCACGACAGCGATATGATGTTCGAGAAGCGGCATGGAGTTTCCCGACGTTATGATTTTGACAACAAGTTAATTCAAATCCGCGCCGGCAGGAAAGGAAAGCTTTATTCCTGCGGGGTGTTTCATGGCTCTCAGGATGTCGCCATGGACCGGCAGCTCGCGGAATGGAAACTTGAGCTCGACCGCGTCTGGTCGGCGCATGCGCCCGACTATGACGAGGCGGTGCGGCTCGTACTTTGGATCGCAGGAAGCAGCGAGGAAGAAACGCTGCGTCATGCGGCCTCCCAGGCGTTGCCGATTTTGCGCCGCGCCGCCCAGGAGGATGCCGACCACGCGATGCACGCCGCCGCGCGGCGGCGGCTCGGCGTCATCAGGGAGGTGTTATCGGCGCTCACCGCGCCGCAATTCGGCAGGCGAAATGCGCCGCTGAAAACCCTGACGCCGGAAGAACATTGCCGCGAGCTTCTGGGGCTGCCGCTCGAGCGCCGTCTCTCCGAGCGCGAAGTTCATCGCGCCTACAAATTGCTGGCCAAGCGCGTCCATCCGGACGCGGGTGGCAATGCCGAGGCCTTCCTGCGGATATCGGCTGCGCATGATGTGCTGATGAAAGAGCTGCGAATTCCCTCGCGATATCGGTAGGAATTCAAATCTTGCCGCGCTGGAGCTCCGTTCCGCCGATCGAGTCTGGTTTTTACAGCGAGCAGTAGTGCTTGTTCAACAGCCGGCCCTTGACGGCCACCGCCCGTTCGTAGGTCGGCTGGCGATGGGTCATGACGGTGTAATGCACCGGCCACGGCGCGGTCGGGAAGCCGTTATCCCAGACCTGGCAGAAGCCCGTGTCCGCGTAGCGGATCACATGGAAAGGCGCGGCGTCCGCGGGGCTCGCGGCGGCAAAGGCGGTGGCGGCGACGAAGGCGGCAGCGCAAAGGGTGCGAAGGTGACCCATGTTCGGTTATCTCCTCAAAGGCCAGCGTCCCGGTTCTGACATCGGCATACCTTGGCGGAGGGTTTGATTGCGGATGTCAGAACCAAAGGGACACATTGAAAATGTAGTCTGCTAGTGTGGCTTTGGATTTGACATTCGCTTGAAGGACCTGCAGCTAGCACCGAAGCGAACGTCAAATCCGCCACACTAGTGCGGCGAATTTGAAGTTCCTATCAGTGTTGCCGCAATCGCTTTATAGGAACTTCAAATTCAAGGCCGCACTAGAATCAATAAGTTACTAGAGCTCCTTTGATTCCGAAGCTCGCATCGGAG
>NZ_JBAVCF010000282.1:0-8261 GCF_049586575.1 Bradyrhizobium sp.
GCATCTATGTCCGCCGCGGCGAAGCTGTCGGTCTGTTGGGGCCGAACGGCGCCGGCAAGACGACGGTGTTCTATATGATCACCGGTCTGATCAAGGCCGATCGCGGCGCCATCGAGCTCGATGGCCACGACGTCACGAAGTTGCCGATGTACCAGCGCGCCCGGCTCGGCATCGGTTATCTGCCGCAGGAAGCATCGATTTTTCGCGGCCTCACCGTCGAGCAGAATATCCGCGCGGTGCTCGAGGTTGTCGAACCCTCACGCAAAAAGCGCGAGGCGGAGCTCGATTCGCTGCTCGACGAATTCAACATCACGCGGCTCCGCAAGACGCCGTCGATTGCGCTATCGGGTGGCGAGCGTCGCCGCGTCGAAATCGCGCGCGCCTTGGCGACGCGACCCAATTACATGCTGCTCGACGAACCCTTTGCAGGCATCGACCCGATCGCGGTCGGCGACATTCAGGACCTGGTCCGGCATCTCACCAACCGCGGGATCGGCGTCCTGATCACCGACCACAATGTGCGGGAAACGCTCGGGCTGACCGACCGCGCCTATATCGTCTATGCCGGTGAGATCCTGACCGAAGGCAGCCCCGAGGAGATCGTCAGCGACCCGGACGTCCGGAGGCTCTATCTGGGCGAAGAATTCCGCCTCTGAGGGGGCGCGACGCGGGTCTTTTTTACGCGAAGTCAAGCCGTATACATCGGCTCGAGACTAGTTTAAGCAAGAATCGGACCAAGTTTTTTGGGAATCGGTTCTTGCCTCCATGGCGCTGACGCAGAGACTAGAATTTCGCCAGTCGCAGTCGCTGGTGATGACGCCGCAGCTGATGCAGGCGATCAAGCTGCTTCAGCTCTCTAACCTCGACCTTTCGGCCTTCGTCGAGGAGGAATTGGAGCGGAATCCGCTGCTTGAGCGCGAGAGCGAGGGCCCGCCGGAAGCGCCGGTTGCGGGCGAGCCGGCGGCCGGAACCCTTGAGGTGGCAGAAGGCGGTTTTGGCGAGGAATCCGCGGGCGATTTCGCCGATTCGGGGGCCGACGGCTTCGAGCCCTCCCAAGAAGAATGGATGAATCGCGACCTCGGCAGCCGCGCCGAGATCGAACAGACCCTCGATACGCCGCTGGACAACGTATTTTCGGAAGAACCGGCGGAAGCCGCCGCCCGCAACGCGCAGGATGCGGCGCCCTCTACCTACACCGAATGGGGTGGCGGCGCCTCCAATGACGACGGCTACAATCTGGAAGCCTTTGCGGCGGCCGAAGTGACGCTGTCCGGTCATCTGGCCGAGCAACTGGCGGTGGCTTTCGCCGTGCCCGCCCAGCGCATGATCGGCCAATACCTGATCGATCTGGTCGATGAGGCCGGCTATGTGCCGCCCGATCTCGGACAGGCCGCCGAGCGGCTCGGCGCTTCCGAGGGCGATGTCGAGGCGGTGCTCGCCGTGTTGCAGAAATTCGATCCGCCCGGAGTTTGCGCGCGCTCGCTGAGCGAATGCCTGGCGATCCAGTTGCGCGACCTCAACCGGTACGATCCCGCGATGCAGGCGCTGGTGGAAAATCTCGAGCTTCTGGCCAAGCGCGACATCGCGGCTTTGCGAAAACTGTGCGGCGTCGACGACGAAGATATCACCGACATGATCGGCGAAATCCGAAGGCTCGATCCGAAGCCGGGCTTGAAGTTCAGCTCGGCCCGCACGCAAACCGTGGTGCCGGATGTCTATGTGCGGCCGGGTCCCGATGGCGGATGGCATGTCGAACTCAACAGCGAAACGCTGCCGCGCGTGCTGGTCAACCAGAGCTATTACACGGAACTGTCGAAGACGATCCGGAAGGACGGCGACAAATCCTATTTCAGCGATTGCCTGCAGAACGCGACCTGGCTGGTTCGCGCACTCGACCAGCGCGCCCGCACCATCCTGAAAGTTGCGACCGAAATCGTCCGCCAGCAGGACGGCTTCTTCACGCATGGCGTTGCGCATCTGCGGCCGCTTAACCTGAAGGCGGTTGCCGACGCGATCCAGATGCATGAATCGACGGTCTCGCGCGTTACCGCCAACAAATACATGGCGACCAATCGCGGCATCTTCGAACTGAAATACTTCTTTACCGCCTCGATCGCATCGGCCGATGGCGGCGAAGCCCATTCGGCGGAGGCGGTGCGCCACCACATCAAACAACTGATCGACGCGGAAGACCCCGCGCTCATTCTCTCCGACGACACCATCGTGGAACGATTGCGCGCAACCGGCATTGATATCGCCCGTCGTACCGTCGCCAAGTACCGTGAGGCCATGCGGATTCCATCGTCGGTGCAGCGGCGGCGCGACAAACAAAGTATGCTTGGCAATGCCCTTTCAGCGCCCGCCACATCTTCCGACCGCTCGCGCGATCCTCAGCCCGCCTGATTGCGTCCCACGGGAATCGGAATAGGGTTGGTGTGCGCATTCGTGGTTTCTGGGCCAGGAATCGAGGCACCCCATGACTCTCCGGATCTCAGGCAAGAGCATCTCGGTCGGCGACGCCTTGCGCGGACGGGTAAGTGAACGCACCGAAGAAGTACTGCGCAAATATTTCGACGGCAATTATTCCGGGCATATCACGCTGAGCAAGGACGGCTCCGGCTTCCGCACCGATTGCGCGCTGCATCTTGATTCAGGCATCACGCTGGAAGCGGACTGCAGCGCCGGCGATGCCTACGCGAGCGCCGACCAGGCGCTGTTGATGATCGAAAAGCGGCTGCGCCGCTACAAGAGCCGCCTGAAGGATCGCTCTGTGCGCAAGGCCCATGCGGCTTCCGAAGCGCTGGCGGGGATCGTCGCGCCGACGCTTGACGCGCCGAGTTACGTGATCGAGGCGCCTTCTGAAGGCGATGAAGAGTTGACCGGCTATAGCCCCGTCATCATCGCCGAGGCCACCACCTCATTGAAGCGCCTCTCGGTCTCGGAAGCGGTCATGGAACTGGATCTGACCGGCGCGGCCTGTCTGGTGTTCCAGCATGGTTCGAGCGGCCGGATAAACATCATCTATCGTCGCGTGGACGGCAACGTCGGGTGGATCGATCCCCCGGCGGTGAAGGCCGCGGGCTAAGGGCAAAAAGTCGCGTTGCGAAGCGCAAAACGGAAATCCGATTTTGCGGAAAGATCATGGCGAAACAACAAATTAATGCGTCGTGGCGATTCGATCGGAAGCCATCCGCCCAAGGCGAAATCGGTGCAAAATCGGCATTGACGGGCGGGGGGACCCTCCCTATGTTCCGCGCCCTTAACGATACCGGTTGGCGGTATCTTTACGGGTGTTGGCACCGCTCTTGCGTTGGAGTAGAAGCCCACCCAGTTAGGACCGGGGTGGTGGGCGGCCGCCTTTCCGACCTCGTTCGCCCGCCGACGTCTATTCACAACCTGACGATCGATTTACCTCGCAATTTACCTCGGAACGCTCCATGACGATTACCGATCTGGTCGCACCCGAGGCGATTCTCCCGGCACTGAAAGTCAACAGCAAGAAGCAGGCGTTGCAGGAACTGGCGGCGCGGGCAGCAAGCCTGACCGGACAGAACGAGCGCGCGATTTTCGAGGTGCTGCTGCAGCGGGAGAAGCTCGGAACGACGGCCGTGGGATACGGCGTTGCGATCCCGCACGGCAAACTTCCCAAGCTGGAAAAAATCTTCGGCCTGTTCGCGAGACTCGAACGTCCGATCGATTTCGAGGCGATGGACGGCCAGCCGGTCGATCTCGTGTTTCTGCTGCTGGCGCCGGAAGGTGCGGGCGCCGATCACCTGAAAGCGCTGGCGCGAATCGCCCGGCTGTTGCGCGATCAGGACGTGGCGAAGAAGCTGCGCGCCTCGCGCGAGGCTCAGGCGATCTATTCGGTGCTGGCGCTGCCGCCCGCGAGTGCGGCCTGATCCTGCTGTTGACTTAAAAACGCGGACTGTTCCCGACGCCTGCCGGAACAATTCCGCGTTTGATCAACCCATGTGCCGCGCGACGCGTCGGCGGCAGCCGCGGCATCAGTGCACGCTCACGGCCTCGAGTTCGTTGCTCCAGGCGTTCGCAATCGCAGCTTCGCGCGAGTCGGTCAGCATGATCGGTGTGCCGTCGGCGGCATGAAGCGCAAACAGCTTCAATCCCGGCGCGATCGTGGGCGCCTGCGGAAACAGGCCCGGCACATCCTCGGAACGGATCTGCTTCACATAGGCGATATGGCCTTCGCCCAGGCTCGCCAGCGCCTCCAGGGAGACGTGAGGCTCTAATGCGATATTTACTTCAGTCATGGTCTCGACTCCTTCTGAGTCCAAGCGGTCGAGTCCGCTACTCGTTCCATTATTCGTGCTCATTGATAGCAATTGTCTTAACGACCTTTTCCGGCTCGGGCCGGGCCAGATCGATCGACAACAGCCCGTTTTTCAGGTCCGCGCCCAGCACCAGCATCCCCTCCGCCAGCACAAAGGTGCGCTGGAAGTGGCGCGCGGCGATGCCGCGATGGATGTATTGCCGGGCCTTGTCGTCCTGCTGGCGTCCACGGATGACGAGCTGATTTTCCTCAGTAGTTACATCGAGTTGGTCGCGGGTAAATCCGGCCACCGCAAGCGTGATGCGCAATCTTTCCGGCTGCCCATTGCTGCGGTCGCAACGCTCGATGTTGTAGGGAGGATAGCCGTCAGCGCCTTTGACGACGCGATCGAGCGCACGCTCGATTTCGTCAAATCCCAGCAGAAACGGACTCGATAACGAGGGAACACGAGACATATTTGCAAAGTCCTCTCGAAGCGACTTTGAAGTTCCGGGGCCCTTGCGGCGCCCCCAACATGACCTGAAGGTGGATTCACCTCCCGGTCACAGGCCAATATGGGCATAATTCGGGGGTGTTCAAGCGCCCCATGCCTGGGTTGCAAACGCTTTCCCCAGAGGCTTTCCGAAGCGTTACCAACGCGTCCCTTAATGGCGTCGCCGGGTAGCGACCACGCCCTTGGCCGTCAGGGCCTCGATCTCGGACGTCGAGTAGCCGAACTCCTTGAGCACCTCGGCGGTGTGCTGGCCGAAGGCGGGCGGGACGTTGCGCAGGCTTGGCTTGCTGCGCGCCAGCCGGATCGGCGAGGCCACGCCCTTGTACCAGTCCTTCTCGACGACATCGCCGCGATAGCTGGCGTGAGCGCCAGTCAGCGCCTTGTCGATCGACTGGACCGGGCCGGCCGGGAGGCCGGCGGCCAAGAGGCGATCGCATAAGGGTTCTGCATCGTGCTGGCTGAAGACGGCGGCGAGTTCCTCGCGCAGGGCCTCGCGATTGGCGATGCGGTCCTTGTTGCGGGCAAACCGCGGATCGGACGCGAGGTCGGGCTTGCCGATCTCCTTGCAGAGCTTGCGGAAGGTGCCGTCATTGCCAACGCCGATAAAGATGTTGTCGGTCCGGGTCGAGAAGATCGCATAAGGCACGAGGTTCGGATGCTCGTTGCCGGTCAATGAGGGCGGCTTGCCATGCATGAAATAATTCGCCGCATGCGGATGCATCACGGATAGCCCGGTCTCGAACAGCGTGGTTTCGAGAAACTGCCCCTGGCCCGAGCGCTGCCGCTCCGACAGCGCCATCAGGATGCCGATCGCGGCATAAAGGCCGGTGGTGATGTCGACCACGGGAACGCCGATCCGCATCGGGCCCGATTGCGGCGAGCCGGTCGCCATGATCATTCCGGTCATGGCCTGGATGATCGCGTCATAGCCCGGATTGCCGCCGCGCGGCCCGTCGGCGCCAAAGCCGGAAATGCGGCAGTGGACCAGCCGTGGAAATTTCACGCGGAGCACATCGTTGCCGATGCCCCATTTGTCGAGCGTGCCGGGCTTGAAATTCTCGATCAGCACGTCGGCGCCTTCGAGCATCTTCATCAGGACGACGCGACCGCCCTCGCTGGCCAGATCGAGCCCGATCGAGCGCTTGTTGCGGTTGATGCCGACGAAGTAGGCGGCGTCTTCACCGTGGAAGGGCGGTCCCCAGTCGCGCACCTCGTCGCCCGCCGGCGGCTCGACCTTGATCACGTTCGCGCCGTGGTCGGCGAGGATCTGCGTGCAGTAAGGCCCGCCGAGCACGCGCGTGAGGTCGATCACGCGCAAGCCCGTCATCGCGCCCGAACCAGTCTCAGTCATTGAAAACCCTTGCTCAAATCCGTCCCTAGAGCTCCGATTCCGAAGTTCGCACGGTATCGCGGCAACCTCCGATGCGAGCTTAGGAACTTCAAATTCGCCGCACTAGTGGTCCAGTTCTAACATTCGCATCCCCTCGAAGCGGGCATCTTTTGCGAATGCTAGAATTATAGGACCACTAGCAAATATGGGTTTCTAGTGGAGTTTGGGATTTGACATTCGCCTTACGAACCTGCGGCGAGGTGGGTAGCGAATGTCAAATCCACTCCCCTAGGGATTTCAGAGCTAGCGGGCTTCTTGGGCGGCTTCAAATGCTTTTCGAGCAGAGCGCCCAGCCACCACGGCGGGCCGCTCTGCTGGAATTTGCATCAGACCACCGTCAGGCGGACGTCGACGTTATTGCGCGTGGCGTTGGAGTAGGGGCACACCTGATGCGCCTTGGCCACCAGCGCCTCGGCGTCGGCACGGGCCAATCCGGGAAGCGAAACTTCAAGCGCGATATCGAGCCCGAAGCCGCCTTCCGAGCGCGGACCGATGCCGACCGTTGACGTCACCGCCGCATCGGCGGGCACTTTCGGGCCGCCTTGCGAGGAGACGAATTTCATCGCGCCGATGAAGCAGGCGGCGTAGCCGGCCGCGAAAAGCTGTTCGGGATTGTTGCCGGCACCGCCTCCGCCGCCGAGTTCCTTGGGCGTCGTGAGATTGACGTCGAGCGCGCCGTCCAGCGTCGCGGCGTGGCCGTCGCGGCCGCCGGTGGCCTTGGCCTGGGTCTTGTAGAGCACGTTCACAGACATCGCAGTCTCCTTTGTTCGTTGTCTCGATGCAATCCATATTGCAAACAATTAGATTGTGCACAATATAAAAAGCATGATCTCACGTTTAATTGTCCGCAATTGAATGCGGGCATCGCGCGGCCCACAATGGCCGCCAGTTGTGACGAGGATAATGAAATGGTCCGAAAACCGCCGGCCGCCGACCAGATGCTGCGGCTCGACAACCAGATTTGCTTTGCGGTCTATTCGGCCGCGCATGCGTTCAACCGGGTCTACAAGCCACTGCTCGACCGGCTGGGTCTGACCTATCCGCAATACCTTGTCATGCTGGTGCTCTGGGAGCGCGACGGCGTGCCCGTCAAGGAGATCGGCGAGCGGCTATTCCTGGACTCCGGCACGCTGACCCCGCTGCTCAAGCGGCTGGAGCAGGCCGGGCTCATCGAGCGCAACCGCTCGACCGAGGACGAACGGCAGGTGCTGATTGGCCTGACCGCGCACGGTCACGCGCTAAAGGACAAAGCGCGGTCGGTGCCGCCGTCGATCCTCGCCGCTTCGCAATGCTCAGTCGCGGAATTATCGGCCATGAAGGACGAAATCTTCGCGCTGCGCGATCGGCTCAATGCGTTGGCCGGGGGGTAGGGGTGGAGCTAGAGGTGTTTCTTCGTAAATGCTCGGCCTGAGCCTGATTTTAGATATTTCTCGAACGCGAATGCACGCTCTTCATTGCCGAATGCGACGTAGGATTTAAGCTTCCAAGGGCGGTACTTCGATGTGTGAGACACTTCGCCTGCATTGTGTTTTAAGAGTCGCGCGGACACATCGTCGGTAACGCCGACATAGAAGTGCTCGCCGCCGAGGCCTTCCAGAATGTAGACGTATTTCACCGGGTATCCCCCCAAGGCAGGATACAGCAAAGAGGAGGAAATCTTAGGCGCTATCGCCCGCCTTCGCCCGTGCGGGCTACGGCGCGGCAGCCTCCGCTACGATATGGCTCGCCGAGCCGAAGCAGGCGAAGCCTGCGGAGGCTGGTGGAGCCAGGCGGGATCGAACCGCCGACCTCTTGCATGCCATGCAAGCGCTCTCCCAGCTGAGCTATGGCCCCGTAACTCCAACTTTTAGCACGATCTCCGCACAACCGATTAGGCGTTTGTCGCGAGGGAAAACCAGATACCGCGTTTCCCGTTCATGCCCGCCGCGCGGCTTGGATGACGCGCGTCGTCTCAAAACCCTGAACACAGTTCAGGGCCGATCTCAAGTCTCCTCGTCGCCGCCGACATCGCCGATGATATCGGTAACGTCTTCGTCGCCTTCTTCTTCGTCGGCGATGAAGGTGGAGTCGTCATCATCGTCGTCTTCGAT